>JAHEER010000181.1 GCA_024640625.1 Desulfobulbaceae bacterium
TCCGCATCAATCTGCGCCTGGAACCCCTGCAGCGAGCGCTGCTTGAGTTTGGAGCCGTTGATAAACACGGTCGGGGTGCCGGTCACGCCGAGCTGGCCCGCATCGGCGGTGTCCTGGGCGACGATCTGTTGTAACTGCCGTGAATTCATGTCCGACTTAAATTTTTCGAGATCCAGTTCAAGCTCGGTGGCGATGCGGTCAAACGATGCCGGGACAATCTTCTGCTCACCAAAGAGCTTGTCATGATACTCCCAGAATTTGCCCTGTTCGTTGGCTGCCATTGAGGCGAGCGCTGCCGGTCGGGCCATATTGTGGCTGCGCAGCGGCAGATGTTTGTAGGCAATTTTTACTGTTTCCGGGTTTTTCTCGAACACCTGTTCGAGGAGCGGCGCCAGCCGCTTGCAGTAAGGTCATTGAAAATCGGAGAAGACGACGATGGTCACCGGGGCGTCGATTTCTCCTTTGAAGGCTGAATTGGTGATGTCGATATCGACGATGAAATCGATGGCCATGGTCGTGGTCACCTGTTTTTCGGTGTCGATCAGATAGAGAAGCTGACCCTGGGGGGCAATGTCCAGGTCGGTCACGCCCGGGTCGACCGGTATGGAGCCCTGCAGGTTATTCCGCTGGTCATAGACGAGCACTCTCTGATCCTCGGTGAGGACAAACAGGTACTTGCCGTCCAGCGAGCGCTTGAAATTTAGTGCTTTGGCCGGCAGTTCCATGCTTGTCACTGTCCGCCACTCGAGGCTGCCGTCGCTGCCGTTTGGCGGGGCGGACGCGATCGCCGACGCTGCCGTCAGCAGCATGATTCCCACCGCACCCAAGGCGACGTTTCGAATATATCTCATACTGAGCTCCTGTGATGTAGTTTTGTTGTTTCTTTGATTTTCCCGACAAATAAAACCCTTCTTCCAGTCGGTATAGGTGATACTAATAAGGACATAATCTCTGGAGTACAGTGGAAGAGCGGAAACTCTTGATTAATTACGAAGTGTTCCCAAATAGTTACAAAAATATATCTTTGAATATGCCCATCACTGCCCGGCTGGCAATTATTATGGATCGACTGAAAAAATTTGAACTTCACCATACTTCGGTGATAGCCTGAAAACGAGTTCTGCTGTGGTTAATACGAGTATGAATCAACATTAATTTCTGGTCGAGATTATGAAATCGTTGCGAAACATATTTCCTTTGCTCTGTGTGATTCTGCTAAATGGTTGTGTGATTAAAAATGTCGGGACAACGGTCGAACACACTTTCAAAGGCGACTATTACCTCACCAGTGGCAAGTATGAAAAGGGCCGTGAGAGCTTCGCCAGGGAAGTGCAGGAAAATCCTGAGAGTGGCCTGGCTCATTACTATTACGGACGATTTCTTCTGCAGGACAACGATTATAAATTGGCGCTCGAACATCTCCAGAAAGCCCGAGACCTCGATCCCCTGAATGCGGACTATCATTTCTGGACCGGGGTGGCGTTTGGCGGGCTTAATGATATCAAAAATGAAGAGTCCAGTTATATGGAGGCGCTGAACCTTGATGATGATCACCTGCAGTCTTTGATTTACTTGGGGCACATTAAACTTCAGAGAAAAGAGTATGAGAAGGCTCTCGACCTTTATTCACAGGCACTTGCTATCTGGCCGGACAGCCCTGCTGCGTTGTACAATCGTGCTCTAATCCTGCATCAGCTGGGCAGAGCCCCGGAGGAACGGCGCGGCTGGCTTGAATATGTATGGCGCTATCCCTCGGGTACGATGGCACGTAAGGCCACAGATTACCTGAATGTGCTTGGCGATTTCACCTTCCGTAATCATCGGCTTGGCGCACGGACAATTACCATTGAAAAAATCTGGTTTGAACCGTTCTCGTCAACTCTCGATGCATCCAGCCATGAATCTTTAAATGTGATTGGCGCAAATTTTGAAAATTTTGATAAAGGGGCGCTGCAAATCGTTGTCTATCAGAAAAACAACAAGGACCTGGCCCGAGAAAAAGCCCACGCCATCAAGCGCTACCTGGTCGACCAATTTCCAGCAATAGAGCCGGATAAAATTGGTATCAGCTGGTTTTCCGAGCCTCACAAGCTGACAATCAGGAAAAGAAACCTGACGATAGATGAGTCGGTCAGCTTTTTTGTTACCGCGAAATAAGGCTCAGGTTTATCCAACCGATTATTTTTCAGCTTTTTTTGTGACCAATCCTGTTGGCAGACGTTTATTAAACTAAAGAGCAATAACGTTTATGGAGATTTCTGACGACACACTTGTCGATAACATTCGGGGAGGCGATAGCGATGCCTTCGCAGTTATTGTCGAGCGTTACAAGATCCAGATATACAACCTGATGTATCGTTACTGCGGCTCCACTGAGGATGCTGCGGATATGGCCCAGGATGTTTTCTGCAGGGCTTTTGAGAGACTGGGACAATACAGAAAGCAGCACAGCTTTTTTGCCTGGCTCTATACCCTGGCACTTAATTATGCACGAGACTGGGCCAGAAAAAGAAGCAAACGAGAACAAACCATCGATACATTCGCAAAGGAAAGCAGTGCTCACGAAACGACCCAGCCGGAACGCCTCCTTGAGGCTGACCAGCAGGCAAGGGGACTCATTGCAGCCCTTGGAATGCTTGCCGAAGACCGCCGCGAAATGGTGCTGTTGAAATACCGGCACGACCGTTCGATCAAGGAAATTGCCGAGATATTTAAAATTAGCGAAAGTGCGGTGAAAATGCGGCTGAAACGGGCGCTGGATGAACTTGGTCAGAAACTGAAAAACTAGGAAGATGGCAACGAATCCTCTTAACAGCACAGAACAAGACCTGATTGAGCAATTGCAGGAACTGCCGCTCAAGGAGGTCCCGGCTGATCTGACAGACAGGGTAATGGCTCGCATTGCATCGCCAAAACCATCGCTGATAAGTCTTGTCTGGAATTATGTGTCGCAGTCACAGACCATCTCTTTCAGGCCGATCTACGCTTTTGGAGTTGCACTGCTGATCGTGGGATCGTTTGTTCTGGGTCAACTATCTCAGGATAAACCTGTGCCGATTGCCGCCAATACCAATTCTGAGCCACAAATTCAGCCGGAGACATTGGAGAATCCAAAGTCTGCCTATATGATCGGCCGCGGTCTGCTGCAGGCGGACAACAGCGAAGCGCAGGCTCTAGCCTTTCTGCGGCGGGCGGCGCTGCTTGATCCGCAGAACCCTGAGATTGCCTATTGGGAAGGGGTGGGGCACTGGGCCAGCGGGGACAATGAAGGGGAGCGGCGCAGCTATCTAAGGGGCCTTGACGTTGATCCGAAGAACATTCCGCTGCTCATCAACCTGGGCCACAACTATCTGAGCGACAAAAATTACCAGGAAGCTCTGGGTGCCTATCAGGCTGTATTGGCCTTGTCGCCCAATGATCCCGTCGCACTCTACAACAGTGGACTGATTTATCGCGCCCTTGGCCAGGTTCCCGAAGAGATTAATTCCTGGCGTTCCTTCCTGCAGGATAACCGGATGGGAACCAAACCGTTCAGAGCCGTAAAAAGACTCAATGGGTACCAGGATTATTCGTTTCGCACCTATCGGGTCGGGCCTCAAAAGATAATTCTAAACCAGCAGGCACTGCTTGATGAATCGTTGCCAATGGATATTCGCCAGGAAGAACTTGTTCCGCTGGCATTGATCCTGGAACGGGATGAACGTTTGAATCTCGAGGTAGTGGTGTTTATCGAAAATGATCGGGAAGCGGCCAGGTACAGGGCTTTAGAGATTAAAAAGATGATCGTGCAAATGAGTGATAAACACATAAAAGACCGGGTGAGGCTCAGCTGGTTTGACGTGCCCGAAACCATGCCGGTAAAGGATGGCCAGCCAGCTGTTGAACTCACGGAAGGGCTGCTTTTATTTGGTCGCCCAATGACAGAACAAGAGAGGGAGGTTTCAATATGAACGTATGGAAAGATTTGTTTATTCTGACGACAGCTATGTGTCTGGTAAGCCCGGTTGCGGTTTATGCTGATGAAGAAGTCCCTGATGCAATGGAATATGAGACACCAAGTTTCCAAAATGCGTCTCAGGCCCAGCATGCAGCCAATATTGCAGCGAACTCAGATTATGATGAGGAGCCAATATCAGAAAAAGCAACAGCAGCAGCGCAAGAGGCTGCAGATGGAGAAGCAGCAAACATAGCAGCAGACGCAGAAGTGGAAGCAAAAAAAGCGGCAGAAACAGCAGCAAAAGAGGGCGCGGAAACAGCAGCCAAAGAAGCAGCAGAAACAGCAGCGAAAGAAGCAGCAAAAATAGAGGCAGAAGCAGCAGCAAAAGAAGCAGGATTAGCCGCTGCCAATGGATTTGAGGATCCAGATGAATATCAAGCTAAGTACAATGAAGCCTATAATAATGAATACAATGAGGTCTATAACTCTATATACGACAAAGAGTACAATCAGGTCTATGGAGCAACCTACAACGAAAAATATGATCAGGTCTATGAAACAACTTACAACGAAAAATATGATCAGGTTTATAATGATAGATACAATGATGAGTTTCAACTTGCCTATGAAAATTCGTTTAAGAATCAATTGGCAGAACTAACCGGACAAAGAGTAGCCGAAATCGAGATGTTGCGTAAAAAGCAAATGGGCTGGGGACAGATAGCACGATATTATGATGTTCATCCTAAATTCATTGGCCATGGGCATTTTAAGAAATTACATGCTGCACTTCCCGAAGATGATCTACTTCCTCCTGATCCTGAGGCTATTCCTCTTAATGCCGAGATCGCAGAAGTTACAAAAAGAAACCGACATGAAAATAATGTTCGAATCAGAAATGAGAAATCAACCAAACAGAAAGGAAATTCAAAGAAATGGATTGGCCTGACTGGAACCAGCGTTGCAGCCGATAGCGTTGTCTCAGATACCATTGGAGGAAAAGGAAAAGGTAACAACGGGAATAGCGACGCATC
>JAHEER010000068.1 GCA_024640625.1 Desulfobulbaceae bacterium
GGCTGGGCTTCCCATTATTCTGCACAACGATATCAATATGCCGTTTCCCAAAAGCGGCCAGGAGCCCTATATGCTGCAGCAGTTGAAAAAACTGTTCGAGCGGCACCAAGACACGACGATTATCTGGGCCCATGTCGGTCTTGGCCGCGTGGTGAGACCATTGCCGGAGCAAATTGCCATTGCCGAAAAGATCTGCACCGCACCTTCTCTAAAACATGTGTACATGGATATTTCCTGGGACGAAGTGGCCAAGTATGCCACCGAAAGCCCAGAGACGGTGAAGCGCACGGCAGAGATGTTTAACAAATACCCTGATCGTTTTCTGTTTGGCACGGACAACGTTGCCCCACAGTCGCTGGATGCATCAACGTCTGTCTATCATCTCTGGGATCCAGTGTGGGAGTTGCTGACCCCGGAAGCAAAAGAGAAGATCACCAAAGAAAACTATGAGCGGATATTTGACCAGGCCCGCAAAGACGTCAGGGCCTGGGAAGCAGCAAATAATAACCAACCCAAGCAACCACCCAAGTGGTCACCGGCCTCTGGTTACGCTCTACCCAAAATGTAGGCGGGAATAGCAGGAGGATTGTTGGAGAGAAATAATCTTCCTTCAACATAATGTGGAATAAACGGAATAGCCTAAAGCTACAGAACCTATTCAAAAGGAGTGAGACATGGGTGCAAGATCTCATATTTATTGGGTGTCGATACTCACCTGGCTATTGTCGGTAGCGCTTCTACCCGCAAGCTTCGCGCTAGCCCAGGATTCACCACCGCCGTTAGAAGAGATGTGGCGCATTATCAAACAGCAGCAAGCCGAGATCGACGAGTTGAAAAAACAGAATGCGCTACTTAAAAATCAGATTGAACAAGTTCCGAAAACGATGGCTGCTGCCCCTGCTCCAGTACCTGAAGTCGAGGATCCCTCAGGAACTGTCATGGAAATTTACGGCCATACCATGCTCGACATGGGATACCAGTTCAACCAGAACGATCCTGACTGGTATGACGTCGTGCGCCCGACGAAGCTGCCGTCTTTTGAAAACGAATTTGGCGATGACGGCAACTTTTTTGCCAGTGTCCGCCAGAGTCGGTTGGGGGTAAAAACAGCAACCCCAACCAGCTATGGCGACCTAAAAACCATATTCGAGTTTGAGTTGTTCGGCACGGGTGCTGATGCCGGCCAGACCACCTTTCGCCTGCGTCATGCCTGGGGCGAATTAGGCCAGTTCGGCGCTGGTCAGTACTGGAGCACCTTTATGGATATCGATGTATTTCCTAATTCCATCGAATATTGGGGCCCCAACGGTATGGTCTTCTATCGCAATGTCCAGGCGCGCTGGACTCCCTGGTCGGAGGGCGATTCCCGGTTTGCCATTTCGCTCGAGCGCCCTGGAGCCAGTGGCGATGGCGGCAAGTTCTCCGACTTTGTCGAGCTGGAGGGGGTCAGTGGTGACTTCGAGCTGCCGGACTTGGCCGCTCATTTCCGCTATGCACAGGATTGGGGCCATGTCCAACTGGCGGGGATTCTCCGGCAGATTAAATGGACCGACACCAACAACGACGAATTTGACCTCAGCGGCGACGAACTCGGTTGGGGCTTGAACCTCAGCAGCAATTACAAGATTGGGCGCCATGTACTGCGCGGTTCGCTTGTCTACGGTGAGGGCATCCAGAACTACATGAACGACGCCAGTGTTGATATTGGCGTGGTTGAACAGGCAGGCCTGCCCACAGGCGGAGAGGCTATCCCCATTTTTGGCCTTGTCGCCTTCCTGGACCTCAACTGGAGTGAGAAATGGACGAGCACGATCGGTTATTCCTTCCAGGATAATGATGTAACCAACGGCCAGACCGATAGCTCGTTTAAGAGAGGGCAGTACGCCTTAACCAACATTCTCTGGCATCCAGTGCCGAACTTTTTCGTCGGTCCTGAACTCCAGTGGGCCAAGCGTGATAACTACAACGATGGTTTCAGCTCTGATGACTTTCGGGTCCAGGTGTCGGCCAAGTGGAACTTCAGTAAATCATTCGGGCTCTCTAAATAAGGATCGAGAATATCTATGAGAAGGAGATGAGATTATGAACAGGTCATCTAAGCACACACCGTTCGTATCGGCTCTGCTGGCGCTTACTATCCTGCTGGTTTGGCCTCTTCACGCATTTTCGGAAATGTTTTCTGACGAAGATCTGCAAAATGCAGTTGATAAGGCGTACGAAGCTTTCAAGGATGTGAAGGAGGGCGCCAACGCCGACTACATCCCCATCCTGGCTACCGTGCCCAGCGAGTTGTTTGGCGTGGTGATAGCGACCAAGGATGGCAAAATCTTCAGTGCAGGCGATATTGACTATCGTTTTTCAATACAGTCCGTATCAAAACCATTTACTGCAGCACTCATCATGGCCCAGCAAGGCCCTGAGGCGATACGTGAGAAGATCGGGGTCGAACCTACCGGTATGCCGTTTAACTCCAAAATTGCCCTTGAAATGTACGAGCAACGATCGGTCAACCCAATGGTCAATGCCGGAGCAATTGCTGCGGTAAGCTTGGTGCAGGCAGACTCAGAGGAGCAGCGCTGGAATCTGGTGAACGAGAACATCGAAGGATTTGCCGGAGAGAAGCTGTCGGTTTTGGAGGAGGTGTATAACTCCGAGTACGAGACGGCCTGGAGCAACCGTGCCATTGCCAATTTGCTCTACAACTACGAGCGACTGTACGCCGATCCCGAGGAATCTCTTCGAGTTTATACCCGTCAGTGCTCGATCGGGGTGAATACCAAAAATCTTGGCATAATGGGGGCAACACTGGCAAACGCCGGGGTTAACCCGATCACCGGCAAGCGCATGCTGCCTGCTGAACACGTTCCAGAACTGCTGGCCATCATGGCGTCAGCCGGATTTTATGACGAGTCAGGTGAATGGATGTTCAATGCGGGCTTGCCATCCAAGACTGGCGTTGGCGGCGGTATTGTGTCAGTTGTGCCGGGGCAATTTGCCATTGCTGCATTTTCTCCGCGACTTAACGGGCCTGGAAACAGCATCCGTGCCATGCGCGCGATTAGACAGATTGCCGGTGAATTGGGCGTTGGTTTATACGGACCGAATCCTGCAAACTAGCACGGCTCACGTGTGAGGCGAAGCAAAGGAGCAAACTATAAAATGACATAATTAAAGATGGAAACTGCAAAGGTCTTATGTGCGGTTTATTTTCGATCTGACTCAGGTAGAACATCTGCTTAACAAAAAACGCAGAGGTGCGATGGAAATCTCGAATGGTTGTCATACGTTGTTTGAGCCTTGCCATATCTTTCGTCAAGATTGTTGCATTGTCCTAATTGCACCAGAGGTTTTGAAAATTTGAGCTTAGTCTATTGATAAAAAGGTGCTGCTGTGTCCCTAAAACGAATGATGCATTGCTTTTGGGTTGTGCTCCTGATTAATTTGCTCTTTTCAGGATGTTCCACAACAAAACTGGTAACCAGCTGGAGCGATCCGAATTTCAATGAGTTGCCCATTCAAAAGATATTGATCGTCGGTGTTATAAAAAACGATATCAACCGCAGGGCATATGAAACTCACTTTGCCGAACAACTGGAGGAGGAAGGGATTGCAGGTATCGCTGCCCATCTCGTAATTTCCGACTCCGACGCATACTCAGAGAGAGCGATCCGTTCAGCCGTTAATAATGTAGGTGCGGATGCTGCCATAATCGCTCGGCTTGTGAGCGTAGAAAAAAACCAACGTTATGTACCACCCACCTATGAATATGAACCCGTATTCGGCTATGGGAAGGGATTCTATAGCTATTATGGTATGTCGCATCGCTACATCAGCACGCCTGGATACACCGCAACTGATACCATTGTAAAACTGGAAACAGTCGTATTTTCAACTCGTTCAGGCAATATGATATGGGCTGGCGCTACCAGAAGTTTCAATCCAACCTCACCGACAAGCGTCATAAAAGAGAATACCGAGATCATTATCAAAGACATGAGAAAATCTGGACTCATATAAAGATTGGGGTGATATACTTTTTAGCTTGTCGCACGCCTTAAATCGAACATTAGTGCAACGACCATCAGAGACTCGAAGCAGGTAGGGCACGCAAACGACGGGCAGCGCTCCGTTTAGGTGATACGACCCGGAGAAATTTTGGATGATTTGTCCGTTGAAAGTTTTGAAATTCATCCTGCCGTTTGAGAATTTGTAAAAAGAGAGAGACGTGGGAATGTCTGAAATCATCCTCGATGCCAATCAATCCCTTGTTATCGCCATCATTGCCTATTTCCTGGGACGTATGCTGGTTAACAGAATTGGTGTTCTAGACCGATTCCGCATTCCAGAGGCAGTTGTCGGTGGAATTGTCGTGGCGGTTGGTGTAACCGTCCTGCGTCAGTGGGGATCAGTATTGATCTCCTTTACGGCGGGTGAGCTTGCAATGCTGACCTTCTTTACCACCATTGGTCTTAATGCTCGTCTGAGTGACTTGAAGGCGGGAGGGCTCACACTGGTCTTTACCTTGTGTGTCTGTATGACTTCCGTAATTGCACAAAATATAATCGGTCTTGGATACGCCAAACTATTCGGCGCCCCTCCGGCAGCTGGAATCATGGCAGGGTCAGTTGCTCTTGTCGGCGGTCATGGAACTGCAGCGGCATGGGCGCCGCTGTTCGCGGGCAGCGCCCAAGCGGCAGGTACCATCGGACTGGCCTCTGCGACATTTGGCCTTGTAGCAGGCGGAATTTTCGGCAGCCCTTTTGGACGTTTTTTGATTCTGCGTTATAAATTGCAGCCTGATCCCAAAGCCGTATCTGATCTCACCCTATCCGCCGATGAAGAAAAGAAAGGCCGCATCGATGTACCACAGTTTTTTGCATCGGTGCTGGTTATTGCTCTGGCAATAGGAATTGGCGGGCAACTCAACACTGCCCTCCACCACCTAGGCATTAAACTCCCTCAGTTTGTTACATCGCTATTTGCTGGAATCATAATCGGTAACCTGGGCCCCGTTGTCCTGCCTCGGATAGAGTGGCCAACTCATTCTCCTGCAATACGCCTGATCGCAGAATTATCATTGAGCATATTTCTGGTACGTGCCCTGATGTCTTTGGAGTTGTGGACGTTGGCGGCTGTTGCGGGACCATTGCTTATCGTTTTAATAACGCAGGTTGCCATGGTTCTATTACTGGCCTACTTTGTCTTGTTCCGTATTTTGAAACAAAACTATGACGCCGCAATAATCTCTTCGGGTTTTGTCGGTTTGAACTTGGGGGCTACACCAACCGCTGTTGCCAATATGGATGCTTTGAGCCAGAAATTCGGCCCGTCATCCACGGCATTTCTCGTTATTCCACTTGTTGGTGCTTTTTTTATTGATCTGATAAACGCTTTTGTCGTTTCCACGTTGTACGGTATCTGGGGCTAATGAAAAGCATGTATACAGCATTGTTCAGCATATTCAGAGGTTACAAGAGGAAACTTTAGCTTTTAAAGACAGCTGCATTCTTTACCTTACCTATCTATATCGACTCCGATAAATTGCCTGGCTGAGAGATTGTCCTCGGCACTGTCAATTAGCTGAGAATTACTCCGAAGAAAGAGTTTAGGAAGAAGCTTGCGCTACAGAGTAAAACGAAAAAGATTACATTCGATTTGGCAATATTAAATTCAATGACGAACCTTTGTGAGTATGTATATTCAATCTATTATATAATTTTTTGCCCTAAAAACTGCTATAATTGCCCTTGGACCGGCAGCATCTGAATAAAACCCGACATAAATCGCTGCCAGAAACTGCTTTCAGGGTCCTTAGTGTAACGCACCTCTTTACCTTCAATCTCTGTGATCCAGACCAAATCACCTTTCTCATCAAGCGTTACCCGGTAACTATTTTCCAGTGTGACTCCCTCGTCTAGAAAGGCTATTACCTCTTGAGCAAGTTCTGGACTCTCAACATACAAGCCGGCCTCAGTGTTTATGTTGGCGGAGCGGGGATCTAAATTGAAACTGCCGATAAAAACCGATTCGCGATCGAACACCAGGGCTTTGGTATGCAGTGCAGCCATGGATTCGGCTGACACGATTGATTGTCTACCGGAGTTTCTGATAGTTCCGGCGTCAGGCCGCAACTCATAGAGCTCCAAACCATTTTTCACAAGTTCGGTTCGATTTTTCGCGTAACCCGCATGAGCTGCCAAGACGTCATTGGAAAGCAGCGAATTAGTCAGTACACGAATTCTTACTCCTCGATCAATAAGTTTCCGTGCGGTTTCAACTCCACGTTCGCGGGTGACGAAATAAGCCGACTCGACCAGCATCTCAGTGCTGAGTGTTGCCATCTTTTCGTAAAATTTCCTGTCAATATTATCATCTCCCGGCTGTGCATCGATATCTTCTGGGTCATCCCAGATGACTGTTCCCGGAGCCCAGATTAGGTCGTCAAGGATATTTTCCAGCTCCGACATCAGATCGGCAACATCCTCGTCCAACGGATATGGGTAGTCGTGCTCTTCAATTTTCTTGCGCATTACACTTATCGCAGTCTGCAGATCTTCCTGCGTATACGGTCTATCCACGAGTGTCTTGATCGGCACCGACCAGTCGCTGTTCCAGAACCTGTCAAACGTGCTGGAAACCTCACGCACCACCGGGCCCGCCGCTGCAATATCAAGGTCTCGAAAGTTGGCCTGGGTATCGACCCCAAAATAGTGATTACCTATATTGCGGCCACCAACGATTGCCAGGGTGTTGTCCATGACCATGATCTTATTGTGCATGCGGTGATTGACCCGTTTCAGATCGGTAAGAAAATCAAGATACCGTTTGCTGCGGTGAGAAAACGGGTTGAAGATACGGATCTCAATATGCTGATGGGCGTCCAGTGAGGCAATGGTCGCGTCACTGTCGGAGAGGTTCATGTCATCTACCAGAATACGGACCCTGACCCCGCGGTCGGCTGCGCGGATTAAACGGTCCGCAAAAATCCGACCGGTAGCGTCCGCCTCCCATATGTAGTATTGCAGGTCCAGACTTTTTTCTGCCAGTTCCGTGAGCATGATGCGGGACGTGTAGGCTGGCACTGAATTACGCATGATAGCGAAGCCTGATTCACCCGGATGCGTCATCTCCATACCAACAATCTTCCTGCCGATAACTGTTTCTTTATAGTCTTTAAAAGCCATTGAACTCTCACTGATAAAGGCGTTAGGTAACCTAGCGCAGCCCAGTTGCCAGGAAGCTATAACTATCAGGGCCAAGCTCGAAAACGTTCTCAGGTGATTGGTTAAATAGAATAGGGTTATCAATAATTGCAATAGATTCTGATGGAGGTGGAAGTGCCGCTGGTGTGCAACTATTGATAACCCTATTCTATCGACCTTTACCACATACTTGTCT
The DNA here is from genome assembly GCA_024640625.1 of Desulfobulbaceae bacterium. Taxonomy (GTDB): domain Bacteria; phylum Desulfobacterota; class Desulfobulbia; order Desulfobulbales; family Desulfocapsaceae; genus JABDQA01. The sequence goes on from JAHEER010000068.1 coordinate 7,399, forward strand.
TACTCACAACATCAGAAACACAAGTAATGTTGCAATGATATTATCATGTGATAATTCTTAAGATTTCCGGTTCCCTTCGCTTTGGGGCAGAAGAGATTTTTTCCGGATATCCCAGGGCGATTGGTGCCACGATTGTATGATTATCTGGTATCCCAAGCTCTCTTAGCATGTCTGGGTCATGTATTTCAGTTCCAAGGTTTACCCAGCAGGTCCCCATACCTCTGGATGCTGCTGCCAGCATGAAATAGCTGGCCGCTAATGCACAATCAACATACAAATTCTTAAGGGATGAAAGCCCAAGGATCATCACCAGGCAGGGCGCATTGTAGAAAACATTGAAAGATTCATTTTGCAGCATCCCTTTGTATTTGTGGGCATAATCATCTGGATCGGCGGCAATGCGGGCAAGGATATTTTTCTTGCTTTCATCAGAAATTTTTTTCAGCCAGTGGCTGTCGTTAACAATGATAAATTTCCACGGCTGTTCATTCCCTGCGTTTGGTGCAAAGGTACTTTCTCTGATCAGCTCCCTGACGACTTCGCTGGACACTGGAGTATCCTTGTACTTTCTCACGGAGCGCCGATTTATCAGAAGTTCAGCAAATGTCATTTCTTGATCCTCCCTTGTTGTGTATCCACTCATTCTTACTATGGAACTATCGATTTCACGATATCTTCTCTCTCAAAGCGATGACCGACATGATCAACAGAGATGCCAGCAATGCAATGGAAGAGGTAGTGGTTATGCCAGTCCATCCATATGACTGCCAGACAGGGCCTAAAAATATAGAAGAAAGGCTACCGCCACCTATACAGAAAAAAATGTACATAGATGAGGCACTGCCCAGTGAATCTCTGGAAACACTCTCCCCGATTTTGAGAAACACCAGCGGCTGAACGATATAGACTCCCAGAAAAAGCAAGAGCAGACCCAATGCGGTCAAGGTAGTAGACGTGAACCAACCCATGAGCTGCAAAGACAAAAAGCACATCAATAAGCCCATTAGCACGATTTTGCTGGTTCCGGTTTTCTGGGAGAGACTGCCGGCAAAAGGTGCGATCAGAGCTGTAATGCCGGCAAAACTGATCCAGCCGATCTCACCCGATGAAAAGTTGAAAGGAGGAGCTGCAAGCCTGTAGGTCAGGAAGGTAACCATCCCGAGAAAACCGATAAACAGAAAGAACCCGGTCAGCAGCAGCGCCAGGACTCGGCGATCGAACAACAACCGTAGCGAATTGGCGAATAACTGAGGTAACTTTTGACGATTATCCGGTTTCAGATCATTATTTCTAACGAGGACGAGAAAACTCACCACGGACAGAACCAGCAGAACAAGTGCGACAGACCTGAAGGAGTATTGCCAGCCAACAGCTGCCGTCTGAATGCCCATTGAAACTCTACCGAAAATGACGCCCAGCGTGCCTGAGGCCACAATGGTCCCCATATTCACCCCGGTCTTATGCTGAGGGGATATCTTCGCTATGTAGGGAAACATCGATGCCGGGACCATGGCGGCTCCAATTCCGACAAAAGCCATACCGACGAGAAACAAACTGAAATTGTCAGTGCAAGACGAAAATAGAACCGCAGAAGATAACAGAAGCGTGCCGGTACATGCCATTTTGGTTAAATCGAATTTGTCAGCGGCAGGTCCCAGAAAAAAGAATGAGACGGTATAAAACAGTGAAACAACGCTGAACGAATATCGCGCCTTGGTGAGATCGACCGCAAAAGAGGTGGCAAGATCAGCAAATATCGGCTGGGTCATAAACACGGTTGAAACCGCCAGGAGATTGATCAGGCAGGCGATAAATAGTTTTGACCTCATATGTTCACCTGCACTTGATAAAAGGTCTGGTTATCTCATCCATGAAAAATTCTACGAGCTGCCCATAAGATTCACACTCGATGTCAAAAATCGAATCAGCACCCCTCTCCCGGGTTTTGTTGCCGGTACATTTAAGCATGCAACTCTCTCTCATTGCTTATCATCTTCGACGTTTCAACTTCACTGGAATTTGTAGCCGTGCCCACACTAAAAGGCGTGAAAATATTGAGAGCAACTTTGTATAATGTCTTACTCGGTCGATATTTATGCATATGATCCCGCGTAAAAAAATATACTAGATTGTCACCGCTATAGGAGATAACTCTTTGCCTTTGCAGACCTCACGAGCCAGTTCTCGAGCCTGCTTCTTGTAGCTCTGGAGGCGCTCTGCTTGGCCTTCCATGTCTTGCACCCACAAGCCAGCACAATGCAGCCAGCGGGAATCCTCGACGCCACAATCCCGCATTATGGTCGCACACTTCTTAAAAAGAGCTTCATACATATCCGCAGGCGCAGCTTGGGTCTGGATCAGCACGAACTGCTTTCCAGGTCCCAACCGTCCGTGTATCGGGATGAAGTCGCTGTAGTATTCTGGTTTCACATTGCTGAACATCCTGTCAGTAAACAGCTTGAGAATGCCACTCATGTCATCCATATAAACGGGCGTTGCCCAAACGATGATGTCGGCCCAGTTATGGTCTGCCAGGGGCAGAGCGAAGTCGTCCTGCAACGCACAGCTACCCGTTGTCCAACACTTCGTGCATGACTGACAGCCTCGGATGTCCCGCATGTCGTTGAGGTTGTAAGTGCGAACGGTTGCGCCATGTGCCGCAGCCACTTCGCCAAAGGCGTTGGTGATAGTTGTGGTGCTTCCGGTTTTCCGTGGACTTCCGTTGATGATAAGTACATTCATTGTATCACTCCTTGCATTTTAATTATTTGTGAATTTCTTTTCGTGTGATCTGCAAATCATGCCAAGCATGGTTGACCACTGGAAATTTTGTTTTCCAGAGCTCCATCTCATACCGTTTCCGCTTCTATTAAGCGATACAGACCATCTAAGTAATGGTTGATCTGGTGCTTCAGGTCGATGTCGCCACTTGCCATTGCGTGCATCCAAAGACCATCGACAATAGCAATACAATTGATGGCTATCGTCTCAGCCTCCCTGCCGGCTTTTTCCGTGAATATGTTGTTTTCGGCGCCCTCTCTGAGAATGGAGGTTATCGTCTGCCGGGCTTGCCTGAACATCCCTTTTAGTGCGGCAGGTTGATTGTTACTCTGGTCTGAAATAAGGAGTTGAAAGATGGCAAGCATAACCCCTGCTGTTTTCGGATCATCGATGATATGCTCCGCAACACTGATTGCATAAAAACGCAAGCGTTCTTTCGGGTCTGCTATACCATCGAGCATTCTGCTTACCTGCTCTTCAATCGCTTCAACGTAGAGCTCCATTGCATACGTTATCAGTTCCTCTTTTGAGCGAAAGTATTCGTAAAGGGTGCCTTTCCCGACGCCCACGGCTCGAGCTATCTGGCTCATAGAGGTTACAACAGCACCTTCCCGAGCAAAGCAGGCGAGCGCACGCTGACCAATCTCTCTTCGTTTTTCTGCTTTATTAACGATTTTGGGTGACATTATTTCTCCTGTTTTATTTTGACTGACCGGTCGGTCATTTTAAAATAGATCTTTTGGCTACTGTCGTCAAGAAAAAAGTGATGCTTGATTTAAGCATTATTTTTTACACGATGACCAGACCAGTTTCTTCTCAACCAGCAGATGGCTAAAATAGTTCCAGACCTGATCGTCACTCAGATGTTTCGGGGACATAGTGTAATGCTTAGCCAAAGATCTGACTCCACTGATGCAGCCCCTCTGGATCTCTTAGCTGAGACCGAAGAATTCCATCTGTTCGAAGAATTTACCTTTGACTGGATTTGACATGATCTGCATCCCTGGTTGAATGAATAGGAAAACTGCTGATCTTCCCTATCTACCAGATAGGCAGGTATGGCAAAATTGCTTATGAGGGAGGTGCTAGATATGCTGGGGTGTTTCTATCACCGACAACAGGTGTGATTGTTGTTTCCGCGCAACAGAGCGGAGCGGTTCAGTTCTTCATGATCAGTTGAGGAACAGCGAGCTCGTATTATCCTAGAGTACATCAAAGTTACCCACCAACGTAAGATTCTAGGTAATTTTTGAGCATCTCTGTTGTACATATCAGGAGGAGTATTTCACAAGATATTGCAGAATTTGACATTTCCCCCAGAATTCAGGCCATGAAAGTGAGAGTTCTCCGTGATATTGACCTCCTGCTAGAAACTTCCCAGCACTTTGCCGATTCTTTCTATCCCCTTGTAAATTGCCTCTTCGGGCTGATAGGCAAAATTCAATCGTAAATTGTGCTCATAATCTGATTTATCGATCAGGTACCTATTCCCGGGCACATAACTCACTCCTTCTTCAAAGCACCTTTTGAAAAGCTCCTCGGCAGGGAGTGGTCGCTTAAGGGATAGCCACAAAAAGAGCCCTCCCTGAGGTATCTGGAACTCCACCTGGCTACCGAGATACTTTGTAATTGCGCCGACCATGACATCTCTTCTCTTTTTGTAAATCCTGGTCAATTTCCGCAGGTGGGACTGGTAACTGCCGACGGATAGGTACGCATTGAGAGATCGTTGCGACAGATTGGGGGTGGCCAGATCATTCAGGCACTTGAGGCTGACCAGCCTGTCGTATATGGGGCCCATGGCAGCAAGAAATCCGATTCGTAAATCCGGCATAAGTATTTTGGAAAAGGTCGATACATAAATGACATTACCGGCAGTATCTATCGATTTAAGCGGCGGCAGAGCGACCCCTTCATAGCGGAGATCACCGATATAATCATCTTCGAGGATCGGAACATTGTAGCGTCGGGACAATTCCACAAGCATTCGCCTTCGAGAGCCGTTCATACAGACTCCGGATGGGTTCTGAAAGGTTGGAATGGTATAGATCAGTTTCGGATGATAGGTCTGGAGAAGCGGCTCAAGTTGTTCAACGCACATTCCCTGATCGTCAACCGCAATTCCAATCGGGTTGATGTGCAGCGCTTCAAAGAGGCCGAGCGCCCCGTTGTAGGTTGTTTTTTCAACAATTACATTGTCCCCGTTTTTAAGAAGAGCCTGGGCAACGAGGCTGATCGCCTGCTGAGAGCCGGTTGTGATAAGAATGTTATCAGAGCTGATCGCCATTCCGTTACTTGCCATTATCTGGCAGATAGTCCTTCTTAAAGGCAGGTAACCGTTGAACTCACCATATGACAGCCCTTCCACTCCATCCCTCCTGATAATCCGCTGCATAACCCGGCCAAAATCATTTACCGGAAACAAGTTTGGATCACCTATTCCACTGGAGAAGTTAATAGTGTCTTGCGCCCCAATACTAGCCCCTGCCAGAGGATAGGCGTTTTCTAGAACGGTGCGCTGAAAGCTAGTGATAGGCTGCTGCTGCCATACCGGCCATGTTGGGCTTTCTTCAGCACCGTCTATCAGTTGCGTATCGTAAATCGGCAGTACAAAAGTACCGCTTCCAACGCGGCTTCCTACCAGTCCTTCCGCCTCGAGTCTGGCGTAAGCGTTTTCGACGGTAATCTTGCTTACCCCCAGATCAGAAGACAATTTCCTGATGGAAGGCAGACGCAGTTCGGTTTCAAAATGGCCGGATAAAATGGCATGGGAAAAATAGTCTACGATCTGCTGGTAAATAGGCACACTCGATTCTTGATCAATGGCCATTCTCATTATATCACCCAATTGTCATTATTGATATTTAGAAAAATTGACCATAATACCTGATATAATCAGCTAATTATTAAATTGTCATTATCATAAATTTAAAAAATTGGCACTATTAATAATGCCAATTATTTGTATCTTCTATTTGTCAGGATGGAATACACTCCCGGATTCTAATCCTGCCCTTGACCCTGCGCATTGGCAGAATCTGCAGAAACGGGACGACAAAGTGATTGAGGAGGTAATGACATGCGAAAATGTTGCGGCAACAACACACAGGATTGGGGCACTGATGCGATTTTCGACGTCAAATGCGAAACCTGCGGGCATTACGTTGAATTTTTCCAGGATGAGATAACCAGGTACTGTCCCCACTGCAGGCAAACCATCCACAGTAACCGGCGAGACTATGGCTGTGGGCAGTGGTGCTCGTCCTCGTCGCCTCACCCTAGAAACCTATGCCCCAAATTTAAAAGGTCAAAAGAACGATTTCATGGACACCCTTTTGCCTAGAATTAAGAATGATTTTTTCTGACATGAAACCAATAAATTGGGAGTCGGGTAAAATGAATTTCCTTTATATCGATTGTGTTATCAGAGAGCAGCAGAGAGAAGTATGGGAAGAATGTGAAAGAAGGCGCTTGTTGAACTGGAATAAAAAAATGAAACTGCATTCCATATTCGAGAACAACAGGCAGATGTCAAAAGCTAAACTACAGTCACGAATTGTTGAAACCGCTGCCACTATTTTTCAAAACAGAGGCTTCGAAAATACAAGGGTGGTGGATGTGTGCAAAAGCCTGGGTATCAGCAGATTACAATTTTACAGGCACTTTCGGTCGATTGACGATGTGCTGGAAATCGTGTGGGCCGGGTAGCATCAGCGAAACGTGTCTTTTGCCAATTTTAAGGCGGCATTGAAGAAATGAAATCTTGATGAGAAGACTACAATGAAGATACAGGGTACTTTAATTAGAGAAGAGAAGAGCGATGACTATGGCGCCATCTCCGAGGTTACTATCGCAGCATTCGAAACAATGGAGATGAGTAATCAGACGGAGCAATTTATCATTGAGGCGCTCCGGTCAGCAAAAGCCTTAAGCGTGTCATTAGTCGCAGAGGTGGATGGCATTGTTGTCGGACATATTGCTTTTTCTCCAGTAGAAATAACAGATGGCAGCACGGATTGGTATGGACTTGGCCCCGTTTCAGTGCATCCAGATTTTCAACGCAAGGGCATTGGGAAATTACTTGTTCAAGAAGGATTATCTCGCCTGAAACATCTCAAAGCTAAAGGTTGCTGCCTGGTCGGACACCCAGAATACTATCGACAATTTGGGTTTGAAAATGTTGATAGTCTGGTCCACGAAGGTGTTCCCCGGGAAGTGTTCTTGGCGTTATCATTTGCTGGAAATATTCCGCAAGGTAATGTCTTGTTTCACGAAGGGTTCAAAGCAAACAACTGACATCCCATTGGTGCGCCTGCCAAGGGATATGAAATAGTGACGAAAAGTCGGATTTCACAATGTGCTAGGAGGAATTGTCGTGACATGAATACTCGTCGTCTGAGCAACCATCCATCTAGAAGACCTATATTGAATAGGGGCACAATAGAGTCGTGATCACCGGCACCCTCTTCTGGAAATCACTTTGATTAAACCATGGAGATATAAATGTTTGACACATTGAAAGACATTAATACTCGTCCAGCACCGTTTCAGTTCTATACCGCGGAAGATCTGTGGACTGATGAGCATACCTCAAAAAAGATGCTGGAGTTTCACCTGAACGAAACCATGGACCTTTCCTCACGGAATGCGGAATTCATTGATCGTTCCGTACAGTGGATAGTGTCGCAGTTTGGAGTGGGTAAAAATTCACAAGTTGCCGATTTCGGTTGCGGTCCGGGACTCTATGCAACACGGCTGGCGAAGCATGGTGCTGATGTGACCGGGATTGATTTTTCCATACGGTCCATCGACTATGCCAGACAGGTTGCCGAAAAGAAACAGCTGGATATCACCTATATTCATCGCAACTACCTGGAGTTTGATACCGAGCGGCGATTTGATCTCATCACCATGATTTTTTGCGATTTCTGCGCCTTAGGCCCCGAGCAGAGAACGTCCTTGCTTGGTGGATTCCTCACTTTTTTGAAGCCCGGGGGAGCAGTCCTGTTGGATGTCCACACCCTGAATATCTATAAAGATAGAGAAGAGGCGGCGTTGTACGAGCGTAATCAGCTTGACGGTTTCTGGTCTCCTGACGACTATTTCGGATTTCTCAACACTTTTAAGTATGACGATGAGCAGGTAACTCTGGACAAGTATACGATCGTTGAAAGGAATAGAACGCGGGTTGTCTATAATTGGTTGCAATATTTCAGCCGGGAGTCACTAACAGAAGAGTTTGAGAAGAGCGGTTTTGACGTCGAAGCGTTTTATTCCGATGTCGAGGGCACGGAGTTTTCCCCGGATTCTCCTGACATGGCCATTGTCGCCAGAAAAGGTGAATAGGGTTCAACTCAAACGAAGGTGGAACATGATCAGAAAGGAAGTCGGATTTTTAGGATGTGGATTCAACAAGGCAAAATACGCGGGAAAAATGAAGTACTGTATTGAGCACGGCCTTGATTATAGCATTTACAAATTAGGTCCCAGACGAATTAAGAAGATGATCCAGCGTCGGCATGGAATCGAGCTGGATATTGAAGGAAAGTGTTTGGATGCAATTACAAGAGAAGCCCAGGAAATTGAATACAACTGAAGGAAGCTTTGAAAACATGTCACTTCGCTCGCGGCTGAAGGCTTGTTTAAGGAAAAACAGATGTCTCCGGAAAAACCGAGCATAACTGCCAGCAAAGTTGCCTTGAATATCCTGACACTGGGAGCGATGCCGGAAATGGCCCACGTTCTTAATGCTTACCACGACAAAAGGATAGGTTATAAACATGGCAGATAGAAAAATGATGAGTGGCGCCTGGGCTGTGGGAGGCGGACTTCTGGTAGGCCTGGGTTGCGGTTTCTTTTTTTTGCGAACCTCGCCACTTGCCTTTGTTGGCTGCATATGTATCGGCCTTGGATTCGGTTTGCTTGCGGACGCCGTACTGTCAAAAATACGTTCTTGATTAAATGGGGCCCGTCATGTTTGACAAGGAACTCGCCACATTCCGCCGGAAGATTATCGGCGAACGTGTATTGCTCATGCTGCCACTTAATGTCGTGTTGGCCGGGCGAGTGCGAGGAGCCGTCAATCCGCCTGAGGTTACAGCGGCCCTCAAGCAACTGAGATCGCGACATCTCCTCCTCGCCGTTCGTGCCGAGATCGGGGAAGATGGATCCGGCGCGTTCGTCCGATCGAACGTTCCACCACTTCAGGTCCAAGCAGTAACTCGCGACGGCGAGGACCAGTGGCTTGAGCGTATAGAAGAAGAACTTCGGACACCGTTTGCCATTGAGACGGGACCGCTCCTGAGATGCTCACTCGTGCACTCAGAGAGCGTATGCGATATCATACTGTGCGGCCACCACACTATCTGCGACGGCATGTCCCTCGGCTATCTCCTTCGTGACTTGCTTGATTGTCTCGCTGAGCCACAGAAAGAGCTTGCCGGCCCCATTGTTCCTCCTGCGATCGACACTAGCACGGTGGACAGGCCTCCCTCCACCAATGCGCTGCAGCGATTTGTCATCGGGCTGATCAACAGGAAATGGGAGGCCAAAGGCATTCGGTTCTCCGAATCCGACGTATACCGAATGCACGAGAAGTACTGGGAGCACAACACCGGACTGCAGTTGCTCGCCTGGAACCTTGATGCTGGCGACACATCAAAGCTCGTCGAACGAAGCCGCGTCGAGCAGGTCACAGTCAACTCGGCCCTCTGGACGGCTTTCCTTGCGGCGCAGAACGATGTACAGCCGGATCGACTGATATACCGGCAGAGATCGGCGTTGGCTGTGAGCACCCGAGACAAGCTCCGCGTACCTGCGGGAGAATCATTCGGCTTCTACGCCTCCTCGCTCACCGTGAAGCTACCATATTCTTCCCGCAGAACGTTCTGGGACAATGCGAGATCTGTGCATGCGAAGATCACGAAGAAGGTGGCCAAGACGGACCTCTTTCGAATGTTGTCTTCAGAGCTTATTCACCCTACGCTGCTCGACTCGCTTTACTTCAGGAAGTTCGGATTGGTGGAGGGCGCCTTACCAAACAAGCTGTTGCGCAAGTTGAAGTGGCACCAGACTACTTATGGATATGCCCTTACGAACGTAGGCCGTTTCGACATCCCCACGAGTTACGGACCTCTTGTGCTCGAGGCCGTGCACGGCCCGCTGTTCTACTCGGACGTTGAAGAGAAGATGCTCGGTGTCATAACTGTTGGGGGGCGGCTGTCTTTCTTCCACGTGAGTCGACGACCCGTCGTAGGTGACGCTAATATCTTGAAGGATGCCGCCATGAGATACCTGAAAGTAGCGATTGGAGAAAGCACCTAATCGGTCGCTGCAGGGATCGCCTAAACGCGGCCCCTGAGATCAACGTTGAAATTACCACAACGAAGCTCTGATAATTCTGCCAATACCTCGGCTTTAAATGTTTCCTGAGCACTCTCGCGCGTCAAATTTTCAAAAAATATAACCTTGCCAAAGGAATTTTCTCGTTAGGCGCATTTGTCCCTGTTCGCATATACCCAGGAATAAGGTGAATATGAAGATTTTCTTAAACGGCTAACATTGCCAATCCAGGTCTCTTGAATTGCATTGGAGGTGTTCCCTCCAAATTAATCGGGGTAGATGCACCGGTTACTTGGTT
>JAHEER010000069.1 GCA_024640625.1 Desulfobulbaceae bacterium
GATGGAGTAGCCGAACAGTTTTTGGTAGGTCAGCAGCTGGTCGTCGGACAAAGCCCGCGTGCCGGTCTTCTCCTCGTCGAGCTGTTCGGTGGGGATCAGGCACTGACAGTTGCGCTGCAGCCACTGACGATAAGGATGCCTGGCCTTGAGTTCGTTGTCGATGTCCCAGGAACTCCACAGACGTCCGTTGTGGGTGTCTACCACCAGCAGTTCACCGGGACCGACCCTGCCTTTTTCGACCACCTCGTCCGGGGTGTAATCCCAGATGCCTATTTCCGAAGCCAGGGTGATCAGACGGTCACGGGTGATGACATAACGGGCCGGTCTGAGCCCGTTGCGGTCAAGCCCGCAGGCGGCAAAGCGGCCGTCGCTCATGACGATGCCGGCGGGCCCGTCCCAGGGCTCCATGTGCATCGAATTAAAATCGTAGAAGGAGCGCAGATCCTCATCCATCTGCGGATGATTCTGCCAGGCGGGGGGAATCAGCAGCCGAAAGGCCCGGAATAGATCCATACCGCCGGCCAGCAGGGTTTCCAGCATATTGTCGAGAGAGGCAGAATCGGAGCCGTCGGTGCTCACGAACGGGGCTGCATCCTGCATGTCGGGCAGCAGGGGAGACTGCAGCTTGTAGGAGCGGTTCTGGGCCCACTGGCGATTGCCGGTGATAGTATTTATTTCGCCGTTGTGAGCCAGATAGCGAAAGGGCTGGGCCAGCGGCCAGCGGGGCAGGGTGTTAGTGGAAAAGCGCTGATGAAACAGACAGATAGAGGCCTGCATCCGAAGATCGCCGAGATCGCGATAAAACTGGGGCAGATCGCCTGGCCGGCACAGCCCCTTGTAGATCATCACCAGGTTTGAAAGACAGGGAATGTAGAAATCGGGATCATCGGTGATTCTCTTCTCGATGCGTCTGCGCACCATGAACAGCCGCCGCTCGAAATCCCGCGGCCCCCAGCCATATTGACCGTTGATAAAGACCTGCATGATCTGCGGCAGCGAGGCCCGGGCAATTTCACCGAGCACCGACGGATCCACCGGCACTTCGCGCCAGCCGGCCACAGACAGCGTCTCGGCGGCCAACTCCTCTGCGAAGACCTCCTGGACCCGGGTCAGCCTTTCTGCTCCGTGGCCCAGAAATACCATCCCCACCCCGTAACGGGAACTGAGGTTCAGGCCCAGTTCCTCGGCTATGGCCTGAAAAAAACTGTCCGGCTTCTGGAGCAGCAGGCCGCAGCCGTCGCCGGTCTTGCCGTCAGCACCTATGGCACCGCGGTGATCCATGCGGTCCAGGGCGCTGATCGCCGTACGCACCAGGCGATGGCTGGCTTCACCGTCCATATGGGCCATCAGCCCGAAACCGCAATTATCTCTGCATTCGCCCCGGTCGTAAACGGGCATGTTGATTCTCCTTGAAATGATTAGAGGATACTCACTGGGACTGCTCGAATAGCGCCGATACTCAGAATACGTTATTTGACGTCCAAAATCCAGTCCAAGAGAATGGTCCCCGGCTGGGCCTTTACCGGTGCTCACGGCCTGTCCTGGGAGCGGCTAAATGTGGCGGATTATTGAGGCAGCAGGCAGGTTAATGACAATCCTTGATCACCGGAGGCGGGATAACCATGGGGACTTCGGGCTGTTCCTTCTTGCCCAGCATGTGCAGCCAACCGTAAATTCCCACCAGCACGACCAGCGAAACGAGGAGATAGAACAGGTTGTGCCCCTCGGTCACCTGGTAGAAAAAGGTGGCCACCGACCAGGCAAGCAATGTCGAATAGACCGCCATCACCACCGCATAATAGCCGCCCATTTCCTGCCGTGCCGCACCGATGACAGCCAGGCAGGGAAAATACATGAGCACGAAAAGAAGATAGGCGAAGGCTGAAAAGATGGTGAAATTTGCGGCAATGTGTTTGTAGACCGAGGTGTCCGTGCCGATCTCCTCAGCAATGGTCTGCTGATCCTCGGTCACTATCCCCAGTCCGAGCAGATCAAGAGAGCCGATCAAGGAGGCCAGTCCCTCGCCCACCGAGGTGAACGCTCCGGTGACCGCTGCGCCGATATCGAGCCGCTGCACCTGTTTTTCGACCTCAGCCTGCTGGCCGGTCATGTCGTTGGCGGCATAAAGCGCATTGATCGTGCCGACAATGGCTTCTTTGGCGAACAGACCGGTAAACAAGGCCACTGAAGCCGGCCAGTTATCCTCGGCGATACCGATCGGTTCAAACACCGGGCTGGCGGCTTTGCCGACATAGGCCAGGATGGACGAAGACGAATCCTCATTGCCAAAGGTGAGCGTGCCTCTTTCAAAGCCGATGGAGTTGAGCACCGAGAGCACGAAGACGGCCGAAACCACGATGACGCCGGCCCGCTTGATGAAGGAACGCAGCCGCAGCCAAGCATTCTTGAAGACGGCGCCGAGGCGGGGAGCATGGTAGAGCGGCAAATCCATGACAAAGTTCGAGGGAGTGCCCCTGAACAGAGTATTCTTCAGAAAATAACCGGTGAGAATTGCCATGAACAGGCCGACCAGATAAATGAGAAACACGGCCAGGCCCGAATAGGCCCCGAACAGCGCCGCGCAAAACAGGGCATAGACCGGCAGCCTCGCCCCGCATGACATGAAGGGCGCCATGAAGATGGTCATGAACCGGTCCCGGCGGTTACTCAGGGTCCTGGCCGCCATAACCGCCGGCACCGTACAGCCGAAACCGACAATCATCGGGATGAACGCAGAGCCGGGCAGCCCGATCTTTCTCATGAAGCGATCCGCCACCACTCCGACCCGGGCCATGTAGCCGAGGTCTTCGAGGATTGCCAGGGCCAGAAACATAAAAAACACCACCGGGATAAAGGTCGCCACGGTCTGGCACCCGACCCCGATGCCGCCGGCAATCATGACGATAAGCCACTCGGGGCTGCCCATGGAGGAGAGCAGGGCGCCGGGTATATCGACAAAGAGCAGACCACCGATAATATCAAAAAAATCAATGAACACTGATCCCAGCCCTATGGCAAACCAGAAGGTCACGAACATCGACGCCATGAAGATCGGGACTGCCGCAAAACGATTCATAACCAGGTTGTCGACCCGGTTGGTGAAATTTGTTGATCTGTCTTTTATTTCCCGGGCGACGCGACCGTAAATTTCGTCGATATTGGAGTATTTCTGGACTGTGTCCATCACCTCCTGGGTGGAGACGTGGGAGTCATGCTCGGGAAGGTGTTCTATCGCCTCCTCGATTTGTTCCACGGCTTTTCTGACCGACCCCTTGTTTACCGCAATAACCGGAATGACCGGCACACCAAGGTCTTCGCTGAGCCGGTCAATATCGATCTTGATCCCTTCTTTCTCCGCTACGTCGAGCATGTTGAGCAGGACGATGATCTGGTTGGTCCGCTCCAGCAAATCCATGGTGAGATAGAGATTGCGGGACAGGTTGGTCGCATCGATGACGTTGACGATGAGGTCGTACTCGCCGCTCCGTATCACCCGCTCGGCGACTTTCTGATCCTCGGTATCAGGACTCAGGTTGTAAGTCCCGGGTAAATCGACCAGTTCCACCCGAGTATCTCTGAGGGGGAACGAGCCTTCTATTTTTTCCACTGTGACGCCCGGCCAGTTGCCCACCTTCTGCCGGGCCCCGGTAAGACTGTTGAAAAGGGTAGTTTTCCCGGAGTTGGGTACTCCGGCAATGGCTATTCGTTCAACCTTGTGCACCCGAGCGCTCCTTGACCAGGATCCCCTGGGCTTCATTTTTTCTCAGGGCGATTCTGCTGCCCCTGATCTGCACGATCATGGGGTCGGACAACTCCACGGGCGCCAGTTCAACCGGTGTGCCCTTGACAAATCCCATTTTGTAAAGCTTTTCGGCATACGCTGAATGTTCAGGCTCAAAGCCGACTACCTCGTAGGAGATGCCCCTGCTGATATCGGCCAGCTGAATGTTTCTTCCATTTCTTCCCATGGATGTCTCAACCACACTAAGTTTTGTAAATCAGCCCTCTGTCCGGGTCGGCGGAGCAGCGGCGTCATAAGTTATTAAAAGCCCTTGCACAGTGGCGATTATAAATGAGACGAATGTATGATGCAACACAAAAAGTAAGGCGCGCCTAAAAATATCTCGGCTGCTGAACTTCCAGTCAATGCTGGTGCTCCAGCGCAGGCCGTTATCCCGAGCAAAACTCTTGTTGACTTTTTTTAGTTATGCCGTAAAATTTTAGGAGTTTTTACCATTACAAATTTACATAGTGATTCTAATGATTTCAGCAGAAAGCCTCAGTGCCAGCCAGGAAGATTATCTGGAAGCTATATTCCATATTTCAGAAAAAAAAATGGCCGCCCGGGCCAAAGACATTGCTAAATACCTCAATGTGAAGGCCTCTTCTGTTACCGGCGCTCTGCGAATTCTGGGAAAGCATGAGCTGATCAACTACGCCCCCTACGATCTCATAACCCTTACCGACGAGGGCAGAGCCATAGCCGAGGAAATTGTCTATCGCCATCAGGCGCTGGAAAAATTCCTGGTCAACGTGCTGGGCATCGACCGCGAGGATGCCGATGCGGCGGCCTGCAAGATGGAACACCATGTGCCCAAGGCTATCATAGAGCGTCTGGTCAAGTACGCAGAGTATGTCGATCACTGCCCCCGGGGCGGTGTCAGCTGGGAATCGGGGTTTGGCTACTACTGCAAGCACGGCTGCACCGACCAGGACTGTGAACGGTGTACCGGTGAAATGGAAATCAAGACCGAGAAACAACTTTAGGCCCCTTTTCTCCCTTTTTCCCCGCCTTGCAGGTCAGCTGGACAAGTGCTTTTGACCTCAGCTGTCGCGTACAAATCAGCGCCACCCCATTGCTCATCGACGAATAGTTATTATTGTGTTATTACAAATATATAACTGATATAACTAACTATATGCCCATGAGAAATGGAATGAACAAGCATTTTCTGGTAACCGTCAGCAACGACTACGAGCACCTCACCGGAGTGGAATTCATCTGCTCCTTTTTCAAGCAGCTTTCCGAGCATCAGATCACCTTGCTGCATATCAGTCGACTTGATGCGTCCGATATGAATAAAGCTCTTATGAAAATGTGGGACAAACCTGAAGAAGGGGTCACCGGTCCCCTCACTGTCGGCGCCAGGAAAGCGCTGGAAAAGTCGAGGAGCCTGTTGAGCAAATCGAAGATGTCAGTAGACCAGATGATCACCAAGACCTTTCCGGAGCGCTATGGCAAGATAAACGACATACTGCGGGAGGGAGCCACCGGGCTTTATGACGCGATTGTGCTGGGCAAGCGGGCCAGCTATACCCTCCAATGGGTGTTCGAGCGACCGGCTGAGGAGACTGCCAAGGCGATCATTCAGGACCGTACCCTGAATTCTCCTTTGTGGATCTGCCCGGAGCCCGAACAGGGCAGGAAGCATGTACTCATCGGTGTCGACGGCTCAGAAGGGTCATTTCGGGCGGTGGATCATGTTGGCTATATTCTCACCCGCCAGGATCAGCACACGGTCACCTTGTTGCATGTCGAAAACGGGGCCGGCCTCGACACTGACCTCATTTTTCAGAAATCCACCCGGATACTGCATGGTCACGGGGTCGCTGACGAGCGCATTCACCTCGACACCACCTGGGGACTCAATGTCGCCTCAACCATCACCGGCTACGCCGAGAAATCTGGTTTTGCCGCCATTGCTGTTGGCCTCAAAGGTGTCGATCAGGGGATACTCAAACGTATGAATCTTGCCGGCGGTACCACCTCGGCTTTGATCGGGCGGGCGGAGAAAATCTCTTTGTGGTGCTGTCCGTAGAATCAGCAGCGATTTGTCTGCTTCCTTTCCGCATGAACACTGACAACAGTATGCACTCCAAGGGGCACGCTTCGCCTGGCAGAAAAAGACGCATCGTCATTCCCTTTCGGGCGGTATTCAAATGGCTTGTCCGTCTCAGACGATCCCCACGAGCAGTAGCCGGAGGATTTGCCCTGGGTGTTTTTGTGGCCTTTACCCCGACCATGGGGTTTCAGATAGTGGTGGCTATTTTCCTGGCCACCTTTCTCAATCTCAACCGGCCAGCAGCCATCATACCGGTATGGATCACCAACGTGGCAACCATGGCGCCGATATACACCTTCAACTATTGGGTGGGAAGCCTGTTCTGGTCAGGTCCGCCGGTTGCCGAAGTCTACAAAACCTTGGCCTCGATCGGTGCCCAACTGGTCACATTGGATTTCTGGGAATTCGGCAGACAATTGGAAACCATGCTTGGACTCTCCAGCACCATGGCAATTCCGCTGCTGATCGGCAGTGTCATTGTCGGCCTTATCAGCGCCGCTCTCACCTACCTGGCCGCCCTCGGCATCATCCACTTGATCCTTACCAAACGCAGGAATAAACAGCTACTGTAGCGCCGGCACGGCTGCCTCGATCCCCATTGCAAAACCAGCATCCCCGTCTGGTGAATTTTACCCGTGCAAAGCAGGTCAGCCCGCCTGCTCTTCCAGCGGTTCGCTCTGCGCTTTGGGCGGCAATTTATGAACGAAATAATAGGTTATTCCCGTGGCCACCAGCACAACACCCGTGGCAAAAATATACATCGGCTCAAGTTCTTCGTAGTCGAGAATGATCACTTTCCTGGCGATCGCCATCAGGGCGGTGGCCAACACAATCTTGACGTGGATGACGTCATCGCGCAGATAGAGAATGATATTTTGGAAAATTTCGATGGCTATGAGCACCACCATGAAGGCCCCGAAGGTCATGAGAATATCACCCATGGTGAGGATGAAACGGGGTTCGGCGACAAAGCGCTGGTAGATGGTCCAGGCCACATCGACCACTCCTGAGATGATCACGATTATCATCAGCAGCCCCAGGGACTTCAGGCAGAGGTGAATAATCCTCTTCAACACCCAGAGAAATCTATCGTCGCTTTTGTTAACCAGTTTCATCGTTTTCAGTCCAGTGTCACCGGGGTTTTGAAGCCGTCGGGCTTCACCGTCAAAACGGTGCAGTTAATAGCGGTGAGAAGTTTTTCCGCCCTGTTGCCGATCAGCAGGCCGGGAATGCCCGAGCGTCCTACTGAGCCCATGACCACGACATCAATGTCGAGTTCCCCGATGGCCTGCTGGATTATTTCACTGCTGATCCCTTCCCGCACGTGCACCTGCCGCTCCTGGCAATGAATATGGTTGGCTTCAAGAAGATTGGTCAAGGCGGTGTGACGCTCGCTGAAGAGGTCTTTCTTCAGCGCCATGATCTCTTCGGGGGAAACCTTGAAACGTGGACCGCGCAGCATGACCTCATATTCCAGTCGCCAGCTGTGCAGATAATGGGCCTCCCCACCCTCCCGCTGGGCAAGTGAATGGGCCAGTTCCAAGACTTTCTTGTTGAGAGCAGCGGTTTCTTCGTGGTCGCCTCCCACATCCACCGCCGCGAGGATGCGCTTGAAGTCGGACGAACCGTACTTGATCACCCAGACGGGACAGGGGCATTTTCTCACCAGCCGCATGGACAACTGGTCTATGCCCTGTTTCAGCGAGGCTTCTTTAATCACCAGATCGTAGCCTTCGCCCATCACCTTGCGGATGATGGTAATGAAATTATCAGTTTCGCTATAGTCGGGCCGAACCGCAATGTCCTGCCAGCGCTCATGCTGGAGAAACTGGTCAAGTCGCTCCCGGTGATGGGTTTCGACCGCCTGCCTGAGTTCCTCGTAGCGGCCGGTGATGCGCCGGCCTAAATCATCGAAAAAGTTGCTTTCCTCGGCAATCATCACCGTGACCTGGGCCTCGTTGAGCCGAGCCAGTTCGGCCACTTTTCCGGCGCTGCCCTGGCGAGTCAACGAAACCTCATCGAGAATATACAAAATATTTTTAAAACGCTTCATGGTCGAGCCCTCAATGCCGTTCGAACATTGTATCTTAATTGATTATTATAGTTAAATTTTAAGGGTTTCCAGGTCGATGTATATGGTGAATATTTGATAGTATATCAGTAGTATTTACTATTTTTTAATACTGAGGAACAGTCACACTTCAGGTGCATGAAACAATGTAGTGAGAAACGAGGCAGGATCGTTCCCTTGGCCCCATGATCTCATTCGGGTATATTGGTTAAAAAGTTCTTGCAGTGGTAAGAGCGCAGGTGGTGATGTAATTTTGCGGGATGGGCATGAGTCTGCTCCTTTCTGGCGCCGCAGTTCTCTGCATCGAGCCGGCGGCAGCAGGAGCGGAATTGCGTGCCCAGCCACGACCATGGGTACTGGTGAAAGGTTTCTGCCTGCCCCGCACACAGGTCGAAACCAGAACCCAGGCGTACTGCTTCATCCCGGATTCTAAATGGTCCGGGATAAACCAAAATGGTGATGGTATGCACGTCTTTCTGGCACTTGTTTTTTCCGCACTGCTTGTCTGTCTATTGGTCCAGTTTGCCAGACAGGAAGAGATCCAGGACGAATATGAAGATGCGATTCTCGACATCGAAGCACGCCTGGAATGGGCCCGAACCAGAAGCAGGTTTCCCTTTGGCATGCAGGCCCAGATGGATATTTCCCATGAGCTATTGGGCAAAGCCAAGAACCTCTGGAACCAGAATCGCTGGCGCCAGGCCTATCAGACCGCCTTGCAGTCCCAGGACGCGATAAACAGGGCTCAACGCCTCTACTCTTCAGCGATAGCGGTGAGGTAGGCGCTGAATCCCGGCCTGTGCTCTAGATTTTCTTCTTGATGTCGATGACCGGGGTTTTGTCGACGACATCAAGTCCCCGGACCCGGAGACGAGTGCCGTCAACTTCGAGGACTTCGAGTTCGGAGACACCGATGGGATTTGGCCGTACCGGGCTTCTTGTAGAAAACACTCCCCGCAGGGGATTCTCCTTTTTACCCCGGGGGTGCACTTTGAGTACATCCCGGGATGAGTGATGCAGCCAGAACAGGACCATGATTTTCTGACCCGCTTCAATCCCCTCCAGCCCTTCCCGAAACTCTAAAAAGATCTCAATATAGCCGGTCCTATCCGACTCCCCATAGCCCTTCGGCGCCTCTTTGAGGCTCATGATATCGCCGTCTACCGTGCCGATGATTTTCAGCACGGGTGCGTGCCCATCAGGTGTCATCTTCTTCCCTTTTTCCGATCTCTCAGTAGTCTGGTACCATAGGGGCACACGGCCGAGCAGATGCCGCAAATACGGCCCTTGTGGTACTCATAGTAGTGCGCTTTCTTCCATTGATCACATTGGTGCGCGTCCAACAGTTGCTCTCTGGTGATTCCGGGGTACCATTCATTACCCTGCACGGCCCGGGCGGGGCAGGCATCCACACAACGACGGCAGCGGCCGCAGAAATTTCTCTGCAGCGGCATGGCGCAGTCCACCTCCATATCGGTAAAAACCGTGCCTAGCCTGACCCACGAACCAAATGAGCTGGTCACCAGTTGGCAATGTCTGCCGACCCAGCCGATCCCAGCCCGGGTGGCAGCCGTTTTATGGGGGAAGTCCCCCATTATATTCGTCGTGTCCGTGCGCTCCGAGGCTGCCAGTGGCTGAGCTCGATGCCCCCTGCTGCGAAGCTCGACGCTGAGTTTATGGGCGAGCTCGTTGATCCGCTTGTTGACCCGTGAGTATTCTTCGGCATACTCCTGGTTGGGCCCGTCTTTAACGCTGGCCATGATCGATGGATGTATGGGCAGCGCCCAGGCGATTGCTCGGGGGAATCTTTGCCCCGAAGCGTCTGCCGGAGTTAAAAACTCTCGTAGATCGGCTGCTCCCCACAACAGGATTCGCTGGTCCTCCAGCCACGCTTGAAGCCAGTTCTTATTACCAGGTGATTTGGCCATCATGGTCGCTCAGCCAGTTTCGTTTTGCACAATTGTTCCAAACGCTGCCTCGCTTTATTCAGGCAAGCACCGAAAGGGTAAAGAGCGAGGCAACCGTGGAAATGATTATTGCCATGCCAATGCTGTCCGCTTTGATCTTATACTGCAGCGCCAGAACAAACGGCATTGCGCCGCAGGGTCCTGCCGCGGTAAGCAAAACCGTTTGGGTCCAATTACTGTCCGGGCCGTCAACCAAAGAGAGAAGAAACCATATCAAGAGCGGGTGGACAACGGTTTTCATGGTGGTGACCACCAGGGCTGCACCATCAACCCGGCTGATCCGGACGTCGGCGATGATAATGCCCAGGGAAAAAAGAGCCGCTGGCGCGGCGGCGCTGCCGGTAAAGGAAAGAAACGTTTTGAGCCCGTCGTGCAGATGCAGCCCCGTGATATTGGCAGCCAGGCCCAGTGCCATAGCCGCCAGAACCGGATTGCGCAGGAAGGAAGCGCCGACCTTGAGGTAGGAATCACCTCGGTGGGCAACCACCTCCAAAGCCATGACCATGCCGCAGAAGAAAATGACCGTGTCTATGGAAATGATAGCCGACAGAGGCAGAACGCCTCGATCCCCATAAAGCACCGTGACGATGGGGAGAATAAAAAAGACATGATTGACGAAGCAGGAGGCCATGCCGAGCAGCATCGATTCGAGCTTGCTGCGCTTCAGCCAGGTTCTGACGGCATATGCCGTTATGATGAAAATAGTTATCTCGGAGACAAACCAAAGAGTAATAATCGTGTAGTCGATCTGGCCCAGCGGCGCCGAATAAATCAAAGAAAAGATAACAGGAGGTACGAGCGCATAGAAAACGAACCTGTTAATCGTTTGTGCATCTCCGAAATCAAAAACTTTTCGCTTACCCAGTATAATGCCCAGCAGCATGATCACAAAAACGGGAAAGACCGGGTTTAAAAAGGTCTGTACAATAAGCTGCATGGGCAAAAGCCCCATCTGTTTGGGTAAGGGTAACTACCTGTTTTAATCTGGTTATGCGTGTCACCCGGATAAATACCACACTCCGGATTCCCCATCACCCAGAAATGAGTGGTCGCCGGATGATGAGGCAATGCGGGCGGTCCAGAGACAGACACTCAAGGGACACAAAACGTTATGTGCACTTCAAAATCACCTTTTATTCTCCGAGTATTCAAGAAAATCGGATTGCAGTGCCCAGCCCTTATCAGGTACATCAATAGAAGACAATGGCGCAGTTTAAAGATGCGCGCCGCTTGTTGGTTGATTTCCATAGATTCCACGTTCCTCAGACGCTGCTTCGGCAAGGAGTATGAAGATGGGAGCACCACTTACCCGACAGCAACAGAGCCAGCTGCTCGAATGGTTTGGTCCGGACCGTTTCTCAACCGGGTCCTCGGCCTGCGAACTGCATATTCATGACATATCCCCGCACCGCGTCGAGCCACCCTCCGGGGTTGTCTGGCCCCAGTCCACCGAAGAGATCGGCAGACTTCTGGCCTGGGCCTATCAGGAAGAGATTGCGATTACCCCCTGGGGTGCCGGCACGAGCACCGAAGGCAATCCCCTGCCGGTTAAGGGAGGTCTGGTGGTCGACATGACCAGAATGAACCGGGTGCTCGCCATCCGTCCCGAGGACCTGCAGGTCGATGTTGAACCGGGTGTCTTCAGGCGGGAACTCAACCGGCAACTTAGCGGCAGCGGGCTGTTTTTCCCGGTTGACCCCGGAGCCGACGCCACCATCGGCGGCATGATCGCCAACAACGCCTCGGGGGTGAAAACGGTTAAATACGGGGCCACCAAAGATTACGTGATGCAGATGACCATAGTGCTGCCGGACGGCGAGATAATCACCGTGGGCAACAGGGCCCATAAATCATCCTCGGGATACGATTTAGGAAAATTGTTCATTGGTTCCGAAGGTACCCTGGGAATCGTCACCGAGGCGACCCTGCGCCTCAGCGGGGTGCCTGAAAACCAGCTGGCGGCAACCGTCACCTTTCCCGACCTCGGGTCTGCCTCCGAAGCGGTGGCAATGATAATTGGCACCGGCCTGGAACCGGCGGCACTCGAGCTGCTCACCGAAGGACTCATTGAACTGATGAACAAGGAAAACGGGCTTGACCTCGAGGTCACGCCGTCCCTGTTCTGCGAGTTTCACGGCATCAGCCGCACCAGTCTCGAAGAGGTCGCCGCCCTGGCCCGGGAGCTCTGCGAGGATTGCGGCGCCTTGTCATATCAGTACGGGATCGACGAGCACGAGCGCCGAACCCTCTGGCAGGCCCGCCACGACGCCTGGGAGACAATCAACAGGGCCCACCCGGGAAAAAACACCCTCATCGTCGACGCCGCCGTACCCATCTCCCGCTATCCCGAGGTCGTGGTCTTCGCCAACCAGGCGGTCAAGGATCAGGGGGTACACGGTTATGTATTCGGCCATGCCGGCGACGGCAACATTCACGTAGTGATGGCCGGAGACCCAGATGATCAGGAAGAATGGCGCAGACTTGAGACTGTCAACCATCTCGTGGTCGAAAAGGCGCTTGAGCTAAAAGGCACCTGCACCGGCGAACACGGGGTCGGAATAGGCAAACGCAAATTCATGGCCCTGGAACACGGCGCCTCCATTACCCTGATGAAGAAAATAAAGGACCTCATTGATCCGAAAGGGTTGATGAACCCGGGGAAAATTTTCAGTTAGACGCTCCAGGACCGCAGGTTCACTGGTTCAGCTCCGCAATACGCAAGAAATACCGCCGTGCAATCGGGAGAACGGGACCAGGACGGATCCTCCAGTCCCCGGTCCTCAAAGCGAATATGGCTGAGTTGTGGTACCATACGGTATCAGGGACTGGCGCAGAAACGAGCTTGACGAGTAGCGCCGCTCTGAATTATGCTGAGACCCGGCGGTCGGGTCGTTGACACTACTAAAAACCGCACCTGCCGGACTGAATCGGCTCATTTGGTCAGGAATCATCATGCTGAAACGGGACTACCCCCGCCTGGAAATACCTCACATACAGGCCGATGTATCGGATGGTAAGGGATTCTTTAACGGTTCGGTGAAAAACATATCCCGCTTCGGGCTGGCCATCACCGACATTCCCCTCGATCTTGACAATACTTCAGACATCTATTCGGTAATCCTCGACGGTCCCGGCACCCATTTCAAACTGCTGGTCAGACCCATCTGGGAAAAAGATGACGGGGGCTCAAAAACCATAGGCGCAAAGATAGAGAACAGCCCCTGGACCTGGACCGAGTTCATTATGCGCCAGGAGGCCATGTCCAACCAGCTCGTTGCCGAGCAGAGCAGCCACTGAGAATTTTTCCGAGAAATCTTCCCTCTGTCCAGATTACTCCGCGCAAAAGCACCCTTTATAAGAAGTTAAAGTCTGCCGAAGATATGCCGAAAGTAAGAGGCGCAGAGCCCTTCCTGGGCCGCCATGCAGGGGCCGACCGGGTGCCTCGAGGTACAGGAAATACCAAATGATGGGCATTCATCGGGGGTAAGGCGCCCGGAGAGAACGGCGGCGCATTGGCACTGAAACTCCTCTTCGCCCTTCTTGAACCTGACGTTGAAGCGCTTGACGGCGTCATAGAGGGAGAGCTCGTCCCTGATCACGAAGCCGCTGCCCTCAATGCTGCCCAGTCCCCGCCAGTCGGTCTCCACCGCGAAAAAGACTTCTGACATGATTTTTGAGTTGCGAATCGTTTCCTCGGTTTGCGCTACATTGTTGAATGGGTTGGTGATAATGGGTTTTTCCGAGATGATCTGTTTGACAATGGAGATAAGACCCTGCAGAATTTCAGCGATGCCGAAGCCGGCCACGGCGCAGGACAGGTGATGCTGTCTGGCCAAATCGGCGTAGGCCTGGGAGTCGGTGATACTCTGGATATGTGCGGAACAGAGCAATCCTCTGATATTGAGCTCAGGATCGCTCATCAAGGAGTCGAGTGAAGGGGGCAGCAGCCTGATCGAGGGAATCACGCAGAAATTATCGATTCCTTCAGAGGCGGCCTCAAGGATGGTTTCGGCCACATCCGGAGCGGCACCTTCAAAACCCACCGCCGTGAATACTACTATCTTGTTGGGGTACCTGCGGGCCAGATCGAGCGCTTCCATGGGCGAGTCCACAACCTCGACCAGCGCACCCTTCTGTTTTATCGATTCAAGCGATTCCTGACTGCCCTGGACCCTGAGCAGATCCTCACAGGTCGCGGTGATTACATCGGGCTCCTTCCCGATTTTCACAAAGGCATCGATGTGACCGGCAGGCATCACACAGATGGAACAGCCGGGTCCGGTGACGATCTCCAGATCTTCCGGCAGGATGTCCTCATCGCTGTATTTGAGCAGGGTGCGGGTCTGGGTGCCGCAGATTACCATTACCCTGATCGGTCGATCCACCAGCGCGTGCAGTTCCTCCACCAAGTCGGTCGGGAACGGCGGTTGAATAAATTGTTGAGGACCTGCCATGGCTCACCTCTGCACCCGGCATCGAGATCACCGCGCTGCCTGGCGCACTACACCATTAGTTTGAGAAAACTCAGGCCTGTTCAGCCTCCTTTCTCATTTCCGTAAAATATTCAGACTCGCTGATTTTTTCTGCCTCCAGCACCTCAATATCGGCCCTGGTCAGATGAAACATCCCGCAGGCGGGACAGCTGCCGTCGAAACTGTCGTCCACGGCCCGCGCCTTGAGTTCGTCTATTGTCATATGATCCACATTTCCGCAGGCGCCGCTGGGATTTTCGGCCCGCACCTGAGATCTGCCGGATCGTTTTTGTTTTACAGCCATGGCAACTCCGTGTAAGGGAAACGCGGCTGAACACCTTTTCTCACGCTCCGGGGTTCAGCCACTTGTGTGATACTCAAAAATATTTCCGGCGTCAAGGGTATCGGGCAGCGCCGCCGCAGGCGTCACTGTTCGCCGTCTTTTCAATTGGTTATCGTGGCAACCAGTTTTCCTTTTGCGTCGATGATTTCCAGGGCCAGGGGAATTCCGCCATCCAGGCGGTGTGTGGCACAGGACATTCACGGGTCATAGGCCCGCACGGCCATCTCCACCTTGTTGAGTATTCCCTGATCGTAGGCGCCATCTTTTATGAGCGAGGTAGCGGCCTGTTTAACGCTCATATTCATTGGCCCGATGTTGTGGGTAGTACCGACGATGAGATTGGCCGACTCGATACAACCGTTGGCATCGGTGCTATAATCGTGGATCAGCGTACCCCGCGGCGCCTCGACCACCCCGACTCCGCGGCCGGCCCCGGGAGTCACTTTGGCCCGCACATCGGTGTCGGTGATGCCGTCCCACTCGAGCAGTTCGATGGTGCGCTCGCAGGCATAAACCAGCTCGATCAGGCGGGCGTAGTGATAGAGCAGGGTAGCCTGGGCCGGACGGCCGAAGGCCTCCCTGAACTCCTCCAGCGCCGCCTGGGCTTTGGGGGTGGACATCTGGTCGCAGACATTGAGTCGGGCCAGGGTGTTGGCCCGGTAGATACCCTTGGGGGCATCGAGATCCAGGGAGAACCCCTCATCCCAGGATTTGGCATAGGGCATCTTGCCGTAGCCCCACGGTTCCACATGTTCGCCAAGATACTCGAGATAGTCCTCGGCTTCGAAGTCGACATAGCTGCCGTCGGCCTTCATCAGCCGCTGCCTGCCGTCATAGATTCTGAAGGAGCCATCCTCGCGGTCGACGGTGCCCAGGAAGCCGGTGGTGATCACGCCGAGTTCGCCGATCACGTCCATATATTTACTGAATACGTTCTTCTTGGCATAATCGAGCGCGTACTGAGAGAAATCGAGCAGCGTCTGAGTATCCTTGAGCAGTTCCTGCCGCTCCGCCTCCAGCATCGGCTTGGAAAAGCCGCCGACCACTGCGGCGATCGGATGAATCGCCTTGCCGGCGAAGCGATCGAGCATCATCTGTCCGAGCTGGCGCATCTTTACCACCTGCGAGGCCAGTTCCGGGGCGGCCTTGACGACCCCGATCACGTTGCGGACTGAATAGTCGGCATCGGGACCAAGCACGAAATCGGGGGCCGCCAGGAAAAAGAAATGCAGGATCTTGTCATTGATATGCGCCATCACCTGCAGCAGTTCCCGGAGCTTGTGGCCGGTGGGCGTTGGGGTGACACCGAAACAGCCGTCCACCGCCTTGTTGGAGGCGGTGTGATGCATCCATGGACAGATGCCGCAGATCCGATTGACAATCCGGGGCACTTCCTCGGCCGGCCTGCCCTCGATGAATTTCTCGAAACCGCGCAGAGACATCAGGCTCATGTAGGCGTCTTCGACGTTACCCTCATCGTTGAGGTGTACCGAGATTCGGGCATGACCCTCGATTCGGGTAACCGGTTGTATGTGCAGTACCTTACCCATTTTATTCCTCCTTCACGGCGGCCCTGCGTTTGGGACGCAGATTGCCGTGGGCGCCGCTGAACCTCAGCATGGACCGGCGATCCACCACAGATTTGAAATCGATGCCGTTGCTGGCCAGCGCATTCATCATGTCAAGCATCTGGTTGCCCTTCGGCATGACCGAACCGAAACAGCCGCGGCACGGTACCCGGGCATCGATGCAGCTCGGCGCGCCGCGCCTGGCGCAGCCGGCTGCAGTAACCGGCCCCATGCACATATAGCCCTGTTCGAGCAGGCAGCGCATCTCGCTTACCGGTTTTTCCGGGTCGAACTCGACATTTTCAGTGTAGCGCTTGACCGTGGTCACGCTGCCCTTGCCTTCCCTTTTCGTGGGACAGGTATCGCAGACGCTTTTGGTGGGCAGCTCCGGCTCCCGGTCCCCAAGCAGCGCGCTGATCACCTCGGCGATATGCGCCGGGTTGGGCGGGCAGCCGGGTAGCGTCAGATCGACTTTTACCTTCTCATCGACCGCATAGGTGCGGTCGAGCAGGGCCGGAACAATCTCGTCCGGCCTTTTCGCCCCCTTGTCGGTCGACGGGGTCTGGTAGATCTCGTCGAAACTGGAGGCCGAATCCTGCCCGTTCATCAGGGCCGGGATACCGCCTTGGGTGGCACAAGAACCGAGGGCAATGAGCACCTTGCATTTCTTGCGCATCTCCTCAAGCACTTCGAGGTGTTCTTCATTCGACACCCCGCCGCTAACGATGCCGACCACCGCTTCGGGGATCTGCAGGTGCAGGCCTTCGTCGCCGCATTGCCCGAAATACTTGTGGTCCATGAGCACCGGGGCGTGGACAATATCGAGATGTTCGGTCAGCAGGGGCACCAGGCCCTCTCCAATGTTGAGGATGGCGATCTCACATCCGGAACAGGAACTCAGCCATTCTAACGCGGTCGTGACTCCCATGTCTCCCTCCTCTATAAGGCTTGAACCTGGCCGTGAATGGGACCTGACGGCGCTGACGAATCTGTCGGGCTCGGCCGACGATACCCAGGTTATCGCAAAACGTTCCTGTTCGTAGCCGTAATCTTCCAGCAGCTCAGCAATCATATCGGAGCGTGACAGCGCTTTATAATTACCATCCAGGTAATGACATTCGCCCAGATGTCAGCCCAGGACCATGACGCCGTCGGCTCCCTGGTCCAGTGCCTTGGTGATAAACTCCGGATGCACCATGCCCGAACACATCACCCTGATGATCCTGACGTTGGGCGGGTACTGCATTCTTGAGGTACCGGCCAGGTCGGCGGCGGCATAGGAGCACCAGTTGCAGCAAAAGGCAATGATCTTGGGTTCAAAACTCATTACTCAACTCCTTTATTGTGATG
>JAHEER010000182.1 GCA_024640625.1 Desulfobulbaceae bacterium
ACTTACCCGGCAGGGTCGAGGGGGAGGAGGGAGAAAAGATTAGTTTTAGTACCACTGGCCTCTGGGGCCGGGGCCGGGCTGCATGTTGTTCATATAGCCGCCGCCTTTACCCCTCATGCCGCGCCCCATACCCGGGCCGCCCGCCCCACCGAAACGACCGCCGCGGCCGTTCATCGGTCCGAGGTACGCGGTCACTCCAGCCTCTTCAGCCTTCTGGTGCATGGTGGTGCGCAGATCGAAAATTTCACCGGCCAGTTTACCGGCAGCCGCCGGATCAGGGTTATCGCTTCTGATCAAGGCCATTCGCTCGGCCTGCTTAACTGCGATTTCCTTACGGATATCCTGGGTGTCGGTGAAGAACTTATCCAGTTTTTCCTGCACGGCGGGATCTACCTGATTATACTGCATCTGCATCCGCGGTCCCGGACCCGGCATGCTGTTGTTCCAGTAGCCGCCGCCCCGCTGTCCCCAGCCGGCGAAAGTTGCGGTTGCGGTGCCTAACGCCACTGCGGCGATTAGTGCGGTGATGACTATTTTCTTTTTCATTGTTCGACTCCTTTTGTTGAGTTTACTGATGGCTCAATGCCTTTGCCTTGAATCTAGCAATGGCCGTGCCGGAAAATATCAATGTTGTTTAACATCCTGAGATAAATGTACAAAAAGACATTTTTCAGGACTGAGCCAGGAGTCTGGTTCGGGAATTCAGCATAGTTTTTACCCGTTAGGCCTCCGGATTGGATAAAATTTACCCACCTTGGAGCCTGTCGGCCGCAGCCGTCCTTTCCTCCTGCCGGACGAGTATTCTGGTCAATGAAGGTAAGTTTTTGTTCTCCTTCGGATAAGGCACTATTTTGTTATGTAACTGTTTTTATGGCATGATTATTGGACCAGAACCTGGCGAAGCCAACCCCCTGTCACCCCTAACCAAGGATTTGTCATGAACATGCGAAAAATTACCTCGATGACCATGGTCTGGTCGCTCATCGTCCTCACTTTCAATTCCATCGTCCTCTATGTGGTTCCCGAAGGAAGGATCGCCAACTGGGCGGACTGGCGTTTCTGGGGATTGGACAAGCACGACTGGTCGGCGCAGCACACCACGGTCGGTTTTCTCTTCATCTTCGCTGGACTGCTGCACATTTATTACAACTGGAAACCGATTGTCAGCTATATGAAAAACAAGGCCAAAAAGCTCAGGCTCGTCACCGGAGCCTCCGGCATAGGCCTGGCGCTGACCGTCATTTTCGTCGTCGGCACCCTTCTTGAAGTGCCGCCGATGAGCACCATCGTCGAGTTCTCCGAACAGATCAAGGAGAGTGCCGCGCAGACATACGGGGATCCGCCCTACGGGCAGGCCCAGTCGTCCTCGCTCAAGGGTTTTACCTCCCGCCTCGGCCTCGATCTGACCAAGAGCAAGGAACTGCTTGCGGCTGCCGGCATAGAGGCGGTCGACGACAAGGAGATGATCGCTGACATTGCCAAGCGCAGTTCCAGGACACCCCAGCAGATCTACGATATAATCAAGGGGGGGAGCCGGGAAACGGGCGGCGCAAATCAGGCTGACCACAGCGTCGAAACCCCGGCCCAAGAGGGTGCACCGCCTAAATCGGGGATGGGCAAGAAGACCATCGGCCAACTCTGTGAGGAGATCGGTGAGGATTGTGATATGATAATAGCAGGACTGAAAAAGCGGGGCATGACCATCGACCCTGAACAGAAACTCAAAGACCTGGCGGCTGAGAATGATATGGGACCAATGCAGGTGTACGAGGCGATGGTTGAGATTGTCAATGAAAATAAGGGCCAGTAACAGAGCGCCTCACCTCTTATTTGCTGTCAGGTCGTGCGGGGATGACTAGTAAGCCACGGTTCACAAACCACATCGCCTTCCAGGCGGCGCTGATTATCATCGGCCTGTCCACGGCCTCACTTGTTCTGAGTATCTTTCTCTACAGAGAAGGCATGCGTGAGATTGCCCTCAAGGAAGTAGAGAACAAGGCGATAATTTTTCTTTCGGCCATGGAAACGTCGGTGCGGCGATTAGCCATGGAAAAGAATACCAAAAGCCTTATTGAACTGATTCAGGAGAGGTCTGAATTTATTAACGAAAGTATGAATTTTGCTATTGTCGGTGTAGTCGTTCGCGATGCGGACGGCACAGTACTCGAGCACAAAATAAAGGACCCCGATGGCTTGATATACGACCCCGGAAGACCGCAGGATTTGGCAGCACAGCGAATCCCCAAAGATTTCCAGCAAGTTATCGACTCGGGTGAGCCTCTGGTGAAAAGGCAGGTTAAACAGCTGAAAAGGGTACAGGGACAGCCCGTTGTCCGGGTGATTGAAGCACTTTATCCAATTAAAAAAAGGCAGAAGGGTGAACTGTTAGCGGTCATCAAGCTGGTAATAAGCGTCGAGCGGACCTTTGAACTCATTCGAGCTGAATATGAGAAATTCACCAAACGGGTCATCTTAGGATTTACGGTGGCCACCTTATTGCTGATTGCGGGCCTGCTGTTTTTCCTGCGCCGACGCATCATTGTCCCTGTGCTATCTATAAATGATGGCGCCAACCAGGTCGCTTCAGGCAACCTGGATGTAAAGCTAAAGCCGGCCGGAAGCAACGAGATATCCAGTCTGATGAACTCGTTCAACAAGATGGTAGAAGGGCTCAAACAGCGGGAGCAAATGCGTCGGTCGCTGGAAGTCGCCAAGGAAGTCCAGCAGAATCTGCTGCCGAAAAAGAATCCCCAGATCGCGGGACTGGATATTGCCGGTCGGTCAATCTATTGTGACGAAACCGGCGGCGATTATTACGACTTCATTGAATTCAATTTCGGCGACGACAGCAGATTGGCCGTCGTCATCGGCGACGTTTCCGGACACGGGATCTCTTCTGCCCTGCTGATGGCCTCCACCCGCGCCTTCCTGCGTCAGCGGGTGGCCTTGCCGGGAACCGCCGCCGCCATTGTTTCCGATGTGAACGCCCAGTTCAGCAGGGATGTGGCCGAATCGGGCAGTTTCATGTCGATGTTTTACTTGACCATCGACACCGACGAGAAGTGTATCCGCTGGGTCCGGGCCGGACACGACCCTGCGGTGCTCTATGACCCAGAACTTGATGCGCTGTACGAGTTGAAGGGGCCGGGCATAGCACTGGGCGTCGACGAAGATTTTCAGTTCCAAGAAAACACCAGATGGGGCCTCCGTACGGGACAAATCATTCTACTGGGCACGGATGGCATCTGGGAGGCCCGCAATCCCTCGAGTGAAATGTTCGGCAAAGAGTCGATGAATGCGCTGCTCAAAGAGCACAAAGACAAAACCGCTGGCCAGATTGTGGAAGAAATTCTTAGGGCCCTGTACGATT
The DNA here is from genome assembly GCA_024640625.1 of Desulfobulbaceae bacterium. Lineage (GTDB taxonomy): Bacteria > Desulfobacterota > Desulfobulbia > Desulfobulbales > Desulfocapsaceae > JABDQA01. Next base: position 3,371 of record JAHEER010000182.1, read on the forward strand.
TTCAACAGGGAGCGACCGTCGAAGACGATGTCACGCTGATCGTCATCAAACTCATACAGGGGGCCTGATCAGCTTTTTCCCCAAGACTCATTCAATAAGTATTTGATTATTTTCTAATTTGACAACCATTTTATCTGGTTGCTATAGTTTACTCTACGTAGCAATGAGACCGCTTTTGGGGAATCCATTGTGGGGGACTGGTGAATTTTTATCATGAGATTACCGTTTCGACAGTCGACTGAGATTGCCATTATATTTATAACCGCCTTCATCGTGGTGGCCTTTATTTATGCGTTTCTTGCCGCTTTTACTTCACTTTTCTATAGGAAGATGCCGGAGGCGGAGTGCAGTTATGTGGAAAAACTTATCAGGTCGGGAAAGGCCAACTTTGGTCAGCGGGTCACCCTGTTCTGGCACAGCGTGTTCGGCAGCCTTGTCGTCTTTCAGTGCTATCTTGCTGCAGCTGTTTTGACCGGGATCTACTGGTTTGTCTGGATGTAGAATTCAAGCGATTACTTTTTGTTCGGCCAGAGCAAAATGATGCTCAAAGGCTATGGATTCATCATTGCCGCGGCCACCTGCTGGGCCTTCATCGGCATATTCTCCTCCTTCGCCTTTGCCCAGGGGCTTGAACCGCTGGAGGTGGCGTTCTGGCGGGCCCTCTTTGCCTGGTGTTGTTTTGGTACACAGGCGCTGGTTCTCGGCCAGACACGGCTGGACAGACGGGACATCCCTCTGCTGGGATTTTTCGGCGTCTTCGGCATTTTTCTGTTTTACGTATCCTATCAGTATGCGGTTAAAACCGGCGGTGCTGCACTGGCTGCAGTCCTGCTCTATACCGCACCGGCGTGGGTGGTGGTCTGCTCGTTTTTCCTCTTCCGGGAGCGGCTGAGCGGCTACAAGGTCCTGGCTGTCATCCTGGTAATTGCAGGGGTGTACATGATCTCCAGGTCAGGAGGGGGAAAAACGGGCGGGATTTCTTCTGCCGGGCTGCTGGCCCTTTTGTCCGGTCTCACCGCGGGGTTTTGCTACTCGCTCTATTACACCGTCGGCAAATATTTTTCCGGACGCTATTCCTCTGCCAACCTGTTTTTCTATGTACTTCCGGTTGGAATCGTGTGCATCCTGCCATTGGTCGATTTTACCCCGAAGAGCCCGATTGCCTGGGGTTCGCTGATAGCACTTGCCGTCATCTCAACCTATCTGGCCAACTACTGCTACTATCAGGGGGTGAAATATCTGGAGGCCGGTCGGGCCTCGATAGCCGCCACCCTGGAGCCGGTGGTGGCCACCGCGGCGGCCTATGTGATCCTAGGTGAGTCGCTGAGCCTGCTCGGCTACTGCGGGGCGGCGGTGATTATCAGCGCGGTGCTGATCACCATCCTGGCAAAATAAGTAGCAGCGGCGCTGCCTTAGTCGATGGTGGGCACGTGGGTCGGCGTGTTTAGCCATCCTGCAGCAGCAGGTAGAGCAGGGCCATGCGGATGTA
>JAHEER010000070.1 GCA_024640625.1 Desulfobulbaceae bacterium
TCGCTGTAGAGATGGCGGATGAGCATTTCCCGCGGGGCGTCTTCGGATAGCCTCGTTGTCCGGGGCAATTCCATCTGGGAGATTCTCTCCAGCATGGCGATCGTGCACAGGAGTTGCTGGCGCAGGTGCTCGCATTTGTCCAGTTCAAGATAATCGCACAACTGGTCTGCCACCGACACATAAGAACAATCGGCATTGAGCAGCAGGACGATCTCCTCGGCCCGATCCCTGATTGTGGCAAAGTGGCGGTTGCGCTCTTCCTTGCTTTTTTGCTCACCAATATGACTGATCGTTTCTTGGTACTGCTTGATAATTTGTTCGGCGGTCAAGCGTTTTCTTTTATCCATTAGGTGGTCCTCGAAATGTTGCCAATCTTCTTAGCCTTCTAGAGACACCAGTACCACGAATGTGAATCAGGGGACTCTCACGGTCTATTCTTAAGTGGCAAGGCGATCTTGTAAACTACTATTTTCTAGAAGTGCAGCACACCTCTAATTCTCATGGTAATTTTCCCAAAAGCGGACGAGAGATAAAGGATGTTAATATATTACCTCAATCTTAACCTTGATAAGTCCTTGGGCCGTATCTCCGATTTTACTGAATGCATACCTGGTTAAGTCAATTATCCTTCCCTCAATGAAGGGGCCTCGATCGTTAATCTTGACAACAACACTTTTATTATTTTTCAGGTTCGTCACTCGAACTTTGGTGCCAAGAGGCAACGTTCGGTGCGCTGCTGTGAAGGCCAGCTGATTGAACCGCTCGCCACTTGAAGTCTTGCGGAACTGAAATTTCATTGCATAAAATGAGGCAACGCCCTGTTCGGTGTATCCTATCAAATGAGGGTCGCTCTTGTATGGCACGGTTGAGCAACTCGAGATAACAACGACAGTCAAAACAGATAAAGCTATTAGCAGGAAAAGATGTATTTTAAAGAATGTCATAAATTCAGGTGCTATGAAAAAGGAGACTGTCTGCTCAACAAGGTGGTTCCATTTTGGTAATAGTTTTGAGTTTTTCCTGACTCATTCTTGCCTCAAACATGCCGTTGATCAACCAGAATAATAGAGAAAAAAGCTGCTGTCGAAAAATTTCCCCTTTCTTTATGATTTATTATTTCTACATTAACTCCAATATGTTACGGCTAAATCATTGGGCAACTAATTGGCCAATGGCTACATGAAATACCAAAAGGATCATTAAATCATATAGTTTTTTCTCAATATGATTTTATTTTGAACAGTACAGATGGATGGAATTATTGTTTTACGCATGTCTGAGTAGCAGTCAGACGTAAGGTGCAATTCATATTTTGCGGTTATGAAAATTAACACTTAATCGTACAGAGAGATTCTTAATGACTGGAAAAGAAAAGCTGCTGGCCGCGCTTAAAGAAAAAGGCATAAAGTACATTTTTGGCTACACCGGCGGGACCATCATGCCGGTTTTTGATGAAATGGACAAAACGAAGGACTTTCAGTTCATCATGTCGCGTCATGAACAGGGAGCAACTTTTATGGCCCAAGGTCTATCGAGAGCGTCTCTTTCGACGGACAACCCGCAACTCGGGGCCTGCATGGCCACCTCCGGACCGGGGGCGATGAACCTGACCACAGGCGTGGCCGATGCCCACATGGACTCGGTGCCGATGTTGATAGTGACGGGGCAGGTCGCCACCGGCGTGATCGCCACCGATGCCTTTCAGGAGAGTGACGTCGTTGGGGTGATGATGCCCATTTGCAAGCAGACCTATATGCCGCTGCATGCCGATGAGATTGAATCCACTATCCATGAAGCACATTATGTGGCTACTACTGGCCGGGGGGGGCCGGTTTTGGTCGATATCCCGAAAGACGTGCAGAATGAGTCCGTATCTCCCCAGTACCGCTTCGATGTCAAGGGTTACAGACCGGTCTTACCCGGGTATCTCTATCATCCCACGCCGGACAGGGAACCACTGGACCGGGCCATAAAGATGATCAACAAGAGCGTGAGGCCGCTGATTTTCTGTGGTCACGGCGTGATAAACAGCAATGCAGGGAAATTGCTGCAACAGTTTGCGGAAAAGGTGAATATACCCATAGCCTTTACCATGCACGGGCTTTCCGCCCTGCCCTCCGATCACCCGTTGAGTCTGGGAATGATGGGAATGCACGGCACCGTTGAAGCAAATAAAGCAGTCATGGAAGCGGACCTGCTCATCGCCTTTGGCATGAGGTTCGACGACCGGGTTACCGGCAAGCTGAATGAGTATGCCGCCAATGCCGATGTCATCCATGTGGAGATAGATCCCTCAGAAATCGATAAAAACGTCGCAACCTCTGTGGCTATCAATGCTGATGTGCTCAGGACTCTGCGTGTCCTGGTGGACGACCCTCTGCTCACCTACAAACCCAGGCGCCGCTGGTTCAAGCAGATTGATGAACACCGCAAGGTGATGAAAAAAGAGCTGCAGGCCGAGATCGATACCGGGGTCGGGGATACCGGTACATTGCTCATGAAGACGATCGTCGATCGTCTGTCAAAGCTGACCAAAGGTAAAGATCTCATTGTCCCTGATGTGGGTCAGCACCAGATGATGGCCGCACGATTTTATAGCTACCAGACGGAAAACAGCTGGTTCTCGTCAGGTGGAGCGGGCACGATGGGGTGCTCTCTGCCCATGGCGATAGGGGTTAAACTTGCCCGTCCCCAGGAAAGGGTCTGGTCGATAAGCGGCGATGGCGGTTTTCAGATGAATATCCAGGAGCTTGGAACCGTCATGGAGCATAATATTGACATCAAGATGCTTCTCTTCAACAATGGCTACCTCGGCATGGTCAGGCAGTGGCAGACACTGTTTTTTGATGGACGCTACAGTGGAACACCCATGCAGAACCCGGATTACGGATTCATCGCCCAGGCCTATAAGATTCCCTATCTTAAGGTGGAAGAAGTCAAAGACATCGCGCCGGCACTGAAGAAGGCTATCAAGCAGAAAGGGCCGATACTGATCGAGTTTGTCTGTGATCCAACAGAGGTCATTTTGCCCATGATTCCCTCAGGCGGCGGTTTTAATGATATGATCGTAACTCGGCCCCCCAAAGAAAAATCAGCATCAAAGAAGAAAAGGAAGGTAAGCAAATCATGAAGAGAAGAGCCATTTTAGCATTTATGCTCGACCGTCCAGGTGTTCTCAACAAAGTGTCGATGCTGATCAGGAAAAAGATGTATAATGTTGACACCCTGACGGTCTGCAGCTCACGAGTTCCGGGCATAAGCAGGATGACCATCACGCTGCAGGAAGACGATATCGCCAAGGTCACCCAGGTAATTAAACAGCTGGAGAAATTTACCGAGGTGATCTCCGCCAAAGAGCTTGATACCCAAAAAAGCTACTGGCGGGAGGCAGCAATCGTCAAGCTTGAAGTTGACCGTGAGCATCTCACCGCCTTCAACGGACGCTATAATTTTGAAATACTCGAAAAGAAAGGGAAAGATGTTCAAATCGTCCAGATAGCCGGCTCAACAGTACAGATTGACACCTTTCTCGATGAGGTCGGCAGAGAAAATATCATAGAGATCGCCCGCACCGGTGTGGCTGCTATGGAGAAATAAAGACGGATACATCACAAACACCGGTAATAACCATTTTCTATCGCCAATACCATTTCCGAGATTATGGATGTCTCTCGGTATGAAGATATTTTAATTCAGATCTCATCTGAATTACTACAGTGTATGGGATTCAGGTACCGATAAGCGTTTCTTCAATCAACTGATCCACCACCAAACACAATGCTTCCTCAGGGTCCTTGCCCGAGCTGACAGCCCTCGCATAGGTATCAACCTGCCGATGAGCACTCGTACCATTTTCAATAATTGCATGGATGTGATTAATTTGATCGACACAGCCAAAATATTCAGCATCCTTTTGGATTAATTCTACAGCCTCATCCATCAGATCTCTGAATGGAACAACTTCTCCCAGGCCGAAATCAAGCAATCCTTCATCGAGACCATAACGGTGGGCTCGCCAGCGGTTCTCATTGATCAAAAAATTATTGTAACGCCGCCAGCGTTGATTGCTCCGTCTGAGTCGATAAAGCATTCTCAGCCAGCAGAGGTAAAATGCTGCTACGGTAATGGCGTCATCAAGGCGGGTGCAGACATCTGAAATACGCATTTCCAGAGTTGGATACCGGTGACTGGGGCGAATATCCCACCAGACCTTGGTGGCATCCTCTATTACCCCTGCATTTACTAATATTTCAATATGGCGTTGATACTCCCCAAAACTGTCGAAATATTCGGGAATACCGGTTCTAGGCATACCGTTCCAGATGGCAATACGATAAGATTTGAGTCCGGTATCCCGGCCTCTCCAAAATGGAGATGAGGTGGTTAGGGCTAAAATGTGTGGAAGTATATAGGTGACCTGGCCCATCAGGTCAGTGCGTAAATCGTCATCTTCTATTCCAATATGGATGTGCATCCCGCTAATCACCAGTTGCCGGACTACCTCTTGCAGATCGTCGGCAAGTTGGTCATAGCGTTCTTTCGGCGTGTGCTCCACCTGGCTGGGCCTGCCGAATGGGTGAGTAGAGGCGGCGATAATGGCAAGTCCGTGTTCGGCAGCAACTTCCGCTACCGTACGGCGAAGATATGCTAATTCCGATCTAGCACCATCGAGGCTCTCACAGACCTTGGTGCCCACTTCGATCTGGCATTGTAGAAACTCGGGAGCAACCTGCCCCTCCAAACGAACTCTGCATTTAGGGAGCAAGGTCTCCGGCACCTCACTTATGAGATCTCTGGTATTACGATCTACTAATTTATACTCTTCTTCAATACCAATGGTGAAGCTCGGTTCTTGCATCAGCTGTTCCCCAATAGGCAAAGGTTTTTCTGATTATCGGTTGAGCAAATTTGCGGCGCTTCCGAATTTATCAACAGAGTATCCAGCCACAGATCTTACCCAGGGAAGCAGGACACTGCTTATCTCCCCGCTGTATAAATTGCTTCCGACCCACGGTCGACAGCATTTGTCTTGTCTTCCCGGGCTTCTGGCCTGGTAGCGGTAATTTATTGGATCCGCTGCTTGATCTCAGTCCGTTTTCTGCCTGAGTGAATCAATATGTGTGTCGCGCCTTTTCCTACCCTCTAGTGAACAACCATAAGCGCTGCCGCTCAACGATGCAGCAACATTCTTGTTTTTCCACCAAGAAAATCCCGGCCTCAAGACGTGTATTGGGCTGAGAAGCAGCTTAATTGATGGGGGAATTGGCAAGACCAAAATCACCAGGGGAAATTATAGAGAACCGGCACTGAATATGCCTCTTATCGGGATTTGTCTGGTCCTTCATCGCCGTTTCCATGAATATAAATTCTTGGTACCGCTCTACAGAAAAAGCCACTATCGAGATGTATGCCTGGGGCAATGTTGCTCTATCGTTTTCCCTCCCCTTACCTGCTTAGACTTAGGTCTGTTCCACACCTTTCGGTTTCAGTGCATTGACGATTAGAACAGTGGCAATTGGCAGCACCAGGCCGATTAGGGCCACGGTATTGAACAGACCGCCGAGGTGGCTGTAATCACCCCGCTCTATTAGAAACAGTTTGTTCACATAGGACGTACCCAGTTGGGATGCTGACAAGGCAAGATTGGTGAAGGCCGCCATAACGGCGAAGTAGGTCGCCTTTTGCTGAGCGGGGGCCTCTCTGGCAATCCAGGCAAGCATCGGCACCATCGCAACCTGCCCCAGTGGCGAATCGGCCATGGTATCGATGATGGCAATGGTTCGGGCACCGAAGCCCAGGTGTTCGGCCGTCCACTCATGGAAGCCATAGAACATGCCGATATAGGGAAGCAGCATCACGGTGTTGTAGACAGACAGGAAGACAATAAGATACGGTATCGGGTGCCGGCTCATCCAACTCCGCAGACCGAACAGGCCGACGATTACCAGCAGTGCGGAAATTTGTCGAAGGGTACCGAAAAAGGCCTCGTCAAACCCGAGCACGTCAATTTGCCACCAGCTGGCACCTGCACCAAATACGGGCATTGCCCGAAAGACAAAGACAATAATGGCGATTCCGACGATCTCACGGCGCTTCTCCCGGTCAAGGTCCCTGAGCATGATATGCATCAGGTAACCAATTACGCCGAGTGAACCGAGGAAAATGGCCTCTTTCTTGAGAACCATATCGGAAAGTCCAAGCACCAGGCTCAAAACAATAAAGGCGCCGCTGCCGCCAAGAATATACCAGTTCGGGGAAAGGCCGTCGTCCCTGCCCGCCATTTCCGGCGGCTCGACGCCTTGGTGACGGAGGCGGCGCAGACGCACGCGGTGAAATATGGAGCCGAGGGAAACTCCCAGAATAGAGATGACCGGAATGATCAGGGCATACTGATACATGATCTGATAGGACAGCGTCATCGCCAGCCACCCTCCGAGACCGGCGACCAAGGCACTGCCCCCGATAATAGCGATGCGGCCAAGCGTCTGCATGGTGATATGCATTCGCTTGATCTCCGCCTCTGCTATCTCCTTGCCATCCTCGTCGTGGGTCGGCACGGCCTCAATCGTCATGGCATCGGCTACCACGTCCTGGAGCACAAATCCTACCGGTGACAGCAGGCTGGCGATAATATACCAGTGTTCCGCTCCGAGAAACTCGGTCATGGCTGCCGGCTGGCCGGTAAGCCCGATCATGATAAGCAGACTCGCGGCCATGAGTGCGGCACCGAGATAGACGAACAGGGCTTTATGCCGCCAGAACAGATCGACCAGATGCCCCAGTGGCATTTTAAGGGCCCACGGCAATCCTACCCAGAATCCCAACCCGGCCAGAAATTCGGCTGAGAGCCCAAGTTCATCCTTGACATAGAAACTTTCAATAATTCCGGTAAAGCCTGAAATTCCGGCAGCCAGGTAGACCATCAGAGGCGGGACATAGCTCCAGCGCATTTCCCGGACGATACCGAGGAAATCATCACGAAACCATCGCCAGACGCGCCGGGGCCAGTTAGCGGGTGAAGTACGGCTGCTGGAAGATTCCACCGTTTCTCAGTTCCCTCCTTTCTGGGGTATGATCCTACAAAGACACGTGCAATAAAGTTTCCGGTGGTGGGAAGGCATGTACTAGATAGCGCGATAGCGCTGGAGATAAGGAGCGGTCATACATTCTCTCCACCTTGAGATTGCGCCTCAGTTGATCTGTATGAAAACGACGTGCATATGCTTCTGATCGGTCATTCACCTGGTTTAATCGCATATGAATGATCACTAACCGGTTTTAGCTTGTTAGCCTTACCTTCGGTTAAGTTTATCCTTGTGTAATCAATTACCGAATCGTCAATTTTCTAGTAATTAATACTGTCAAGAATATCTCTTAGCAGTGTAGCTGAATGGTTGAGCTTGTGTTTCTCTGTGTCATCCAGTTCGAGTTTGACAATATGATGGACCCCATCCTTGTTTAAGACAGCCGGCAGGCCAATATAGACGTTATCTTCGCATTCGTAGGTACCATTATTAAGCACTGAAATTGGCATTATCCTGTTTTCATTATTAAATATCGCTGCAGTTATACGTACCAGGGCCATCCCAACTCCGTAATACGTTGCTTTTTTTCTCTTAATAATTTCATAGGCGGCGTTTTTCACTTTAGTGCAAATTTTGTCTAGGTCCACAAAACTGATTTCGTCCATTGAGTTAACGACATCTTGTATCGGCTTGGCGCCGACATTAGCATTCGACCAACAGACAAATTCGCTATCACCATGCTCGCCCAGGATATACGCATGCACATTTCTCGAATCGATATTGATGATACTGGATATTTCATAACGTAATCTTGCAGTATCAAGAGAGGTGCCGCTGCCGATGACCCTCGATTGGGGCAGGCCTGATTCTCTCCAAGTCACATACGCTAAAATATCGACCGGGTTAGAAGCTACCAGTAAAATACCATTAAAGCCGGATGCCATGATATCCTTGACAACGTTCTTGATTATAGAGGCATTCCTGGTGAGCAGCTGAATCCTTGTTTCGCCTTTTTTCTGATTTACTCCGGCTGTGATTACCACCAGTCCGGCATCTTTACAGTCACTGTAATCACCTGCTTTTATGTTCATTTTTCGTGGTGCGAAAGCAAGACCGTGGTTTAGATCCATCGCTTCGCCTTCTGCTTTGTCCCTATCAATATCAATGAGAACCAATTCTTCAATCGTTCCTTGATTTACCAGGGCATAGGCGTAACTCATTCCCACAAGTCCCGTTCCGACAATTACAACTTTGCTGTTTTGCACCAAATCACCTCACCGAGAGTTTAACAGAATTAAGAGAAAGACTGTTTTACCTTAAGAACGGATGAGCGTTTGGGAACAGGACTGCCAAATATCCCGCTAATTTTCTGATTTTCTTTGCCTGTATGGCGTGATGCAAACCCGTGACCAACACGAGGTATCACGGTAATTGGAGACGGGCCAGGCTCACCGGAAAAGATGTCTTTTTACTTACATCACTGATTTTGTATATGTTTTTTTATCGTGCGAGGGTCAAGATTTGTGATTTTTGCAACTTTCTCGTAGGTTCCATATTTTCTGTACAAGAGAGAGCAATAAAGTGAGACAAGTTCCTGGGCGCTCACAGATTCTCTTTCAATGGCGAGATGCAGTTTGTTTGTGCAATCAACTTCATTGCTATTGTTCTTGTTGTAGTGCAAGGTGAGCAGAATACTTCGTACCGCTTGCTCTAGCTCACGAACGTTGCCTGGCCACTCATAATCCAGCCCGACTTCTCCCTCCAGGGTGGTCATAACTAGATCCAATAAGTGCGGGACGGGTTCGCCGGCAATCCTCAAAATGGTATGCTCAAGCAGAGTCTCGAGGGTGGACGGATCTTCATGGATTTGTTGACGGAGAGTGGGCACATGCACGATGTTGGAGCATAGACGATAGTAAAAATCTTCCCGAAAGGTCTTTTTGTGATCCAGCTCCACCAGGGATTTGTTTGTTGCTGTAACGATTCTTCCATTAAAATGGAGCTTGCTATGTCCGCCGACTGGAGAAAAAATACGTTCTTCAAGCACTTTCAGAAGCTTGATCTGTATCGGGACAGATACTTCACCTATTTCATCTAGAAAAATCGAGCCATGAGGACTACAAAGAGCGAAGATACCCTCATGGTCGTCTACGGCACCTGTAAAAGCGCCTTTTCTGTGCCCGAACAATTCGGACTCAATCAAGGATTCGGGGTATTGGGACAGGTTTATCTCGATTAAATTTTGTTTAAAATTCTCGCTGAAATTTTGTTTCTTTTCATTAAAAGGAATGAACCCGGAACGGCCGATGGCTTTAGCCGCAGTCCCTTTTCCCGTGCCAGTCTCGCCTACCAGAAAAGTAGAGAAGTCCTCCATACGGTCCCACATAACCATTTCATACACAGCTGGAAATGAAGTAAAGAGGCTGCGCCATAGATGGGAACGCAATGTTTGCATGGACCTGCTCCGACCAAGCAGCCCATGATTGATAAAATACCAGGCTCGGCGCAGTTGGTAGAACAAACCAAAATATCGCAGCGAATCATCAACGCTGAAACCTCTGCTTCGCATTAATGATAAGTTTTCTTTTGCAAATGAAACAGGATGGTCGAAAAGATCCTCTTTGATTTGCTTTAAAATCAGCTCATCAAATTTGGAGAAACATCGATAATAAGACTCATGCATGAGGGCATGGCGGATCAGGTATCGGTCTTCTCCCGAGAAATGTTTCCAGGTTAATTTTCCGTTTAATGTGACCTTTCTAATTCTTTTTTTTATTGTTTCATAAACCCGATTTCTCAGTTGCTCACCAGCGGGATACTTTCCTCCTGCCACCCTAAATGCAAGAATCAAAGATTCTTTCTCGTAAGGGTTGCGAAAAGCAAATTCTGTTAGGTTTCTGAAATAGTCTCTATCCTCAGGCTCAAGCGCTATTTTCTCCATCATAGATTAATTGTGTATCAAGCCTTAAGTGAATGTCAATTAGTATCAACAATATGACGTGTAGCTTTTCTTATCCGGCTCTTCCGCACCTGAGAAAACATACCGGAAGAAAGGGTATTTTTCTTGTTAGGCAAGATGGCCCGCAAAGCTTAACTGGTATATTTAACCGTTGCGGCGGGCTGATCAATTGAAGCGTAGTACCTTGTTAATTCAGTTTGTTGGGCAGAACGCCCTTCTTGGCGTAAATTGCTAGATCAGGCAAGTACTCATGACTTGCTTACTGTCGGTTGTACCGCTAAATATCTGCTGTATTCCTTCCTGAAGCAGTACGGTCATCCCGCTTTCAATAGCTTCGAGCTTAATTGTCTCCACAGGCTGCCCCTCAATGATGTGGCTTTTGATTTTTTGATTGGCAACCAATAATTCAAATAACCCCTGCCTGCCTTTATAGCCACTCTCATTACAGTTTTCACAGCCTTTAGTTTTATACAGTGTTACTTCATCGGAATAATTTACGTTGATATGATCAAAGAATTGAGCCCCGTAATGGTGAACCAGATTATCGTACTCTTGCCTAGTCGGTGTATAAGGTTCTTTACAGTCTTCACAAAGAGTTCTCACCAGCCTTTGGGCTAATATACCTAAAAGTGAATCAGAAAAATTAAAAGGATCCATCCCCATATCAATAAGCCTTACAACAGTCTCTGCTGCTGAATTGGTGTGCAGTGTGCTGAATACAACGTGTCCCGTTAATGAGGCTTCGATAGCCATTTTAGCGGTTTCCCGGTCCCGCATCTCGCCTATCATGATTACATCAGGATCTGCTCTCAGAAAAGCGCGCATGGCCGTCGCGAAGGTATAGCCAATATTGGGTCTAACTTGGACTTGCCGTAAACGATATTGTGATATTTCCACAGGGTCTTCCGCAGTCCAAATTTTTTTCTCAGGAGTATTTATGTAGTTGAGGACGGAATGCAACGTAGTAGTTTTTCCAGAGCCCGTAGGGCCAACTACTAAAAACATCCCATAAGGTTTCGTAATTGTAGGTATCAGTCTCTCAAGAGTATGCGGGGGGGCCAGTTTATCCAAGGGAATGGGTTTGCTATCAGCAAGAATCCTTAGGACAACATCCTCATTTCCATCAGAGGTTGGAAGTGTTGCAACTCTAAGTTCAATATTATCCGCCCTGGTCGTGGTAAATCTTATTTTTCCATCCTGGGGCTTGCGGCGTTCGGCAATATTGAGATCAGCAAGAACTTTAACTCGTGCGATAACTGAGCGAACATTGGCTTTTGGAATATTGAGTTTATTGGCGCATATTCCGTCTATACGATATCGAATTTCTGCATCATGTAAATTACCATATGGTTCTATATGAATATCTGATGCACCTGAATAAAACGCATCTTCTATAATTCTGTTGATCAACTGTACCGCAGGGGTGGCATCAGTTTCAATCTCTTCAATTACCTGACTGTTGTGCTGGTGCGTTTCGGGATTGTAATGGTTATCAACTGGCTCTTCTGCACTGTCAGATAGGTCTTCTATGAGCTCCTCAGGCGGTTCAACGAATTTGTTGAGAATGCTTCTGATATCTTCCCCAAAGGCCAAAAAGACAGACAGTTTTGCGGCTTTATATAGATTTCTAACCTCCAGCAAACCGGTTTGATTAGAAGGGTCCTTAGCCGCTACTATCAACTCACTCTTTCTTTTGTCTAGTGGGACAATTAAGTTTTGTGATAGGGTTTTTATTGTCTCTGGCGTAATCAAGGCCTCGGCTCTATAGGAGGATACCTTAAGATCCACAAAACGAGTTTTATACACAACGGCAAGGGTTTGCCCCAGCTCTTCCTTGGGGATCAGGTAATCCTCCATGAGAACAGTCTCAACCTCTTTTTCCTGCTGGGTTGATATCACCATTGCCCGTTCCATTTCCTGTGATGAAATAAGATTCTTTTTGACTAGTTCTTCGTAGCGCATGGGAATTTTTTTCCCACTTTTGTAATGGTTATAAAGGGCGATCCCAAGGGTTGTCGACAATTCCTGGATTCGCTGTTCGTCAACTAGATTAAATGAGGTGCCGTCCCTTTTATTAATTAGCTGAATAACACCCATCAAATTGGATTTATGTCCGATTGGTGAAGCGAGAACTTGTTTGGTTCTCACGCCTGACTTTTTATCCCAGGAAGAATCAAATCTTAAAGATGGATGGATTGCCCTAAGTTCATCGTGGTCGTAAACGTCAGATATGTTCAGCGTCCTTTTCGATTTTGCGACAAAACCGGTAATACTTGATAAATCCACATCGAGTTTAATTTTGTTTATTGAATCTCCAGGCATTAATACCCAAGAAACTAGTTTGTCTTTCTTCACATCAATCAAAAATACCGTAGCCATTTCAACATCGTAGATGTCAAGAATCTTGTTTCTAATCCCCACCATTATGGAGTTTGGTGTGGATGCAGAATGAATCTGGTCAACTAATTTTTTAAAACGATCGTTATACAGATCTAAACGGTCGGTTCCTTTCGAGTGTGCAACGTTCATATTCCCTTCAATACGGCCGTGTAAAAGTTCAATAAATCCGAGTTATTGTTTGTTTCTTAGTTTACCAGCTTGATATAGTAGGCATCAGTACATGGGTAGGCTCTTCTGAAACTCCACTCGAGCACCATTGCTAAGCGATGTTCCATTTTCTCGGGATGTTCTTCCACATAATTGACGAATACGAGGATCGGCTGGGTGACCTCAACTTCCTCTTTGGGGGGGCAGAATGAGGGATTTTTACCAAGAAATACATCCCTCCAAGATAAATATTCACCCATATCCCAAGCTCCTATTACGAAATTAAAACAAGAGGTTGCTCTCCTCGATTCTGCCGCGGTCAGTTCACGGCCACGCTCTAAAAAGAGTTGGCAGTCTTGAAACGCTTGCTCCGTGTCCCCATAGGTGGCTGCCTGCCCACTGCCTGTGCTCGCTGCCAGTGAAAAGAATACTGCCAGGACAAGCATCTTCATTTTGTCCTTTTGAGTCCTACTTGATCGTCTCTCAATTGCGCTCCGGAAAATCACCACGCCCCCGAACATAGACTCTGATTGTAGTATCAAAAAAATACGCCCATCTTCTTAGCCAAAGACGGGCGTTGCGGGAACAGGATAAAACCCCTCTTTTCGGCAACCCGGCTATCAGTAAGTTCTGACCCGTGGCTTTGCGTCCCTAGATTGCCCTAGGTTTGCTCTTTCGAAGAAGTTGTTATGTCTATCTCTCAGTGTACAAAAACAAATAGTGGTGTGTCAAAAGAACGGACATATTTTTAGCGTGTATCTTGCCTGCCTCAGGGCATCCCCAAAGAGTACCTTGTTGGTATTTGAGATTCAGGAGGAGCACTATCAGGGTAGCGTGCGATAAGGGGGATTAGGTTTTCCGCACCATCACGATTGAGGATCCTAGTCGTCGGGAAATTTCGCAAAGTGCGTTTTGTCCTTCTTCTCCTCTGAGCTGCTAAGACTGTATTTTACGAAGTTTTTGACAGACCACACTACACGCATGATGATAATCCAGCCTGAGTACCCAAGACACAAGACAGCGAAACCGGAGGTGAACAAATTTTCGGAAACATACAAAAGGGCTATTCCGATAAGACCGACGACAAAAGGCTTCAGAAAATACAATGGGTAGGGCAGCCAAATCTTTTTCATAACCTTACCTCCCTAATGGCTGTTAGGGTAACGTTCAGGTTAAATCAATTATCTCACATTAGAATAAAGGCGTCAAAGCTGGAGATAGCAATGCCATTGCCCCAGCCTCCAAGATGAGAACGAGAGAGATAATAGAAAGTTGCAGGAAAAAAGAACAAACTCAACCTTTGTCAATCCAAGTCTGATTAAGCCAATATAAATTTACCGCGAGGTCAATTTAATCTCAATACGCCGATTAATCCGGTAAGCCTCGCTTGTCTCGGCAGGATCGATGGGATGGAATTTGCTGAACCCCGCTGCAGCCATACGTTCCTCCGGGATACCCCGGTTCGCCAGGTAACGGACCACGGACACAGCCCTGGCTGTGGAAAGTTCCCAGTTGGAGGGAAAACGAACCGAGTTGATTGGGATCCGGTCGGTATGGCCATCAACCCGGAGAATCCACTGCAGATCATTGGGAATCGCAGGAATAATTTCTTGCAGGACATCAGCCAGCGCGTCAAGCTCCTGCTTTCCTGGTTCCGACAGTTCGGCATTGCCGGAGGAGAAAAGCAATTCTGCCTGCAGCAGAAAACGATCACCTTCGACCCGGATCAGTGGATTGTCACTGAGTATTTCCCTTAGCCGGCCGAAGAATTCGGAGCGATACTGCTCTAGATCGTTGACTCTCCGGGCCAGCTCAATGTTCAAGCGCCTGCCGAGATCACCGATCTCTTCTTTTTGCTGCTGGCGATCGATCTCCGACAGACGCAGAGCCTCGGAGATTTCGGTCAGTTGCTCACGCAACTGATTTATTTTCCGGGTGAGCAGCGCCACCTCAGCCCGGGCATCGGCTGTCAGGCTGCGCTGATTGTCAAGGGCCTGCTGCTGCTCTCCGATCAGGGCGGAAAGGGCCTCGATCCTGATGTCGCGCTGGTCTATGTCTTTTTGGGCCAGCATCGTTTTTTCCTGTTCACTGGCCAACTGGGCCTCAAGTGTTTTGCTCCGGTCCCGCAGAGAAGCACTCACCTGCTGTTCTCTTTCCAGAGCTGCCGCCGCAGTACTGATCTGGTTTTCGAGCTCCCGGCGCAGATCTCTCAAGGCATTGATGTCCTGCTGAAGACTGGCGATTGTTTTAAGCTGAAATTCAATCTCCTGGAAATCTTCGACCCGCTTCTCGTTTAAGTAGTCAATATCACCCTCAAGGTTCGTTTTCTCCGTAACAAGGGTATCGATTTCGTTTGACAGGGCGGCGATTTGGGTATTCATTTCTTCATTTTTCTGCTGCTCCAGTCCAAGCAGTTCAGTTATTTCGGCAATCTGGGAATGCAGGTCCTGTAATTCACTGCTCTGATCCGTCAGAATATTACTGAGGATGAACTGGGACAGGGTGAAAATCAGCAGTACGAAAATGATGATCATTATCAGGGCCGATAGCACGTCAACGTAGCCCGGCCAGATGCTGATTGTTTCCTGAGTGTGGCGGTTGGTTGAACGCATGACTGCTCCTAAGGCTCCTGATCAGGTTCATCGGCAGAATACTGTTGATGCACGGTGGACGTGCTCAGCAGTGCCCTGATATGCAGGTTGGTGCGGTGCAACTCTCTGATCAGGCTGGCCAGCTGATCTGAACCTGCCTGGGGCTGCTGGAAAGATTCCTCGTCATGGTCAAGATCGCTGCCCAGTGTTCTATCAACAAGCTGGGTGACCCCAGAGAGCCATTCTTCGAGTTCATTGAAGAACCGATTTTGGGCATGATTGGCCTGAATATCTATAAAACCGAGAATCAGGGATCCACCGAGTCCGAAAAGTGAGGAACTGAAAGCCGTACCCATACCCCGAAGCGGTTCTTGCAATCCGGCTTTCAGGGCCTCGAACATGTCCCCGTAGTTATTGTCGCCCATATCCAGTGCTCCCACAATCCCGCTTACCGAACTGATGGTTCCCAGCAGGCCCCAGAAAGTGCCGAGCAAGCCCAGGAATACTAGCAGGCCTATGATATAACGCGATATCTCGCGTGATTCATCGAGCCGTCCCTTGATTCCTTCGAGCACGGTGCGCAGTGATAAGGCCGACAGGCTGAATCGGTCGCGGTGCAGACCTTCGAGATGTTTGGCCAGCGGTTTGAGCAGTTCCGGACTCTCGGCAACTGACAGCCCGGAGGTTCCGGTGCGGAAGATCTTGATCCAGTTGATTTCCGGCTCCAAGATCATGACCCGGCGAATATTCAGCAATATGCCAATCAACAAGGCCCCTACAATAATCAGGTTGAATCCCCAATTTGACATGAAGGCCTGCTTGAGCGGGATAAACAACAGTGCACAGACCAGGGCGACCAGACAGACAAAGACAAACATGATCAAAAGGTAGTAGCGTGGATTACTCATGGGACATACCAGGAAGAGATTATAAACAGATGAGCCACACCGAATTGGTGTTCGCTGCAGCGTATGCGGGAACAACCTCTACTATACCAGAGTCACACGAGCTTTTCCTAGTAATCCGCTCACAGGTGAAATTTCGGCTGGGGGATGCAGAGTCCAAATCGTTGACGGGATAAGTTCAAATCCGCCAATTGATTGTACGGAAATAGGCTCGCCGAGTCATTAAGAGTAGCAGGCAGTGCAGTAAAGAAACTTGCTGATGTCAGGCAATTAGGATAATAGATAACCATGAACAAATTATTGATCTTCGAAAGCGATGCAGCAACCTACCTGGGGGAGATTAGTAAACGCGATCTTGGAAATATCGAAATAGTTACCGCAGTGGATGACCAGGAAGCTCAAAAATATGCTTCGTGGGCCAATATCGTCTTAGGCAAGCCCGCCCTGATTGCTTCGATTCTGCAAGAGACTGATCAATTGCAGTGGGTGCAATCCACCTTCGCCGGCGTTGAACCGTTGTGCAAACCGGGGCTGCCCAAGAATTACCTGTTGACCGGGGTCAAAGATATTTTCGGCCCCTTAATGAGCGAATATGTTTTTGGCTACATTCTTTCCAGAGAGCGTTCTATTCTGGCCACCGACCGAAATCAGCAGAATAGAGTCTGGCATCGCATTAAATACCGGAGCCTGGCCAATATCACCATTGGTATCGTCGGGCTCGGCTCTATTGGAAAGGCTATTGCCCGGACTGCGGCTCACTTCAACATGCGGGTTCTGGGGATGAAGCGTACCTCGGGTGAAGTCGATTTTGTCGATCAGCTTTATCTGCCATCTGAGCTCGATATATTCCTGCCCCAGCTCGACTACCTGGTTCTCATCCTTCCAGATACGGTAGAAAGCAGGAATTTCATCACCAGAAAAGAATTGAAAATGATGAATGAAAGTTCAATTCTGATAAATGTTGGTCGGGGAGTGACTGTAAACCAAAGCGACCTGATAGCAGCCCTTGAATCAAAAAATATTGGTGGAGCAATACTTGACGTTTTCGAAGAGGAGCCGCTGCTGCTCGACAGCCCGCTCTGGGGGATGAAAAACGTGGTGGTTACCCCCCACAATTCTGCGTATTCATTCCCGGAACAGGTCGTGGATATTTTCTGTGAGAATTATCGACGCTTTGTGGATGGATTGCCCCTGCACTACGCAGTGGATTTTAAGCGTGGCTATTAATAGCAGCCATGCGAGCGCTCCCGCTACATACTCAAAATACCTAACGGCATCATCAACAATTAT
>JAHEER010000017.1:0-32698 GCA_024640625.1 Desulfobulbaceae bacterium
TTGACTCGCTGGCCGTCCAATTCCGGCACCACCGCAGTCGCCTGTTTTATGCGCTTCTGCTTCACTTCCGGGGCAACAGATATCAGGTAGTCGACATCGACACCGCCGGCCTCCAACCGCGATTCTGCCTCCCTGCTCTCGTCTTCCATGCTCTGCGTGACGCTGGACGGGTCAGATTCCCTGAGCTTGCTGACCCTCACATAGGTTCCCAGATCGTAAACCTGCTCCGAGGTAAGTTTCTCGAAGGGATCCTCGAATTCGAAGGTGCCGACCAGGTCCTCCCACTGAAGCTCTATGACTTGGATGGCGGAAACGGCCGCTGTACAACCGATAAAAACCATGATTAAAACTAACCCTATCAGCCGCCTCATTGCATTGCACCCATTCATAACTTTAATTATTAACTCATCAAGAAAACGTTAAAGCTCCCTTGAAAAATTGCCTTATTGCTCAATCTCTGCGTTGCACGGGAAACTAAATCGGTGGTGGCTTGTGCACCGCTATTGTGCTCTCACCTGCCTTCTTATCACCCGAGGTAAGGGTAATGCACTACGCATCAATTTCAAGCTCAGGGGGTGGCGATGACCAAAGACTCTCTCCGGCAATCGCCACTCTTACAGGATTGATAAACTGCCCATCCTTTAATCAAAAGCCATGCTTGTCTCCCACTCTTTCCATACCTTACCGACCAGATCAATTCCCGGTTTCAAGGTCTTCTTGCCGGGGCGCCAGCCGGACGGGGTCGCCTCGGTCCCATCGGTCTCACGGACCAGTTGGAAGGCCTGGATCTGTCGAAGCGTCTCATCGACATTCCTGCCCACCGGCGGAGACAATACCTCGAAACCCTGAATAACCCCATCGGGATCGATCAGAAAACGTCCTCTTGTTTCCACACCGGCGGCCTCATCGTATATACCGTAGATCCTTCCGACAGCGCCGCTGGCATCGGAAAGCATGGGAAATGGCACACCGCCCTCTACCATCTTCGACAACTCATCGTCTACCCACATCTTGTGCACGAACATGGAGTCAATGGACATCGACAGAACTTCGACACCGAGTTTCTGGAACTCTGAATATTTCTCAGCGACCGCCGAGATTTCGGTGGCTCAGACAAAGGTGAAATCGCCCGGGTAGAAACACAGCACTACCCATTTACCGAGATAATCGCTTAGTTTGACATTGACGAATTTACCCTGCTCATATCCCGGCGCCATAAAATCGGGCGCTTTCTGGCCGACCGTTATCATTGCACGTTCCCCCTTGATCTTCGGTGATCCTTCGCTCGTTTCATTCGATGCTTCTGCAACCGGTCCTCCGGTGGGACGGGCACATCCGACATCTGCCTCTTCGGTCATAACTCCCTCCATTGATTTGATGCTACTACAATGTGTTATTATGGGCATATGCCCACATAGGGCCATTATTATGTTTCCCGGACCAAATGTCAAGGCGGTGAATATTGGGAGGCGCTGTTTAAAGAACTCGGACATGAGCCAATCGGGACAGCCTCCAAACAGCATGGTACATCACCCACATCACCAGACTTAAGAATGATTATAGTTGTGGAGTATCGCTTCATTTCCCACATCACGAATTATCGTTCAATTACTTTTACAAGTGAATAAATTATTTGTAATATCGGCTATTTGAGAACATATGCAATCAGTCGGTCATTTATCAATCGAACCATTGACCATCCGCCTCATGATGGTTAATAACTAAATAGTAATTCATTCCTATTTGCCAGACAACAATGAAAACAGAAAAGCGGGAAGTAGAAGAGCGAATGACGCACTTCGAGACGGTCCTCCGTCGCGAAGGAGTCAAGCTGACCCATCAGCGCATGGAAATTTTCCGCGAAGTTGCTCGGACTGGAGATCATCCGGATGCCGAGCAGGTATTTCAGCGAGTCCGAAAGCATCTGCCCACGGTATCGCTCGATACCGTCTATCGAACGCTGTGGCTGCTGAACGATCTCGGACTGGTGACCACACTTGGCTCAAGCCGAGAACGAACCCGTTTCGATGCCAACCTCAGCAGCCATCACCACTTTGTCTGCGAGCAATGCGGATTTACTCGTGATTTTTACAGCACCGAGCTTGATAAAATACAGCTACCTGATTCGGTGGACTCCCTGGGAGAGATAGAGGCAACTCATGTCGAGGTGAGGGGCGTATGCCGAAACTGCGTTGAGAACCAAAAACCCAAAACCCAATCATAGTTACAGGAGGTTTGAGATGAGCGAAGAAAGCAAATGCCCCGTGACGGGCAGGACCAGCAAACACACGGCCGGCAGAGGCACAGCCAACCGCGACTGGTGGCCGGACCAGTTGAACCTGGATGTACTGCGGCAACACTCCTCCAAATCCGATCCCATGGGTGAGGATTTCAACTACGCCGAGGAATTCAAGAGCCTCGATTACGAGGCCCTGAAAAGGGATCTGCACGAGCTGATGACCGACTCGCAGGACTGGTGGCCGGCAGATTATGGCCACTACGGCGGACTTTTCATCCGCATGGCCTGGCACAGTGCCGGCACCTACCGTACCGCCGACGGCCGGGGCGGTGGCGGAACCGGCAACCAGCGCTTCGCGCCGGTCAACAGTTGGCCCGACAACGTGAATCTCGACAAGGCGCGCCGGCTGCTCTGGCCAATCAAACAAAAGTACGGCCGCAAAATCTCCTGGGCTGACCTGATGATCCTCACCGGCAATGTCGCGCTGGAGTCGATGGGCTTCAAAACCTTCGGCTTCGGCGGCGGGCGTGAGGACATCTGGGAGCCGGAAAAGGACATCTACTGGGGTGCGGAAGAGGAGTGGCTGGCTGACCAGCGCTACTCCGGCGAGCGGGATCTGGAGAATCCCCTGGCCGCCGTGCAGATGGGCTTGATCTACGTCAACCCGGAAGGGCCGAACGGTAACCCGGATCCGGTCGCCTCGGGCAAGGACGTGCGGGAAACCTTCAAGCGCATGGCCATGAACGACGAGGAAACGGTTGCCCTTACCGCCGGCGGTCACACCTTCGGCAAATGCCACGGCGCCGGCGATCCGGCCCATGTGGGGCCCGAACCCGAAGCGGCCGGCATCGAGGAGCAGGGCCTGGGCTGGAAAAGCAGCTATGGCAGCGGATTAGGGGCTGATCAGATCGGCAGCGGTCTGGAAGGCGCCTGGAACCCGACCCCGACCAGGTGGGATATGGGGTACTTCGACATGCTCTTCGGCAACGAATGGGAACTGGTCAAGAGCCCCGCCGGTGCCTGGCAGTGGACGCCCAAAAACCCAACCGACGACAATATGGCGCCGGCCCCCGACGATGGCTCGAAAAAGGTCCCGATCATGATGACCACCGCCGACATGTCGATGCGGATGGATCCGATCTACGAGAAGATAGCAAAGCGTTTCCACAAAAACCCTGATGAGTTCGCCGATGCCTTCGCCCGCGCCTGGTTCAAACTCACCCATCGCGACATGGGGCCGCTGGCCCGGTATCTCGGTCCCGAAGTTCCCCAAGAAGAGCTGATCTGGCAAGACCCGATTCCGGCGGTTGATCATGAATTGATCAATGACGGCGACGTGGCGGTTCTCAAGGAGAAAATCCTCGCTTCGGGTCTGTCTATTGCCGAGCTTGTTTCCACCGCCTGGGCCTCGGCCTCGACCTTTCGCGGCTCCGACATGCGCGGCGGGTCGAACGGTGCCCGGATTCGGCTGGAGCCGCAGAAAGACTGGCAGGTCAACCAGCCCGAGCAGCTGGGTAAAGTGCTGACCACGCTGGAAGGAATCCAGGGCGAATTCGACAAGACGGTCTCCCTGGCCGACCTTATCGTTCTGGCCGGCTGCGCCGCTGTCGAGCAGGCGGCTAAGAATGCTGGCTACGAGGTGACGGTCCCCTTCTCACCCGGCCGCATGGATGCTTCCCAGGAACAGACCGATGTCGAAGCCTTCTCCATCATGGAACCCGAAGCCGACGGCTTCCGCAACTACATGAAGGCGAAATACACCATATCTGCCGAAGAGATGCTGGTCGACAAGGCCCAATTACTGACCCTGACGGCTCCGGAAATGACGGTTCTCGTCGGCGGTATGCGAGCCTTGAACGCCAACTTCGACCGGTCCCAGCACGGGGTGTTCACCGATCGCCCGGAAACGCTGACCAACGACTTCTTCGTGAATCTGCTCGATATGGGCACGATCTGGAAGCCGACCTCGGAGAATGGGGACATATTTACAGGCAGCGATCGGGCAACGGGTGAATCGAAATGGACCGGCACCCGGGTCGATCTGGTCTTTGGTTCCAATTCCGAGCTCCGCGCCCTGGCCGAAGTTTATGCGTCGGCCGATGCCCAGGAGAAGTTCGTCAATGACTTCATCGCCGCCTGGAACAAGGTGATGAATCTGGATCGCTTCGACCTCGCCTAATTTCCAAAGGGACACAGATCACTGTGCCCCTTTGAGTAAAAACGTTGGAATCTTAGCCAACGCGGAAGATGGGGACACACCAAGCTGTGTCCCCATTACTTTTCAGAGGTGAACAACAAATGAGACCGCTCCTACTGATTGTGATTCTTGCGCTGCTGCCCTTTCCTGCCTTTGCCTCTGCTTCTGACCCTCTAAGATCCCACTATGCTGGTGAACAACAAAGGGAAATCAAGAGCTTATCAGATTCCGACATGGATCAGTTACAAAACGGGCAGGGATGGGGATTAGCCAAGGCAGCGGAACTCAACGGCGTACCGGGACCAGCACACCTGCTGGAGATGAAAAAGGAGATCAGCCTGAATCCTGATCAGGTCGAAAAAATCGAAACCCTGTATCGTCAGATGCGGGATCAGGCAATTCCGCTGGGCAACAAGCTGATCGAGTTTGAAAGGGAACTGAATACTCATTTTGCCCAGCACACAATTAATGAAGAGATTCTGCAGGAATTGCTCGAACAGATTGAACAAGTTCGCCTGCAGCTGCGTTTCGTGCACCTGTCGACGCACCTGAAAACCCCAGAAATACTGACTGCAGAGCAGATAGATCGATATAATGAATTACGTGGATACTCATCCGACGATCCCTGTGATAACGTTCCCGCAGGGCACGATCCAGTCATGTGGAAAATGCATAACAATTGCCCATGATCACTTCATCTTTATGATGTTCTGCGATAATTCAGAAGCCCGGTCTGGGACCAGCGGTCTAGGGCAGCAGTCTCACTACAGGGGCAAACCTTTTTCCTGTGCTTCAGATTATGC
Organism: Desulfobulbaceae bacterium; assembly: GCA_024640625.1. Classification (GTDB taxonomy): domain Bacteria; phylum Desulfobacterota; class Desulfobulbia; order Desulfobulbales; family Desulfocapsaceae; genus JABDQA01. Next base: position 5,240 of record JAHEER010000017.1, read on the forward strand.
GTGACGAAACTCTGAGGACCCAGTCGAACGAGCTGCCATCAGGCCTCATCCAGTGCGGTCATAAATCAATTCGCCTATTTCCTCACTGGGTAAGGATGCTGAAAATTCGTATAAACAATATTCACACTGAATGAGCTGATCCAGATCTTCACGGTACAGAATGATTTGGCTATTGCACTGGGGGCAGTGGACCTCGTACATAATGATTGGTTCTGCATAAATCATAATTACCAATCTCCATCCCATTCCCTCTCTCTTAAAAAGTAAATATTATTACATTGATTTCTACCTGATTGAGAGACACGACAGCGCTGCTTTAGGCTATCTTTAATATTCGATTGCACTGCCTGGGGTGCAATGTGTTTGGTGCCAGGTCGGCTGAGACCAGAAGATGAACAATAGAGCTAACAACAGGTGGGGGCCGCTGCTCTGGGTATCACTCGGGGTAGTTACAGTGCTGCCCCTGTGCGGTGTAATGCTGGCTGGAAAAGAGGTGGTGGCTTATCTCCAATTCCCTCCGCTGACTAGACCTGTTGCCCATGCCGGTTTCTCATGGCTGGTCTTCAGCGCTATTGCATCAGTCATTTGCGCCACTGCAGTGCCCCCCATTGCCAGGGTAATCTTCAGTCCTGGCCAGGTCAGTTACGGTACACGCTATTCTTTTCCTCTCTGGGGCTGGGGCTCAATCTTGTTATGTTTCGTCTCCTGGATTATGGCCTGGACCAGGTTTGACTGGTTTGCTGATTATCAGATATTTACCTTCAGTCCTTTGTGGTTCGGGTATATCGGCATCGTAAACGCACTTACGTATGCACGATCAGGAACGTGCATGTTGATTGACAGGCCAAGGTATCTGGCCAGGCTTTTTCTGGTCAGTGCCGTTTTCTGGTGGTATTTTGAATACCTCAACAGATTCGTGCAGAACTGGTATTACCTGGGCATTGAAGGTCTCTCACCCGCCCAGTATGTAGTGTTTGCAACGCTGCCTTTCTCGACGGTGCTGCCCGCTGTGCTCGGCACCTATGAATTGCTCGAGACATTTCCGCGCTTGAGCGCCGGACTGGCGAACTACAAAAAGCTCGATATTATCAATCCCAGACCGATCGCCCTCTCTTTTCTTGCGGTCGCATCACTCGGCTTATTTGGTATCGGTGTCTATCCGGACTACCTTTTCCCGCTGCTTTGGCTCTCACCCTTGTTCATCTTAACAAGCATCCAGCGACTTGCCGGGATTAACACCATCTTCACACCACTCAGACGAGGAAATTGGCGGCGGATTTTTCTGCTGGCCCTCTCAGCTCTTATCTGCGGTGCATTCTGGGAAATGTGGAATTACCTGAGCTATGCAAAATGGCTCTACTCTGTTCCGTTTGTGCAGAAATTCCATATATTTGAAATGCCACTTCTCGGGTATGCAGGTTATCTGCCTTTCGGCTTGGAATGTGGAGTGGTTGCCGATTGCTTTGCAAAAGACCTCAGCACGGGTGATTAGGCTTCCTGTATAAAACCAGAAAATCCTCGAGCACACGTTTCCCGTTACCTCAGCTCAAACTCGACAAACACGCCCTCCCGCTGCATTTCGTCTGCCAGGGTAAAGGTGGCAAAGGTGATGGTATCGGCCTTCTCGCTCGGGTCGTCGGTGAGGACATTTTTCCAGTTCAATCTCAAGGATATGAGCCTCATATCCATAATGTCGTCAGGCCTGGAGAGGCACTCTACTGCAATTGTCAGCCAGTCTTCCTGGGTTTCACTTCTGCTCCTGGCAGAGACAAGCTGGTCTTCGGTTTCCGCCAATAACCTTTCGACCTCTTTCTTTTTTTTCGATTGTTCTGGATCGTAGGGGACGAACACGCATCCCATGCCTGCCCCTTTTGCCGTGCCAAACATCTTTTCCATGGCCCGCAGCCGCACCTGCCGCTGGCTGAGGTCTACCAGCCTGGTCCGCGCCTCCGAAAGTTCCCGGGCAACCGCCTCTGCTATGATATCAAGGGTATATTTTTCCAGCGCCTTTCTCGAACTCGCCAATGTCGTGGACAACCCGACGATGGCATGATCGGTGAACGTTACGGCTCTCATCGCTGTCTCGGTGACCATCATGTTGCCCAGCTGCTTCCTGCCGAAAATTGTTTTTTCCCTGCTGGTCATGGTCAACAGCGCGACGCGGTCTGTTCCGTATAATGAAGCGGACGTACGGACCAGGTCGGCTTGATTTAAAAGATTATCAAGGGTTTCTGATTTTGTGAAAGCTGCTCTTAGAAAAGGATCGCTGCCATGCCCATTGCGCCGCAGCTTGATCGGACCCGGGATTTCCGTCACTATGGCACGACAGTGAGCCCGGCACCTCTCAATCGGTTCGCGTAACCTGTTTCGGTACCCTTTTACCAACTTTAGTTTGGGTTCAATAATGTCAACAACATAATCGATAAGTTCATCTTCCGGGTCGCTGCTCTGAAAAAATCCTTCAACACGACTCCGCATGAACTGTAACACGCCCATATTTTAAATCTTCGTCCGTTTCTGTCGAGTAAGGTGAGCGTTAGGTGTTGACAAATACAGACCCTCGCGCTGCGCCAGCCAAAACCTTCGCCGGTGCTGGCTTGAATCCTGCTATCCCATCCGCCTGCTGCATCTGCTCATTTTCCTAGAGTTCAAGATGTCAGAGCATAAACGGTGCCCTTTCCTGAAATTCAGCGAAATTTTTATCTATGGAGCTGAAAATATTCAGAATTTTTTCTTTAGTGGCCAGGGTGTTCTGAGCGGTTTCCTGCGCATCGAGAGCACGAAGCTGCCCAACAGCATCAGCAATTGCCGACCTGAGCGATTCCACCCTGGCGCTGAGCGGGTTCTTCTGATCGGCAGTTGCCTTTTCCACCATCTGTGTCAACCTGTCGAGACCCTGCTGCCACTCGACAACCTTTTCGTCAATGATATCTCCATAGGTCGGGGAATGCATGGAAATCCTCCTCTCACGATTAAAACTCAGTACATCTCAAAGGGGCCATGGTTTCCAGCCTGCTCTTACCCTATAATATAAATCCTGATGCGGACACCGCCAAATGAGATGTCCAATTATGCGGGTGCACCACTGCGAACGCATAAATCGCAGGACAGATGGGCGAATTTCAGCACCAATCAGGAGTGGATAAAAGATCTTTGTTTTCCAGCCTTTCAGATGCGTGACACCGGCCTCAGAGGTTCATAGGTGTCAAGCTGAAGATGATCGCGGGCCTGGGCGGGTACATGCGTCATCAAATTGCTGTAGAGCACATGGTCTTCTGAAATATCGGCAATCGTCGGGGTGCCCATCAAGCGCATCACCATGGTCAATTCGTCTTTGAAAAGCGAGCACATCCTTTCCACTCCCGCCTGACCGTAAGCTGCGAGGCTGTAGAGCACGGGACGCCCGATGCCGACCGCAGTCGCACCGAGGGCAATGGCTTTGAAGACGTCACTGCCCCGGCGAATGCCGCCATCTATGAATACCTCGAAACGCGAACGCCAGTTCGAATCATGCTCATCAAGCGCGGCAATCGCTTCGGGCAAGATTTCAATTGCCGACCTGGCGGTATCAAGTTGCCTGCCGCCATGGTTTGACAGCACAACGCCGTCACAGCCCATCTGGTAGGCCAGCACCGTGTCCAGTCCACAGCCGACACCTTTTAGGATAATCGGCAGCGTGGTGATGCCTTTCAGCCAGGTGATATCGTCCCAGCATAAGCTCGGATCAATAAATTCACTGATCGCACGGGCAACGCCCTCGCTGCGCTTGACGTCATCACCTTTCTGGACATCGGTGCTTTTGGTAAATTTATTGCGCATATCCTTTTCGCGGCGCCCCAACTGCGGCGCGTCCACCGTGACGAATATCGCTTTGACCCCGCCGTCCTCCAGCCGCTTGACGTACTCTTCTGTGCGCCCTCTTTGCGAATTCACATACAATTGACCAAACTGGACCTGACCGGGCTGGCGGACTCCCAGCATTTCATCCAGCGAGAAAGAGGACAAGGTGGGCAGCATGTAAATTACCTCTGAACTCGCAGCAGCCCGTGAAATTGCCAGTTCGCCCTCCTCGTCAGCCAGCTTGCCCAATGCTGTTGCACTTAAATAGAGGGGCAAAGAGGATTTCACCCCAAGAATGGAAGTCGTCAGGTCAATGTTTTTGACATTGACTAAGATGCGTGGTTTAAGCCAGATCCGTTGAAAAGCGGTGTGGTTTTCGCGCAGGGTTATTTCATCATCACCCCCGGATGAATAGTAGCCCCACCCCTCCTCCGTCATTGTCCTGGAGGCGACGCTTTCGAAGTCAAAGGTATTGAGCATGGCCTCGATTGGGGGCTTTTGCCACTGCCGATCCTGAGGGACCTCGCTTTCTGCCGGCGCAGACGACTGCTGCTGACTTCTCGGCAGCGCTTTTTCCTTACCTGCCACCACATGGATGGCCGGGTCAACCGTGTCCATATCGACAACGCCAACACATGCTTCAGGGGTAAGAAGTCGTTCGACAATATCCTCCGGGTGCACATCATTGAACAGGTTGGAGACGTCCTTGCCCGCATTGTTGGTGATTATCGGCGATCCTCCGGGATGCTCCTTCTGAAAGACTGACAAATCATACACCTTGCCGTTTATTACCACCCAACAGTCGTCAGGGGTATTATGACGTTCCACTTCCTGCATGGTAATCTTTCGCATAGTCATAAACCTCGGTCTTTTGTTTATCTTTGCTTCTGCTGCTTCCCTTTTCATCCAGGTATTGAAACTTCAGCGGTACGCTGCAACAGCCACACTGCAGGGCGTAAGGATCACCGTAACAAGGAGAAGGAAATTTCAAGAAATACCATTATCAGATTAAGTAGCTCACCCCATGAATGCAAGTATCGGCGACCACGCTAAGAGCGGTAAGGGCAATTTACTATCTACCGTTTCTCAGCCACTGAGGTCGGGAAGGATCATTCATCCCCCCAATGATTGAAATCCACCTGTGATTCCTGGAACAGATAGAGCGCTTCCCAGCATTTCATATACGCAGATGAACGGTCCGGATCATCTTCGGCAACCCAGTTCTTGAAATTGGCATAGTCGATGGTTGCGGCTTCGCCGGCCGCATAGGACGCCCACTGCTCGGCACTCAGTTTGACCCGGTATCGATAATCGGAGTTTCTGCTCACCACTATATCGGCGTCATCCATGTGCAGTTTTTTCAGCAATCGTTCAAGATCCCCGATTATCCTTGCCCTGACCGTGAGTTCGCCTGGGTTGCAGAAGTCGTCATGTACGGCGGAGTAAAACCCGTCCCGTGTAAAGAGCCACATATCGATCTCCTCCTCCGCTGTGGTGTTGTTCCGAGCCACTACTCACGTTCTGCGGCTGCTCAACAGGCTGTCCAGGCGCCGTTGCCGGAACTGGAGGCCAGGACACGCTCGATGAAGCGCACCCCGAGCAGACCGTCCGCCGCGGTGGGAAAGTGCAGAGCGAGCGGCTCGGCAGTTCGTCCGGCACGGCGGGCAGCGATGGCCTCGGCCGCGTCACTGTAGAGATTGGCAAACCCTTCGGGAAAGCCCTCCGGATGGCCGGCCACGATGCGGCTTGAACGGGCGGCCAAGGGCAGGGTGCCGGGACCGTTCGGGGTCCTGGTTTGAGCCGGGCCGTCCAGCGGTTTGAAATGCAGCACCTGGGGGTGCTCCTGCATCCACTCCAGGGAGCCCCGGGTGCCGCTCACCCTGATTCTCAGACAATTCTCGACCCCGGCGGCCGCCTGGGTCACCCAGAAGCAGCCGCGCACACCGTGCTCCAAGCGCAGCAGCGCCCCGGCGAAATCGTGCACCCGGCGATGAGGCACCACGGCGCCGACCTCGGCCGCCACCTCGGTCACCTCGAGCCCGGTGATGAAACGGACCAGATTGTGGGCATGACTGCCGATATCACCCAGCACCAGAGACGGACCGCTTTTGGCCGGATCGAAACGCCAGGGCACCGGCCCGTCGGCAGGATCGGGGTCGTCTTCCCTGGCCTTGCCGCCCTGGACGTATTCAACCTGGACCAGGCGGATTTCTCCCAACTGCCCGTCGGCGACCATGGCCCGGGCCTGCCGCACCATCGGATAGCCGGTGTAGTTGTGAGTCAGGCAGAAGACAAGGCCGGTGTCCTGCACCAGGCGGACCAGTGCTTCGGCTTCGGCAACGGTGTTGGTCATCGGCTTGTCACAGATCACGTCAAGGCCGTGTTCCAACGCCGTTTTGGCGAAGGGAAAATGAGAGTCGTTGGGGGTCATTATCGCCGCCACCTCGGCGCCGTCCTCGCGTGCGGCTTCGGCTGCGCACATCTCGGCGACATCGGTATGGATCCGATCTTCCGACAGGCCGAGTTCCCGGCCGGCGCTCATGGACTTTTCCGGATCGGAGGACAGGACGGCGCTTACCACCTCGTAGCGGTCGTCAAGCCGGGCTGCCTGGCGGTGCATGGCGCCGATGAAAGAACCAGGGCCGCCGCCCACCAGGGCGAGACGAAGACGCCGACCCAGCATGGAAATGACAGGATTCAAACTCATGGGATTTCCTCTCGATAATGGATTTTATAAAGACACGTTCAGCGACGCTGCTCTGTCATTATACCATTCCCTGCAGCCCTCTGATAGCTTTGTCCAGCCATTGCCTGCGGGATTACCTTCAGAAAAGTTTACTACCGATTTTGGCATCGATCGCCGGCGACACGAAGGTGGCCTCGCCGCTTTCGGCTTTGGGATACTGAACACCGAGAATCAAGGCCTCCGAGGTCACCGGTCCCATCTGCCGGGGTCCGAAGTTGAGCACCCCGAGGACAAGTCTGTCTTTCACCTTTTCAATGGGGTGCAGGGTAAACCTGCCGTAACTGGTCTTTCTGCCGAATCGACCGTAGTCGACCACCATCTTGTAGGTTCGTTTGTGGGTTCTTTCCTCCAGTTCAACCTCAACTACTCTGCCCACCCGGATATCGAGCAGACCGAATGACTCATCGAAACTAACGACCGGCTTGATCTCTTGTGCCATGGTTTTCTTTCCTCGCTGATTTTTCTGGACAGGGGGACACAATACGTATCATGTCCCTTGGGACATGATACGTATTGTGTCCCTTAATTTCCTTTGTCTCAGCGTCGTCCCAGAATCAGGTGTGAACAAGCATGTTGCGCAGCTTTTTAACCGCGCTGTGCGGGCTGGTAAGAACCGTGCAGCCAAGCTCGGCCTCAACATCAGCGGCTGCCTGGGACGCGGAAAACTGGGCCAGCATCACCGTTTCATAGCCGGCAAAGACGGTGCAAGCCTCTTTAATCAAGCGATTGTGCCTCTTAAGCTCACCGCGACCAAGCGCTGACATCGCCTCTTCGACCAATATCGACTCGAGTTGAACCGAGGCGCTGCGTTCTTCGGCCAGAGCGTAAAACTCTTTTTCCAGCGAGGGGATGCTCGGTTTGAAGGTGGCGATCATGCCAATGTTTCCTCCTCTGCCTATGGCCTCCTCAAACATTGCTTCATTGGGTTTTAAGACGGGCATCGGCAATCGTCTTTTAACCTTGTCAATAGCCTTACCGAAAGCCGAACAGGAAAAGAGGATGCCGCCAGCGCCAAGCTGTTCCCCATATACGGCGAGCTTGAGTATGCGCTCTTCTATCTCATGGTAATCGACTGTCCCCGAGTTAAGATCTCTACTCAGGGAATCGTCAAGCAGGTTGACGGTTTCCACCTCCGGCCACTGGGCCTCAAAAGCAGCCCTGAGGGGCGCAATGGAAACAGCCGTGGCGTGAATCAGAACGATGCGATTGGTGGTGTCTGCGGATGACATGCTCAGCCCTTTCTTATGTCGACCGGGGATCTCTGTTGTCTGAGCCCGGGACGGTCAAATTGTATGACCAAATGTAACAATTTCAGAATGTGTGCTGAATAAATAGCCTAATTGACTCTAATCCACCAGTCCTGGAAACTGTGCACTTATTTTTTCCTAAATTATCCTTTCCACGGCCGAGCTGAAGATTAGCTGGAAGAAGGTACGGATCTCGTATAATTTGTTGCGGGAAGAGCTTGATCCGCACGACTTTAAAACAGCATACCCATGCAGGAGAACAGATGAACGCAACCAAGAGAATCGACCCTCAACAGCTCATAGATTTCGCTTCCGCCGTCTACGTCGATGCCGGCATGCCGGAAGATGATGCCCGGCTGGTGGCCGACACCCTGGTCCAGGCGGATCTGTGGGGACATCAGTCGCACGGGGTCCTGCGCCTGGGCTGGTATCTGGATCGAATCAGAAACGGGGTGATGACACCGGTCACGGTTTCGGAGCTTGAAGTTGACGCCGGCGCGGTTGCGCTCATCAACGGCCAGCACGGCGTCGGCCAGGTCCTGGCCCGTCAAGCCTGCAGGGAAGCGGTCAAACGTGCCAAAAAACATGGTATCGCTGCGGTGGGCGTGCACAGTTCAAATCACTTCGGAACCTGCATGTATTACACGCGCCTCGGCGCGCTTGACGGCTGTGTGATGCTGCTCACCACCAACGGCGGCCCGGCCATGGCGCCGTGGGGAGGCATGAAGAAAATCATCGGCACCAATCCCTGGTCGGTGGCCGCTCCCGCCGGAACATTTCCTCCCCTGCTGGTCGATATGGCCAACACCGGCGTGGCCCGCGGCAAGATCTATCTGGCCAAAAACAAACAACTGCCGATACCGCTCGGCTGGGCCCTCAACAGCAAGGGGGAGCCCACCACCGACCCCCAGGAAGCCATCGACGGCATTATTCTGCCCATGGCGGAACACAAAGGCTATGGTATCGCCCTGATGGTCGATATGCTCTCCGGGGTGCTGACCGGCAGCGGCTTCCTCTCAGCTGTTCACAGTCCCTACCAGACCAGCGCCAAGAGCAATTGCGGTCATCTGATAGTTGCCATGAATATCGAGGCATTTCAGCCGCTCGGGCAGTTTCAGAAGCGCATGGAAAAATTCATCAGAGAAATAAAATCGGTGCCGCTGGCCACAGGGCATGACGAAGTATTTTACCCGGGGGAAATAGAGGCCAACAGCGATCTTCGCCATCGCCGGGACGGGCTGCTCCTGGCCAAGGACACAATGACCGGTCTGAAGCGGATTGGAAAAGAGACCGGACTCAATGCCAAGCTGCCTTTCTGATCATTTGGCCTCAAGCACATGGTCGACCTGGGGTTGCGTAAGGGGACACAATACCTATCGTGTCCCTACAAAGCTATCCCACCCTGCAACCACCCATCTAGACGGAGGATGATATGGCGGAAATAAAGGTGCTGAGTCAGGAAGCTCTACCGGAAGCACTGCAGATGGCTGAACGCTATCGTCTGCTCAACGAGCCCGATGAGGCCGAATCGATCTGCCTCGACATCCTGGCCGTTGATCCCGAACACCAGGAGGCCCTGATTACGCTGCTGCTGTCGCTTACCGACAAATTCAGGGACAACAGGCTGATGCCGGCTTTTGACCAGGCCAAGGAGATCGTCGCTCGACTCGGCGACGCCTACTGCAAATCTTACTATCTGGGGGTTATTTTCGAACGGCGGGCCAAGTATCACCTGAAACAGGGCGGACCGGGGGCCGGAAATGTCGCCCACGGCTGGCTCATCAAGGCCATGAACGAATACAAGGAAGCCCTGACCAGCTGCGACCCCGGCAATCAGAAAGCGGTACTGCGTTTGAATTCCTGTGTACGGCTGCTGAATAATAATCCGGAGATCAAGCCGGACAGCTCCGACCAGAGAGAACCCCTGCTCGATTCCTTCGATACACCCCATTGAGGGTCAGGAGTCCTGATCCGGGCCGGCTCTGTCGCTGACCAGTAAGCGGTGCACCCCTCGGTGTTCGCCCACGCCGTTTGATTTTCTTACTTTTCCCCTTTGTGCTCCTTGATCATCCGCTTGGTCTGGTTGATTCGCTTGGTGATCAGGATGGAGCGCGGGCAGGCCTGGGTACACTTGAAATGGTTCTCGCAAAGCCAGACCCCATCGTCCGCGTCGAGCGCCGGCAGGCGTTCGTCGGCGCCCCTGTCGCGCGAATCGGCCAGGAACCTGAAGGCCTGGGCGATGGCCGCGGGACCAATGAAGGCCGGAGATTCCTCGGGTATCGGACAGGCCGAGTAGCAGGAGGCGCAGAGGATGCAGTTGGTTGAGTCGTCGAACTGCAGCCGCTCTTCCGGGGACTGGATACGCTCCTTCTCGGCCACCGGTTCATCGTTGATCAGGTAGGGCTTGATCGCCCGATACTTGGCAAAAAATTCCGCCTGGTCGACGATCAGGTCGCGCTGGACCGGCAGGTAGCGCAGCGGCTCAACCACCACCGTATCGCCGTCTTCTTCGGCCACCTCCTTGACCAGCGTTTTACAGGCCAGCCCATCCGTGCCGTTGATGCGCATGGCGTCCGAGCCGCAGACGCCGTGGGCGCAGCTCTTTCTGAAGCCGAGGCTGCCGTCCTGAAAACGTTTTATATCCATCAAGGCGTCAAGCAGCCGGGCGTTGGGGTCGGCTTCCACCGTAAATTCCTGGTAGTAGGGAGCCTCGTCGGTATCGGGGTTGTAACGCTGAATTTTTATCGTGATCTGCATCGATCTCCTCCTTCACTGCTAATAACTGCGCGGCTTCGGTTCCCAGATCGAGGTGTCGACCTCTTTGTAGTCGAGCCTCACCTCGTCGCCGTCCAGATAGGCAAGGGTATGTTTGAGCCAGTTGTCGTCGTCGCGCTCCGGGTAATCTTCCCGGCTGTGGGCGCCCCGACTTTCCTGCCGTTTCAACGCCGATTCCGCGGTGATCAGCGACAGGTCGAGCAGGTTGCCAAGTTCGATCAGTTCGAGCAGGTCGGTATTAAACTGTTTGCTGCTGTCCTGCACGCGCACCGTATCATAGCGCTGGCGCAGCTCTTTGATCTCCTGGACCGCGGCGGCCATATCGCGTTCGTTGCGATAGATGCCGATTTTCTCCATCATGGTCGTCTGCATCTCATCGGAGATGTATCCACCGTGCGGTCCTTCGGAGCCGTCGGTCAGACGGCCGATCCAGGATTGGGCCCCGGCGGCGTCAGACTCATCGACCGCGGGCATGGCTGCCTGGTTGACATAATCGGCGATATGCAGGCCGGCGCGGCGGCCGAAGACCACCAGATCGAGCAAGCTGTTGGTCCCCAGACGGTTGGCACCGTGCACCGATACGCAGGCGCATTCACCGGCGGCATAGAGGCCGTCGACCACGGTACCGTCCTTGTCGAGCAGCACCCTGCCGTCGGTGTCGGTCGGTATACCGCCCATGGCATAGTGGGCGGTGGGCAGCACCGGAATAGGCTTGTCGGCCGGGTTGATGCCCAGGTAGGTTTTACAGAACCCGGTAATGTCGGGCAGCTTGGTTCCCAGTACGTCGGCACCGAGATGGGTGGCGTCGAGGTGGACGTAGTCGTCTATTTTGCCGTCACCCCGTATGCCTTTGCCCTCCAGCACCTCGGTCTGAATCGAACGGGCGACGATGTCCCGTGGCGCCAGGTCGAGCAGGGTCGGCGAATAGCGCTCCATGAACCGCTCACCGTCCCGGTTGCGCAGGATGCCGCCCTCGCCCCGCACCGCCTCGGAAATAAGGATGCCGAGCCCCATGATGCCGGTGGGATGAAACTGGTAAAACTCCATGTCCTCGAGAGGAATGCCCCGGCGAGCGCATACCGCCGGGCCGTCGCCGGTGTTGGCATAGGCGTTGGAGGTGATTTTGAAGATGCGGCCAAAGCCGCCGGTGGCAAAGAGCACCGCCTTGGCAGCAAAGATGTGAAGCTCCCCGGTGGCCAGTTCGACCACCACCAGGCCGGAGCAGACGGTGCCCTCCAGGATCAGGTCAACCACCTGGAATTCATCGAAAAAGGAAACATCGTTTTTGATGCACTGCTGATAGAGGGTCTGCAGGATCATATGCCCGGTTCGATCGGCGGCGTAACAGGCCCGGCGCACCGGACCTTCGCCGAAATTCCTGGTATGGCCGCCGAAGCGCCGCTGGTCGATTCTGCCCTCCGGCGTACGGTTGAAGGGCAGCCCCCGATTCTCGAGATCGTAGACCGCCTGGACCGCTTCCTCGGTCAGGATCTTGGCGGCCTGCTGGTCGACCAGGTAGTCGCCCCCTTTGACCGTGTCGAAGGCGTGCCATTCCGGCTTGTCCTCCTCGACATTGCCCAGGGCCGCACTGATGCCGCCCTGGGCGGCTCCGGTATGGCTGCGGACCGGATAGAGTTTGGAGAGCACCGCCGTTTTCGACTTGCAGCTCGCCTCCAGTGCGGCGTACAGACCGGCACCGCCGGAACCTACGATGATGGTATCAAATTGGTGGATCACGAGGGCCTCCTTCGGCATGCTTGTTGATCGGACAGAAGGTGCAATGAGACGTATTAAAGCAGGTAGCGGCGGCGCAAACAAGACTTTTCTGGTACTGTCAACTCGGCCGGCGGATGTTGTTACCAGACCTGTCAATTCCGAACAGTTCCATTATCCGCCTCGGGCTGCCACATTGTGAAGACCAGAGGAGACGCGTACCAATGAGCGACCAGCAGACAAAGGAGAAAATTCGTTGCCAATGGTGCGCGGACAATGCGCTATACCGGGCCTATCACGACGAGGAATGGGGGGTGCCGGTGACAGATGACCGGCTGCTCTTTGAATTTCTGGTGCTCGAGGGGGCCCAGGCGGGTTTGAGCTGGATAACCATCCTCAAGAAGAGGCAGAACTACAAAGAGGCGTTCGCCAACTTCCACTGCCAGCAGGTCGCCAGGTATTCCGAGCGAGACGTCGAACGCTTGCGCGCCGACGCGGGCATTGTCCGCAATCGACTCAAGATTGAGTCGGCCATCAAAAACGCCCGCAGCTTCATCGCCATCCAGGAGAAGTACGGCTCCTTCAGCACCTATCTCTGGCGCTGGGTGAACGGCGCGCCCCTGCAGAACAGGTGGAGAACAGCGGCCGAGGTGCCGGCCCACACTCCCCTCTCCGACGCCTTGAGCAAGGACCTGAAGAAAAGAGGCTTTTCCTTCGTCGGCTCGACTATCTGCTATGCCTTCATGCAGGCAGTGGGAATGGTGAACGACCACACCACCGACTGCTTTCGCCACCAGGAAATCAAGGCGCTGGCGCCCTGATCCGCTCAGCGGCTTACAGGGCGCTCAATTGCTCCAGTATCTCCGCTGGTTCCATCCGCACCGTATGATCGACATCCAGAAAAGCATAGCTGATGCGCCGATCGGGCCTTACCACGTAGGTGGCCGGGACGGGCAGTTCGAAGCTCTCATCGCCGTTAGCTCCCGCCACATCCAAGCCGAACTTGTCGTACAATTTGATCAGCTCATCATCGAGGCGGAAGACTATTCCGTACTGAACCGCAACGCCATTGCCCTGGTCGGAGAGCACGTCAAAAGTGAGTTCGTGCTTCTCCGCCATGGAGAGCGTGCCATCCGGCTGCATGGGGGAGATGGCTATCAAGCTTGCCCCAGCTTCCTTGATGGCCGGATAGATGTCCTGCAGCGCCTTCACCTGAAGGTTGCAGTAAGGTCACCAGACCCCGCGGTAGAAGGTCACCACGGCTGGTCCATCTGCCAGCCTCTGCTGCAGCGAGACGGTCTGGCCGGTAGCGTCGGGCAGTGCAAAAAGCGGGGCCGTGTCCCCTTCTTTGCGGGCCCGATCGATGATGTCGGAGGCTCTGAGCTTGGCCATGGCTCCGCTCATGATGGCGACCACGTCCGGAGGCGCTTTTTTGAGAAATCCTTCTTTCTGGGCTGCTAACTGCTCTGCAAGGTTCTGCATGCTATCTCTCCTGGAATTATGTTTTAGAAAAGCTCAGTGTATCTAGTTTTCAAACTCTCTAACCTGCTGGATAACAGAGGCTGGGTGCGGCGCTTTGGTATCTCCCACCCCGCTTCCACCAACCAATACGGTTAGTACTCTTGTTGTAGACGCGGAAAAATCGGGTTTTTATGCACTATCATCTGTTGCGAAGTTTCCGTCGGGAGTGATACCCACCGCGTCCTTACCCCGCGATTTGATTCTGAACATCGCTTCGTCAGCCAGCGCCAGCAGACTCTCCCGGTCTTCCGCATCATCTGGATAGGTGGCAATGCCGAAACTGGCCGACATGTGCACTTCCAGTCCTTTGCCGGTCAGGTAGGTCGTCTCTTTCATCCGGGCCCTTATCCGCCGGGCCTGCTCCAGGGCCTCTTCCTTGCCGGTATCCGGCAGGACCAGGACAAATTCATCACCGCCGTAGGCGACGCCGAAGGCCGGATCGGTAAGATTCTCCCGGAAGGTTCTCGCCACTTCTCGCAGGGCCTGGCTGCCGTTCAAGTGGCCATGGGTATCGACAATCTGCTTGAAGTTGTCCATATCTAAAAATACCAGGGAAAACGGCTTGCCGCTCCTCCGGCTTTGGGCAATAAGTATATCCAGTGCTTTGTAGAGATAGCGGGTATTGAACAGATCGGTGAGGCTGTCGTGGTTGGCCAGGTAGCGGAACCGCTCCCTGCTCTTATGCAGTTTTTCCTCGGCTTCTCGTTTTTCCGTGTTGTCGATAATTATGCCCTCGATAAAGGTCTGGCCGTCGGTGCCTTCCGCCAGCCGCGCATTGATCAGAGCCCATACCGTCCGACCGTCGGGACGCACCATCTCCACCTCGAAGTTTCGGACAACGTATTGTTTCTTCAGGGCCTCAATCAGCAACTGACGCTCCGCAACGTTTTTATAAAAGCCCTGCAGGCCGCCGGGATGGCTGAGCAGTTCAGAGGTCGAATCAAAACCAAAGAATTTGGCGAAGGCGGGATTGGCCCTCAGAAGCCGCCCATCCAGGGTACACTGGTACATGCCCTGCACCGCGTTTCTGTACATGGTCCGATAGCGAGACTGAGCCTGCTGCAGATCGTCGAGGGTGCTTTTAATTTCGGTCAGATCGGTCAAAAAGACAAAATGTCCGATCGGGTCGTCATCCTGGTCACGGATCATACTTCTCTTGCAGAGCAGCGGAATGGTACCGCCCCCTTCCTTGAAAAACTCAGCCTCGAAATTCAAATGGTGGCGGTTGGCGAAATGGACGAACACGCTGTCCTGTGCATAGAGGCTCTCAATGGGCTTGTTGATCACCTCCTGCCGATCTTTGCCCAGCAGTTTCAGCAAGGTCTCGTTGCAGGAAGTGACCTTGGAATACCTGTCCAGTTCCAGATATCCCTCAGAAGTGGAATCGATAACCCGCTTGTACCGGGACAAACTTTTTTCGATCTGCTTCTTGCAGTTGATCCTCAGGTCCTCGAGTTCCTGCTCGAGTTCCCTGATCCGCATTTCGAGTCTGTCAGATCCCTGCGCTGTCATCGTACACTCGTATGAGGTGCCGTGGTGGGTAAAAATGGTTCAGTAAGACTAACTATCATCACATCCTATTCACATTAGGTCGAAATCCCCAAGAGACAAGGTTTGATATGAAGAGAATATGATTGATAGAAAAGTCTGATGCAGTTTTTAACGAGGTTTCGCATGTCGATTTTTTTCGACTTGTTTTGGAGAGCACCACACGATACACTGCATGCTGAATGGATTCGGACAATCGGGGGCCTTTGATTCACGGGCCTTGCTGCCATCGCAGATAGAGAAAATGTTCAACGGCAGAGGAGAGGATGAGCTGGTTTAACGGATCGGTACCGGAAGACTGCCGCGAGTGCCAGACCGGGGTGGAAATGGTTATTGTGCCGCGGACGGTCGATATCGGAGGATTCGAAGTTCACCGGGCGCTGCCGTTTAAAAAGAAGCAGATGGTGGGTCCTTTTATTTTCTGGGACCAGATCGGTCCGGGCGAGTTTGCCGGCGGCCACGGCGTCGACGTCAGGCCCCATCCGCACATCGGCCTCTCCACCGTGACCTATCTGTTTGACGGGAGCATGGATCACAAAGACTCGCTGGGTAATGACCTCCGCATCGTCCCCGGAGATGTGAATCTGATGACTGCAGGCCGCGGCATCGTGCACTCTGAGCGCACCGGCCCGGATGTTCGACTGCAGCCATCAAGACTGTTTGGCATCCAGAGCTGGCTGGCGCAGCCGAAAACACTGGAAACGAGCGAACCGGTGTTTACCCATTACGGGGTTGAAGATATCCCCTCATTTACAAGCGATGACCTCTCCGGACGAGTAATCCTGGGTCGATTCCAGGATTATGTGTCGCCGATCGAGACGCAATGGGAAACGCTCTATCTGGAATTAAAGATGAAACGCGGTGCCAGGCTCGAAATCGCCAGTGCAATAGAAGAGCGGGCACTCCATCTGGTGAGTGGTGAAATAGAAATTGATGATGCCGTATACGCCAGCCGGCAGATGATGGTGCTGCGTCCCGGCTCCAACATCGTTGTTAAGGCCAATGATAAGACCCACTTGCTGCTGCTCGGCGGAGCAGCGATGGACGGACCCCGTTACATCTGGTGGAATTTTGTCGCCTCTTCAGTGGAGCGGATAATGAGCGCTGCCGAGGATTGGCAAAATAAAAAATTCGATATCGTTCCGCACGACACAGAGGAATTTATCCCGCTGCCCGACCTGCCCTTCCCGAAACCCCTGTAATATAACTATTCCACTGGATCCTCAAAGGCCAGATAAAAGTAGCGGTTCAGGTCGACGATCCCGGCTTCGCCTCCATGGTAGACGTCGAACTCCTTCTGGAACCAGTCGTACACCTCCCAGAAATTATCAGACGACCGGTTTACCCCGTATTTGTTGAGGCGGGCGATATACTCTTCGCTGCCGTCATAGTTGTCCAGAATTTCGAAAAAATCGTGGAGATCAGGGGCACCTACCACAAAAAAATAATTGGGGTAGGAACCGACGAAGCCATCGAGGAAATCGGCCCGGTCCTTGCTCGGATCAAAGGCTGATGATTCGCGAAACAGATACCTGACATTGTCATGCCAGCGGTCCACCACGACCGAGATAACCTCGTCATCCTCACCTGGAATATTGGTGATCCGCACCCAGGCAACATTGGCGTTATGATCTCCGACATGACGGAAGAAGGAGACGCCCGGGGCGGAAACCGCTACAAACCCCTGCATGATGTCCTCGACTTTCGAATAGCTGGCCGGAATTGGAGGATACTCTTGACCCGCCTGCAGATAGTTCTGATCAAAGTCGATGCCCGCTGCGACGATCTGGTTGTGCACCAGATCCTCGATCAATTCCCGTTTGGGATCGTCGGTGGTAAACGTCATTTTTGCAGGGACCTTGGCAGCGGTGTACTGCAGCTTGTCGGGCTTGATGCCCTTGTACCAGGAAAAAAACAGGTCACGCCGCATTGCGGCCGGCAGGAAATCGAGGAAATAACTCTCGCCCTCGATCCGCAGGGCATCCATGTAGAATCGGGTGGCCAGTTGGTGCCCGGCTGTACCGTAGACATCAAAGCCCGCCACCAGAGAATAATAGATGCGCTCCAGCAAGGGGTAATCGATCACCCACATGGTTTTGGGCAGCCCCCCGAGGACGCCTCGATGCACCGAGGCACTGTCAAAATGCCTGTATACCGTCAGGACCGGGCTGTCATCCGACCGGGTACCTTTCCAGAGCATGGTCGTGTCCAGCCCATCGGGATAGTGGGCGCCGTAAAACTGCTGCCGGGCCTTGTAGTAGTCCACCGCCCAGGCGTAATGCGGGTTGTCGAACAGCGACTTGGCCAGGGAATAGTCGCTGCCCATCTCACCAGGCAGCCGCAGGTTGTCGAAATGGAGCTTGAGAAACCCGGGATATTTCACTGCCAAATCATAGTCCGGATCCATGAACATGATCCAGAAATGATCATCGATGACGTTCAGCGCCACCTGCCCTTTACAGACCGGCCCACGGATATAGGTCCTGATGGTGTATTCCGCGCTGTCAAGCAGCCACTGGTAGCGCGAGCGGACCGGTATCTGCTCGAAGGCTGCAATGGGATTGGCACTGAGCTTCGTGTCGTAGCCGATCAGGTGGGGATTTCTGCCCCACTCGGCAGTGATGAACAACTCCTGCACGCGTTGAAAGTGGTCTTCTCCCATCGCAAATACCATGTGCGTCTTGTGGACGATGGTCGAAAAAATCTTCCTGAACCGATAGTAGACAGGGTCGGCTTCAGGATCATCGTAGGGCCTGACCGTTGCCACAATGTCAATCTTCTCCCCCGGCGGCGTCTTAGAGCGCACCAGTTCGTAGAATTCATCGGAGCCGGTCTCGAAGGTGATATGGGCCAAAAAGAGATGCTCGTAGAGATAGCGGGCCGTCACCTGGTATTTAGGAGCGGGCTGATTGAAAAATTTCTCCCATTTCTCCAGCATCAGCTGATCTTTGTCCGGCACCGCCTTAAGCGCCTGCTGTTCCGCGGCGGATGGTCCTTTGGCTCCCTGGCCGAGCCAACCGGCGATGGTAGTGAACTCCTCGCTGCTCAACGGCGGAAAACCAAAGGGCATGCCGTTGTTGGGGTGTTTTTTTAAATACTTTTTCAGTTCATCGCCATCCTCGGCACAGGTGAGATCGCTTGCCTCGGGATAGTAGGCTCCCTTGACGTCCGGGGATAATCTCTTGTGCTCGAGCAGCATGTACATGATGGAGTCGGTATAATTCTGGGTTTTTTCCTGAATAACGCTGGTAAAACCTTTCTGCCGCCACTCGCCCGGCGAATGGGCATCAACCAGCAGTCGGCTCGGATCCATGGTTGCCAGCCGATCCGCGTTATAGATTTGCTCCTTGGAGGCCCCACGCTCGAGCCCGTCCCAGGAACTCAGCTTCAGCTGGCAGGGAGAATTATAGCAGGAGTGACAGACCACACATCTCTTGACCAGGACCGGTTCCACATCGATGAGATAATTCAGCTGGCGGGTCGGCGGCACGAACTGGTAGGCGGGCATTTGGGGCGCCGGAGCGGCACAGCCGAAAAGCACGGCAGCGCACAAAAGCATGAAAGGTAGCGGGAATCTCATAGCAACTCCAATAAATTCAGGGGTAAAGACTGCTGCTGCCACTGTTCATTGGCTGCATCCTAGCTGGAGGGATAGGGAAAATCAATGCGAAACAGACGTCGTGTCAGTATCGTCTTGATCTGCAATTGATGACCTGTCCGCACGGGGCTGAAATCTGCAGAAGAGGTTACTAAAAAAAAGGATCTACCATGGCAGGAGCGGTTGTTCCCGCCCCCCACATCAAGATTTTCATACAGAATCGCGGCGGAATGATTATAGGAAATACAGACTATCGTATTCAAACCGCTCTAGTGGGAGTTGCCTGATGAAAAAATTGTGGATCACATCCTTCTGCTCCGTGCTGCTAACCAGCTCTCTGATCTTCGCCTCACCCCGGACCGGACAGAGGCCCGAGGGCATATGCACCTCTGATTTCAACCTCTGGGGGCACTCCAGCCAATGTTCCTGCGAGGAGGGCGCACGCTATGATGAGCGAGCCGGATTGTGCCTCGACGGCGCAGAAGCCGAAGAGATCACCGTCCAGGGCCCGGTGAGCGCCGGCATGGCCGCCATTGGTGGGGAAACAACCGGTTTTCAGATTACCAGCCAGGCAGGCGATTCCTACGAACTCATCCTCAAAGTGGCCGACCAGGAAAAACTGAGCACACTCGACGGAATGTGGTTTGAAGTGACCGGGGAACTGATCATCATCGAGGGTGTCGAGAGAAAAGAAAGAAAAGCGATCATTGGTGAGCAACTTGGGGTGCTGGAGTAAAGAGATGAGAGCAATTCCGAAAGCTTTAATGGTAAGTGGAATTCTTGCCTTTAGCGCTGCAACGGGAATGGTTGCGCAAGTGTATGGGGATGACGGGCGGCAGATGGCTCTGCCCATCTTCGACACCCATGTGCACTATAAGGAGCCGGCCTGGCCTGTCTATCCCCCCGCAGTAATCATAGAGATGATGGAACGGGCAGGAGTGACCAGGGCTCTGGTTTCGAGCACGCCGGACGAGGGTACCCGAATGCTCTACCGGGAGGATCCCGAGCGCATCATCCCCTTTTTACGTCCCTATCATGATGAGGTCACTTCCAGCAACTGGCATCAACACGTCGAAATCATCGACTATTTCAAAAATCGGCTTGAGGTGCCCATCTACAAGGGGCTGGGAGAGTTCCACATCCACAACCCCGTGAACGCCGACTCTGAGATTATCAAAATGACCGTGCAACTTGCGGTGGAGCGCGACATCTACCTCCATGTCCATTCGACCCACGAGGCGGTGGAAAAGATTTTTGGATACGAACCGCGCGCCAAAATTCTCTGGGCCCATGCAGGCATGTCAGACCCGCCGGATCTGGTTGCCCGCATGTTCGACCGCTATGACAACCTCTGGGTGGATATCTCCATCCGCGAATACGACATCGCCCCGCAGGGAAATCTCGCCCCGGACTGGGAAAAACTGTTTCTCGAACACCCGGACCGTATTACCGTCGGCAGCGATACCTGGGTCAATGCGCAATGGGACAATTACGAAGAGATTATTGCCTTCGACAGGCACTGGCTGGCTCAGCTGCCGCCGGAAGTTGCCAGGAAAATAGCCTTTGACAACGCCAAACGGCTGTTTGACTGATGGGTCTGACAAAGGGTAAACTCCATTCAACTCAGCCTCACAGGAAATTCGCCCCTGATCCTTCTCACCCGCTCACAAGGAAACGATCATGAAAATCAACGCCAACAATCTCGAGATCAATTATCGAATGGACGGCCCCGAGGACGGTCAGGTGGTCATGCTCAGCAACAGCCTGATGTCCAACTATACGATGTGGGACGGCCAGATGTCGGCCCTCACCGATAAGTACCGGGTGCTCAGGTACGATCAGCGGGGGCATGGCGGTACCGAGACGACGCCCGGCCCCTACACCATCGAGCTGCTGGCCGAAGATGCCGGCGCATTGATTGACGCCCTGGGCATCGACGCGGTTCATTTCGTCGGTTTGTCCATGGGCGGGTTCACCGCCCAAGTGCTGGCCACCCTTTACCCGGAAAAAGTCCTGTCGTTGTGTCTCTGCGACACCGCCTGCGTCATGGGACCCGCATCGCTGTGGAATGAACGTATCGACAACGCCCGTTCGGGCGGCATCGAATCCCTGGTCGCCGGCACCCTGGAGCGCTGGTTTACCCCGCCTTTCCACATCTCTGGCGCGAAGCAGCTGGAAATAGTCCGGGAAATGATTCTGGGCACCGGCGTCGAAGGCTATATCGCCTGTGCCGAGGCGATCCGAGATATGGATATCTGCGGCAATCTGGCAAAAATAAACGCCCCGACCCTTGTGCTGGTGGGCGAGGGCGATCCCGCCTGCACCATCGAATCGGCGGAAATGCTGCACAGCGGGATTCAGGGTTCCGAACTGCTGATTATCCAGCAGGCTGCACACCTTCCCAATATCGAACAGCGTGAGCGCTTTAACGAGGTCCTGGTGGGCTTTCTGGATCGGCAGCAGTGGATTAATTAACCTTGCCTGTTAAGCTTTTCTGCGCATCCTGCTGACGATAGAGCTGTTCCGCTTCGAACATGTAATCCCGGGTCAACCCGGTCGCCTCCCGGGTCCGCGAGAGGAGCATCTGGAACACCATCTGGGCACCAGTCCGGAACATGGTTTCTGCACTGAGCAGATAAAATTCCCACATCCGGCAGAACCTTTCATCATAGATCGCGGCGATCTGTTCCCTGTTGCTTTGGAAACGTCTGTTCCATTCGACCAGGGTGTCGGCGTAATGAACCCGCAGCACTTCGATATCGCTGACCCAGAGGTGCTGCCTTTCGGTCGCTGCCAGAGTCTCGGACAACGCAGGAGAGTAGGCGCCGGGGAAAATATACTTGCGCAGCCAGGGACTGGCCACCGAGGGAGGGCTCATATGGCCGATGGAGTGCAGGAGGGCAAATCCGTCATCCTCCAGAGAATTGAAAATTTTTGCAAAAAACTCGTCGTAGCGGGACACACCGACGTGTTCGAACATCCCCACCGAGACGATTCTATCAAAACGCTGGTCGACCTTGCGATAATCGAGAAGCGCGAATCGCACCCTGGCAGAGAGATTCATCTGCTCCGCCCGCTTGACCGCGGCACGGTATTGTTCCTCAGACAGGGTCACCCCCAGTACCTCGACCTCGGCCCGCTGGGCAAGATAGAGGGCAAGCCCCCCCCAGCCGCAGCCGATATCGAGAATGCGCTGACCGTCTTCGAGTTGCAGTTTGGCGGCTAGGTGTCGTTTCTTCTTCTCCTGGGCCTCTTCAAGGGTCTCATCGCCGTTCTCGAAATAGGCGCACGAGTACTGCAGGTCTTCATCGAGAAAGAGCCGATACATAGCGGAGGAAAGATCGTAATGGTGAGCCACATTCTGCTGAGCCTTGCCAATGGGATTGTGCTGCTGCACAGATCTCAGCATACGCGACACTTTCTTGAGGTACTTCTGCAGCGGATAGGAGGCCATGCCCCCGCGGTTGATGGAGAAGAGATTGAGAAAATCCCCCAGGGAACAATCCTCGAAGGTGAGCATCTCATCCATGTAGGCTTCACCGGCATGAAGTTCCGGATTGCGAAACAGTTTGAGCGGCAGACCCGGGTCATGAAACCTGATCGTGGCGACCGGTTCCGGAGAACCTACAAACTCGTTCAGTGTGCCGTCGGCTTCGATCACCCGCAGGGTGCCTTTTTGGATGAAACGCTGCAGCATGTTGGAAAGCATCCTCATACCTATCTTAAGTCCGCCCTTCTTGGATGAGTGTCCCGTACTCATATTCTATTCCTGCGATGGCTTTCTCAGAGGTTGGTGAATATCCCGGCAGGCGTTATTCCTTTTCGAAGTTAACCAGGATGGTTCCGGTTTCCACTGCATCACCTGGATTGACATGCACGGATTCGACGATGGCATCGGCGGGCGCGGCGACTGCGCTCTCCATTTTCATCGACTCGAGGATGATCAGCTCCTGGCCTCGATAGACCCGCTCTCCGGCTTCTATTTTCACATCAACGACCATACCCGGCATAGGGCAATCCAGAACATTTTCGCTCTTTTTCGTGGACGGCTGAGGCATAAATCCCGCCAGTTCCCATTCCCGGAGATTGTAGATCTCGAAATTCCGGCAAGCACCGCAGTGGGCCGCCTCCATGAAATTGCCGTTGTACTTCAGGCGGAAATAGCTGCTCTCCCCGTTGATGTTGAGTTTGAGACGGCGACGGTAGAATTCCGGCGGCGGGGTGATGACTTCGTATGCCACCCCGTTAACCTCGATGTGCCACTGATGCTCACCTTCGGTCCTTTCTATTTCTACTTTGAATACGTCGTTATCGCTCTTGGTCACGTACGAAAACACAGTCTGGTCGGCACCGGACCCGCCAACTCGAGATTTTAGAGGCCGCAGCGCGTCTCTCATCAAGTTCTCACGCAGGTGGTAGACCAGTGTGGTGGCGATTGCCATGGCGTCGAGAATCTCTGGAGCCGGCGGCAGTCCCTCGTCCTGGGCAGGCAGGTAGGTGGGAATGAAGGCGGTGGTGATGGTGCCGCTGATAAACACCGGATGGGACAACACCTGATTGGCAAAATCGACGTTGGTGGAAATTCCCTCGATATGATACCCGTTGAGGGCTTGGATCATCAGCTTGCGAGCCTCTTCTCGGTTGTGCCCCCAGGTGATAACCTTGGCGAGCATAGGGTCGTAATAGACGCTCACCGTGCTGCCGGCATCGACACCCGAGTCGACCCGGATATGCGGGCCGCGCGGCTCAGCATAGCGGGTGATGAGACCGATCGAGGGCACAAATCCTCGCCGGGCATCCTCGGCGCAGACCCGCACCTCGATCGCCCAGCCTTTGAGGGCGACGTCCTGCTGGGTAAACGGCAGTGGCTCCCCGGCCGCGACCCGCAGCTGCAGTTCCACCAGATCAAGCGAGTTTACCAGCTCCGTGACCGGGTGTTCTACCTGCAGCCTGGTGTTCATTTCCAGGAAGTAGAAGGAACTGTCCTCATCTAAGATGAATTCCACCGTGCCGGCGTTTACGTAGCCGGCTTTCCTGGCCAGCTCGCAGGCAAGGGTTCCCATATTGTCGCGCAGGGCGGGAGTCAGGGCACAGGACGGCGACTCCTCGATTATTTTCTGGTAGCGCCGCTGGATGGAGCATTCCCGTTCACCGAGATGCACGATGTGTCCGTGCTGGTCACCAATAAGCTGGATTTCGATGTGTCGCGGCTTGGTAAGGTAGCGTTCGACGAAAATTCGATCGTCGGCGAACGATTTTCTGGTTTCCTGCTGGCAGAGTTGCAGCGCGGATTCCAGTTCCTGCTCCTGCTCGACCACGCGCATGCCCTTGCCTCCTCCGCCGGCAGCGGGTTTGAGCAGGACCGGATAGCCCACCATCCCGGCTGCCTCGCGCGCTTGCTCTAGATTTACCACCGGTTCGCTGTGGCCGGGGACCGTCGGTACTCCAGCCTCGATGGCCAGCTTTTTGGCCGCAATCTTGTCACCCATGGTGCTGATGACCCCGGGTGGCGGACCGATAAAAGAGATGCCTGCAGCAATCACTTTTTCGGCAAAATCTGCATTCTCGGACAGGAATCCATAGCCGGGATGGATTGCCTGGCAGCCGGTATCACGCGCGGCCTCGATAATGGTGTCCATGCGCAGGTACGATTCCGCTGGTCGTGCACCACCCACGAGTACGGCCTCGTCCGCCAGGCGCACGTGCTGGGAACGGAAATCGGTCTCGGAGTAAACGGCAACGGTCGACACCCCCAGAGCCTGGCAGCTGCGGATTATCCGGAGGGCGATTTCACCACGGTTGGCGATAAGCACTTTGCTGAACATGATCTACCTCAGAGGGGAATGTTTCCGTGTTTGCGGTCCGGACGACTCGCCTGCTTGCTCTCCAGAAACTGCAGGGTGCGGATGAGCCTGTGCCTGGTCGTGTGCGGGAAGATGACGTCATCGATGTACCCCCGCTTGGCGGCGAGAAACGGATTCATGAAACGCTGGCGATAGGCTTCCATTTTCTCGTTGAGCACGGCCTCGGGGTCATCTGCCTTGCCGATTTCCCGACGATAAATCACCTCGCTGGCGCCGCGCGCCCCCATGACCGCAATTTCCGCGGTCGGCCAGGCGTAGTTGATGTCGCAGTGAATATGCTTTGAGTTCATCACCACGTAGGCTCCGCCATACGCCTTGCGCACGATCACGGTAATCCGCGGCACCGTGGCCTCGGAAAAGGCATAGAGCAGTTTCGCCCCGTGGCGTATGATGCCGCCGTGCTCCTGCTCCGGCCCGGGCATAAAACCGGGAACGTCGACCAGGCAGACAAGTGGAATATTGAAGGCGTCGCAGAAGCGGACGAAACGCGCAGCCTTGAACGAGGCGCTGTTGTCGAGCGCTCCGGCCAGCACCGCCGGCTGGTTGGCGACCAGACCGATGGTTTGGCCCCCGAGGCGGCCGAAGCCGCAGATAATGTTGTCGGCGAACAGTGATTCGATCTCGAGAAACTCGGCGCCGTCGAGAATCGAGTAGATGAGCACGTTCATGTCGTAGCTCTGGTTGGGATTGGGCGGCACCAGGTAGTCCAGTGTCGGGTCGGTGCGTTCCGGCGGATCGTTGAGATCGAGCAGCGGCGCCTTCTGCTTGCTGTTCGACGGCAGATAGTTGATAAGCTGCCGCACGCCTCGCAGGCAGAGGATGTCGTTGGGGTAGATAAACTGGGCGACGCCGCTCTTGGTGGCATGGACCTCCGCGCCTCCCAACTCCTCGGAGGTGATATCTTTGTGAATGACCGTTTTGACCACATTCGGCCCGGTCACGAACATATGCGAGGTCTGCTCGACCATGAAGACAAAATCGGTCATCGACGGACTGTAGACGGCGCCGCCGGCGCATGGTCCCATGATGCATGAGATTTGCGGGATCACCCCGCTGGCAAATACGTTGCGGTGGAAAATCTCGCCGTACGCGGCAAGTGCGTCGACACCCTCCTGGATTCTCGCCCCGCCGGAATCGTTGATGCCGATAATTGGGGAACCAACCTGCAGGGCAAGGTCCATAACCTTGCAGATCTTTTGCGAATGGCCCTCCCCCAGTGAGCCGCCCACCACCGTGAAATCCTGGCTGAAGACGAACACCTCCCGCCCGTTGATGGTGCCGTGCCCGGTGATAACCCCGTCTCCGGGATGGCTCTTGGTGCCGCCGACCATTTCTCCCCGGCCCACCTTGAGGCTGTCGATTTCCTCGAATGACCCTTCGTCGAGGAGCAGTTGCAGTCGTTCCCGGGCGGTAAGCTTGCCGCGCTGGTGCTGCAGTTCGATGCGCTTGTCGCCCCCGCCGGAGAATGCGTGTTTTCTCAGTTCGTAGAGTTCGAGAATAGTGCTGTGCTTGATATCTACCATAGCAGCCTCACCTCGATGATATGTGGTTCGTTTCGGATTGAAGAGAAACAGCCTGGGGGATGTTACCCCGTTAACCAGGCTGGCCGGGCAGCCTGGTCAAGTCACGATCCCAGACTACAACATAGCTTAAAAATTACCGGTAGGGAAGGTGTCAGATCCAACCCCTGAAAAGGTTTGGCGGCATCGTCCGCCGGCCGCGGCCGAAACTCACTCATCTGAGAGAATATTAGAGCCGGGAACCGAGGTTGTTAGGGCAGCCTTCTATGACCAGAAACAGCTGTCAGAATCAGATAGGCACATCACCGCTCTTTTCGGGGGATGCGTTCAGAACAATCAGGTAGAATGGTATCTTTTCTGCGACGATGAGGTTAAGGGTAAAAAGCAGTCCGTTTCAGCACAAGATCAGTGCCTATCAGTGGATGAGGTCGATATCATCTAAAGCTCGCATGCCCGGCATAGTTTTCGACCATTGTGATCTTCTAATTTGGTCTCCATAACCATCTCACCACAGCTGTCGCAGGCTATCGATTGGGCGATGGTTGCGTTAGGCGGCAGTGGATCAGCCAATTCCTGAATATCGAAAAAAGTATGGGGACCCGCGGCAAAAAGATCTTTTAACCGGCTTTCTGAGAGTTTTTCGTATCTGCGTATCTCGCCAGATGAGGCTTCTCCCGAGTGTATCAAGGTGCGCAATCTGCTCTCTTCCTCGGGAGGATTCAACACCTCCTGCCTGAGCACAAGTCTGACTGACTTACCCGTTGATCTGTTGCCAAAGGTGAAAGCCATTTTTCCATGGTCTTTAAAGAAAAAGTTGCCTTTGCCGAATGTACACCCCGTTAAAACCTGTACCGCATCACAGCAGCAGGCATCGTTTTCAACAATGGCAACCAATTCCTCATCAATGGCCCTTTTTACCTGCAGATGCTCGAGGGCACACGTAGCGGCTAAATAGCCAATGGTCAGCCCCATACAGGTATGTCCATGGAATCTGGCGCATTCCTGGTAATCGCTCTTGCTTGTAATAGAATCTGGTATGTACATCTTGAATTATCCTTTAATAATTATCTACTCTCAGTCGATGTGT
>JAHEER010000017.1:32798-57007 GCA_024640625.1 Desulfobulbaceae bacterium
TGCTGCTGAAGAAGGACTCATCAATGGATACCGGGCATGGCTGAAAAGAACTTCCTGTCGTTCAAACAGTTCCTGCCAGTTTGATGGCGGGTGAACATACACTGCGACGGAATTGCACCGACGTCTGATCACCGAACCATCGGCCAGTTTTATTGTCACACAACCTGCCTTTGATATCTCAAGAACAATGCCGTAGCATCGAGTCAGTATACTGGATTTACCTTCAGGATGGTCAGCAATAACCAGGTCGCCTATCTGCATGCCGGTCTCATTTTTCCCTCACTGCCTGGAAAAGACTCTAAGCACGATTAAGGCAGAAGCGAAAGAGATGTGGTCGGGCAGTGTTCCCTCCTCTGAGCAGGACAAAGAACACGGTCTTTTGGTTGGGTCAGCCAAATGATAGCGGGTTGGTTCAATCCTGGTCAGGGGCAAAACCTTCTGGAAGAATCCTCGGTTGGAAAATAGTGTTTTTCAATGGTTAAGGGGAGCACACCGAAACAGAGAAACTGGTTTACTAGAGAATTCCACACGCAATTTTGTGCAGAGTCCTCAGGGAATTGCTCAGATGAAAATTGCTCAGATGAAATTGACTAGCTAGTGAGGGCAAAGTAGAATTATTGAAAGGGATGATTCATCACCTCCTTTTGGCTATGAGGCCCAGAATATGAAAGAGCCTTCCTTAAAAAATATGCTGCTCGCGCAAATTAACAGACTTGACAAGTCAAATGATTTGTTAGACAAGCAACTCCGAAGTTATCTGATCAACATAGTCAAAGATAAAAGTAACCGGCAAGAGGGTTGGATCGCCGAGATAGAGGAGGTAGAGCACATACACAGGCTGGTCAAGAATGGTAAGTCTGTAGATTCTGCTGTTGATATTGTGGCAACTAAATCAAAGCGCCGCCGCTCCGCTCTGCAAGAAAAGTATGCAGAGTACAAAGACGCACTAGATGAAATAGATCAGATTTTTCCAGAATTTCGAACTTAAAAGTCAAAACAGCATTGGTTGTATCCGTGTGATCTCTACGGATCAAGAACCGGCAGGCCAGCTCCTCTTCCAGTCTATCTAAAAGTCGGAGATGGCTGACACCAACCCCATTAATTGGGTACATCGACCTTTGCATGGGGCTGGTGTATGCCCATACGAGGAATAGTCTCATTGCTCTTGCGACAGTTTGATGCGCCTCAAGGCATCATGCTTATAAATCCTTTCATCTCATCCACCGAGAACGCCCGCATCGTCTGAGTGCGCGCATTGCCTAGAGAGACCAGTTTAAGGAACGCTACCATAGCCGCTTCATCTGATCCCTCAAGGATCGTCACCATGTCGTATTGTCCCTGGGTGTAGTAGACACTCTTGATGTTAATACCTGCTTTTTCAGCCATCGCCTGAAACGCTTCAAAGCGCTGGGGCGATTCTTTGACATTTTTTATTCCCTGATCAGTTAGGTTTACCAGGCTCACAAATGTTGGCATGACTTCCTCCTCTCTTAGTTGAAAATATACTGACGGTCATTTGGCCAATTTCACAAAGTGAAGGAAGACCGCTCATCCTTCATTTTGTAGTGTACATGTGCGAAGAATATCAAGAGTTAGGAAATGGGTCCCCAGCACTACGGATTAACCATCCCGCACCCCATAAATGAAGCCTTATGGCAGTACCGATTAATTTATATTTTTTATTTAATATTCTATACTTAAAACCAGAAAATCACCCGGCGACATTATCAGGGGCGAACAGCCCGAACGAAACCATCTTCTTTGTGTGAGTCGACAAATTTGAATTCTGGACCGCATAACAGATCATCTTCCCAGTGCCCCAGAGATGACTCTTGGTTTCCAGAAATTGCCCAAAACTCACCCTTGTGATTCATCACGCAGTTTCCGTCGCTCTTCCAATAATGCTGATAGAACAAGTCGAACAATTCTGCTTTGGTTGGCAGCCGCCAATCGTCATAACCACCCAGTTCCAACTCAGCCGCATATCGCTTGGCAATCTCCAGCGAAGGAAATGGTCCCTCCTTTGTGAACTGCCACATCTTATTAGTCACGACCTCCCGGCACACCATTTCTTCGTTTATTAGCAACAACTTTATTTTTCTATCATCGTTTGAACCTGTGCTATCTGCTTTAGATGCACAGCCGCTCAATATCAATGCACATACCAGCAAAAATTTTAGATCCAAGCTGCGTTTCATGGCCCGCCTAAGGTTGGTTGGGCGGAGGAGCCCATCTTGTTAACTGAAAAATTTATTCAGACTATCATGAAGGTACATTTTAACTGCTGGAGCCTTAGAGAACATTCAACTGCATAATTTCAGAAAAAATGAGATAGTATCAGATTTGAATGTTTCAATTTATTACTGATCTGACAGATACCATCCTAAACATCGTAGAGCTGCCAGATCAAAGTAATGTTTGAATAGTTTTACTGATCCGCTGGTGTTGGCTCTCTTTCCATTTCCCCGCTGTGCCAGTCAAAACCAGCAGTTCCTGGCCCACACCCAGAAACTGCCCCCAGGCAGAAAGCCAAGAGAAGTGCGACCAGTGCCCCCAACAAAACTGATTTAATGGTTCTCGTCTGGTTGACCATGATTATCACCCTCCTTCATTTGTGCGACAGGTCGTCGCTTTGAGATGCTGCCATGAGGCGTGAGGTGATGGTCAGAATTTAAAGATAGTCACACTTCCTAACAAATAAACGGAACAATGTGGCGGTGTGCGGTATTTGACAATTCCACTGGCAGTTTGATCCTCTACCCTGGAACTGGATGAGAATATTATTTTGTGATCACGCTGCTAGGCCGCAATCCTACCTGGGGTGCTCCTGAAGAAACTTCATGGCAAGCACCGCAGTCTGACTTGCATAGTAGCAGCGGTCATCCGGGTGATCTGTTCCAGTATTTTGCCATTTATAAAGCGGTGAACTGGAGTCGGTACACAGCGAACCCTTGTCTGATTTCCAGAGCATCTCGCAGCCGTCGCAGTCTTTCACCTCGCTGCTGTTGCATAGCGGGCAACTATTAATCCAGTGCTCATCGAGTTTTGCCACATGCTTCATGTAGTAGTCCCTGTTATGCGCAGGGTAGCCGTAAAGCCAGGTCCACATCTTCTGAAAATTCAATATTTCGTTTTTTCCAGTCATAGTATTTCCCCCCTGTTTATAGATTTATCGAAATACTGACCGACCGGGTAGTCCACTCAGAGGAACCCCTTACAACGCAAGAGTTCTTTACTGATAATATAACCACCCAATACACACAAAAAATGCCACTATGTGGCTATGCGCGGTGGTTAATTAGCAGCCGGGCCCGTAGTGATCTGTTACGATGTTGATCGTGAGTGGGAAGGCTACAAGTGTCCCAAGCTCATCGACTGTTATCTGATGCATAGTGAAGGCTCGCCCTGTCTTGGGCAGTTCTGCTGATGACAGGCGAGATTAAGCACAGGCTGCCAGTCATATGGGCTTAGTAATGGGCTGAACAGCCCAAGCCATTTGTCATCACCTCGTGTATGGGGGAATATCACTCGAGGTGCTTGAAGACGGCACCTAGGCTTTCCCTGGCGTCGCCAAACAACATCTTGGTGTTCTCTTTATAGAACAAAGGGTTTGCCACACCCGCATACCCGGTAGCCATGGAACGCTTCAGGACGATGGTGGTCTTGCCTTTCCAGCACTCCAGTACAGGCATGCCGGCGATCGGACTGTCCGGTACCTCCTGGGCCGCCGGGTTGACGATATCGTTGGCGCCAATGACGATTGAAACGTCCACCTTGGGAAAATCATCGTTGACTTCATCAAGCTCGAAGACGATGTCGTAGGGTACTTTGGCCTCGGCAAGCAATACGTTCATATGACCAGGCATGCGGCCGGCAACCGGATGGATGCCGAAACGTACGTTAATCTTCTTGTCTCGCAGTTTCCGGGTAATGTCGTTTACCACGTGCTGGGCCTGGGCCACAGCCATACCATAACCAGGGATGATCATAACTTCTTTGGCCTCAAGCAGCAGCTCGGCTGCCTCTACCGCTTCTATGGCCACTACTTCACCGGCCTCCCCTTCGGAACCCTCAGTTATTTCACCTCCTGAGGTGCCAAAGCCTCCGGCGATAACCGAGATAAAATTGCGGTTCATCGCCCGGCACATGATATAGCTCAGGATCGCACCGCTGCTGCCAACCAGGGCCCCGACGACAATCAGCAGATCGTTGCTCAGCATAAAACCCGTGGCGGCGGCGGCCCAACCCGAATAACTGTTGAGCATGGAAACCACCACCGGCATGTCCGCGCCGCCAATGGCCATGACCATGTGTACGCCAAAGACCAGGGAGATGATAGTCATGGCGATCAGTGGCAACATACCGCCGCCGGCTGCAGACAGATCGACAAACCTGAAACAGAGCCAGATTGCCAAGAGCAGCAAAGTGAGATTGAACCAGTGCCTGAAGGGCAGGGTCAGCGGTTTGCCGCTGATCCTGGCGCTTAGTTTGAGGAACGCAACAACTGAGCCGGAGAAGGTCAGGGCGCCGATGAGGATACCGAGATAGGTCTCCACATCGTGGATTGTCTTCTCAACTCCGGTCAAGACGATGGTGTGGTCCATGAAGTTGGCAAACCCTACCAGCACAGCCGCCATCCCCACAAGGCTGTGTAAAATGGCCACCAGTTCGGGCATCTGCGTCATCTCAACCTTTTTAGCCAGCAGCAGACCGATGGAGCCGCCGATGAGTACTCCGATAAATAATATGAAGTAGTTGTCAGAAACGACGCCGATCAAAGTGGCCAGCAGGGCCAGGGCCATGCCGGACATGCCGTACAGATTTCCCCTTCTGGATGTCTCCTGGGTGCTGAGACCGCCCAAGGCAAGGATAAATAAGATAATCGCACCGATATAAGCGACCGTAACAATTCCCTGTGACATGAGCATTCTCCTATTTCCTGAACATGGACAGCATCCGCTGAGTGACCGCAAAGCCGCCAAATATATTGACGCTGGTTATGAGAACCGAGACAGCGGCGAGTAGGACAATGAGACCATTGTCGGATGAAATCTCCAGAAGGGCACCGATTATGATGATCGAGCTGATGGCATTGGTGACACTCATCAAAGGAGTGTGCAGCGACGGAGTCACGTTCCAGATGACCATATAGCCCACGAAACAGGCCAGCACGAACACGGTAAAGTGTGACATGAACGCAGGGGGCGCGACGCTTCCGATCCCCAGCATGGCGATAGCGCCGGCGACTAGGGCCAGCAGCGGGCCCCAAGGGCGCCTCTTTTTCTGTTCCGCTTTTTCGACAACGGGTGCAGCGGTCGGTTGGGCCGGAGCAGCCGAGATCTGAGGGGCCGGTGGGGGCCAGGTTATTTCCCCATCCTTGATTACCGTTGCCCCGCGAATGATCTCATCATCCATATTTATATTGATCTGCCCATCCTTCTCAGGGGTCAGATCGGTCAGCAGGTGACGCAGGTTGGTAGCATAGAGCTGGCTGGACTGGGTGGCGAGCCTGGAAGGAAGGTCGGTATAGCCGATAATGGTAACCCCGTGCTTGATAAGAACCTTGTCTGCTTCGGTAAGTTTGCAGTTGCCTCCCATTTCCGCCGCCAGGTCGACGATGACGCTCCCCTCTTTCATGCTGGTCACCATCTCCTCGGTGACCAGCTCGGGTGCCGGTTTGCCTGGTATAAGCGCAGTGGTGATAATGATGTCAACTTCACGCGCCTGTTCTGCGAAAAGCTTCATCTCCGCCTCGATGAATTCAGCGCTCATGACCTTGGCATAACCACCCACTCCCGTGCCATCCTCATCGGCAAAGTCGAGCATCAGGAATTCACCATCCATGCTCTCGACCTGCTCTTTGACTTCAGGGCGGGTATCGAAGGCTCGAACGATCGCCCCCATGCTTTTGGCAGCACCGATTGCCGAAAGGCCGGCGACTCCAGCACCGATAACCAATACCTTCGCCGGTGGTATCTTTCCCGCGGCGGTAATCTGGCCGGTAAAGAATCTGCCGAAATGCTGCGCAGCCTCGACAACAGCCCGATACCCGGCGATATTTGCCATGGAGCTCAAGGCATCCATTTTCTGAGCCCTTGAAATTCGCGGGATAGAGTCCATTGCCAGCACCGAGATCCTGCGTGCCGCCAGAACGTTCATCAATTCTTCATTTTGACCCGGCTGAATAAAACTGATCAGCGTCTGTCCTTCTTGTAAAAGCTCGCACTCACTGATTCCCGGAGCCCGAACTTTCAAGATGATATCTGACTGGTCATAAAGACTTGAGGCATCATCGACAAGTTCAGCACCCGCATCCAGATAGGCATCGTCGGTGAATTTCGCTGCCGCGCCGGCCCCTGATTCGACCGCTACCTCAAAGCCAAGCTTCTGGATAAGCACGGCTACATCCGGTGTGGTTGCAACTCGGCGTTCGCCTTCATGAGTTTCTTTTGGTACGCCAATTTTCATAAGTACACCCCTAAACTGATTGGCATGATAGTTTGTGCGTTGATTTCTCTTATCTGCAGGGAATGGAAAATACCGCCCATTGCACTACTGTAATTTTCATTTTCCTAAAGGAAACGTTTGGCCCAGAAAAATAATTACAAGTTGAAAGGTAAGTACTGCCCTCGCCTTTTGGTACCGATCATCTGGGTCGCGGAACAACTATAGTTTCTGGGAGGTTCACCAGTAAGGAAGGTTGCAGTGCCACCATCTACTTTAGAAAGGGTTATAATGATTGAAGTTTCAGCCTTTCCAGAGTGGCACAATTTTAAGCCATAATCGCATTCGACCAGCAGACCGATATAGCAAAACCCCACAAAAACAGTATAACCCCCCTATGACTGAAAAAATCGACAGAACCATTCGGCACGGACCGGGAGGTGGTGTGCTCATCTTCCTGCTGATCATTGCCGTATTTTTCTCTGTGGTTGGGCGGGCGATATTTTCTCCCCTGATGCCCTATCTTCAGGAAGAACTGTCGATTTCACTCGCCACGGTGGGTACGCTGTTTCTGCTGGTCAGCATCAGTTTTTCACTGGTGATGATCTTTTCCGGTTACCTGACCGCCTGGTTCGGGCACGGCACTACGGTGGTGGCCGCGCTCCTCATGATAATTGTCGGTCTGGTTATTTCGGCCAGTGCAGGCAATTGGGTGATACTGGCGTGCGGAATGATTTGTATAGGGGCCGGCGGCGGGACCTATGCCCCCTCCGGAATCGCCATGATAAACAGCAAAATCAGCATCGAAAAGAGAAGCACCGCCTTTTCTTTTCATGAACTCGGCTCCAACGGCGCCGTGCTGCTGGCCCCGCTGATCGTGCTGGCTGCCGTTCCCCTGCTGGGGTGGCGCGGTGTGCTCCTGGTGCTCGCCGGCCTTGCCGGTATTGCCGCGATTGCGTTTTACTTCTTGGGTACTCCGGGAAGTGGCAGCGGCGCCAAACCGAACTTAAGCACCATGGGCACTATTCTTCGTCTGCCGCATGCCTACCTGGGTATGCTCATGTTTTCAACCTCTTTGGCAGGCCTGCACGGGGTGTACTCCATATTACCGGCCTATCTGGTGGAGCACTCAACCTGGTCGGCGGAACAGGTGAATTCGCTGGTGACGCTGTCGCGCCTTATCAGTATCTCCATATTGTTATTGGCAGGACCCATAATAAAATATATGGGGAAGAGAAACACCATCATCATGGTCCTGCTGTTCACCGGCCTGTTGACCGGGCTGATCAGCGTGGCTGAGGGCCGCCTGCTTGCAGTTGTCGTGGTCTTCCAGCCGGCTCTGATCGCAGTCATGTTTCCCGCCCAGTTGTCATGTCTGGCCGAGATTGGCGAGGCCTGGTACCAGAACGTTACCACCGCGTTGGTGGTCACCGTGGGCATGATTGTAGGATCCGGGGTGGTACCGGCTCTGGTGGGCGTTTTGGGTGATTTGGGAATCGGTTGGTCCGGTTTTGTAGCTCTTGCCCTTTTTATGTTTCTGGCTGTCGTGATTCTGATAGCAAACCCCTCTTTCGGCAAGCGCTGATCTCATGCAAGCCCCTATGAAGAATAGTATTGTATTACAGGAGACTGCGGCCCTGCCGGAAAGAATTCTTATGTTGTTATATATCGTTAACACCAACCTTATCTGCTCAGTGAGAGACCGATAAGAAGGAACACGCCATGGCACTTACAGAGTACGACGCAATAAAAGCGTATGCCCGGATGATGAACAATCGAAACCTGAAATATTTCGAACCATATATCGCTGATGATATTGAGCTGAAATCACAGGTTCAATCTGAACCGGTACAGGGGAAACAGGGTATGCTGGAGTACCTGGCGAAGAATCTGGAAAAGATCGCCGATGATGCTCCGATCTGGGCTGAATTGGGAGAAATTCACAAATCGGGCCGTACCCGGCCATGCGCCGTTCTCTCCCAATACAGCAGGGAAAACATGGTCGCCTCCGCAACGATTGAATTGGCAGGCGACAAGGTCATACGGCTCAACCTCTTTTTTATTCCTTCCCCTGAGGAAGCAAGGCGGACTGGGGAATTTCCAGTATAAATAAAATCATCCTCCCAGGAAAAATAGTGGAATATTGCTCATATCATAACTATCTTCACAGCACTATTTGGCAAAATCATTTATAATAAGATGTTTATAGGTGATTTTTATTATTAGCTGGAACCACTAGATATGAACCCAATTTGTATAGTAGATGATCAACCTCAGATCTGTTCCACCGTCTCGGGAATTCTGGCAGACGAGGGGTATAAGACCGTTGCCTTTCAGGATGCAGAAAGCTTCTGGCAGAGCCTCGACGCCCAGGAACCCTCTCTGGTCCTGCTGGATATATGGCTCCCGGGTGTTGACGGATTGGAACTTCTGAAGCGTTTACACAACCGCTTCCCAGCGCTGCCGGTCATCATGATGAGCGGCCATGCCGGGATCGAAACGGCAGTCACCGCCATAAAAGCCGGAGCTTTCGATTTCATGGAGAAACCGCTTCACCTTGAAGCTCTGCTCGAGAAAGTGGACTCTGCCATTACTCATCGACCCTCAAGAAACGGGGCGACGGCTCTGGTGGAGAAAGGACTGGACGATACAGATCAGAAATCTTCCACCCCTGCCGGTACGGTAGATGTGGTCGTTTCTACCGACCCTCAACGTACCATCGGTGAAAACATTGTCCTTAATGGGGTGGGGCTTCTAAGTGGTCGGAAAACGGGTATTATTTTGAGTCCTCTGGGCGTGAATGAAGGCATTGTCTTTCAAACCCTGGACGGTCAGACCATCCCCGGACATATCACTTCGCTTGAAAACTTTTCTCAAACCGATCCAGGGAAAATGTTCTCCGCCAACTCAACCACCCTGGAAAACGGCAGACAGCAGGTTCGCACAGTTGAACATCTGATGGCTGCCTTTTCCATCTACGGCATAACCAATGTGCTCATCAAGGTGGATGACGAGATACCCAACGTAGATGGCTCAGCCAAGGACTTTAATGACCTCATAGCCAAGGTGGGGATTGTGGAACAGCAAGCACCTGCCAAGGTTGCCGTGATCAGGAAAAAAGTGGTGGTGGGCAAGGAAAAAAGCCATGAAAAACACGTCTATGCGGAACCTTTCGAGGGTTTTGAAATAGTGATGCGTGTGGATTACCCTCAGCCCATAGGTGAACAGCTGTATACGTTCAACCCTGAAAAAGGATCTTTTGCAGAAGACATAGCCCCCGCTCGATCATTCAATACCTTCGAAAATATCGAGATGGCCCAGAGGCTCGGAAAAGTGGGCAGCGGTTATCTCAATTCCCATATAATCATGCATGAAGGCAAGGTCCTGAACACGGAGCTTCGCTATCCCGACGAATTCGTCCGCCACAAGATTTTGGACCTGCTCGGAGACCTTAATTTACTCGGTTTCCCCATCAGAGGGCGAATCGTCGCCAATATGACTTCGCATGGGTACAATCAGGCCCTGGTAAAACGGTTGTACCAGTCGATCCAGCGCAGTACTGATTAAAAGCAAAAATAATTCAAGCGGAACCGAGTGCAATTTAGCCGGGAGGCCGGCGGATTCCCCTTACAGAAGCAGCAGCACTGGTGGTGGTGATTTATCTATTGGAAAGCGCAGGCGATAATGCCGAATCAAAGTATACGCCCATCGCTACTTCGGACCCCCAAGTCGTTATTTACTGATTTAATACCCTGAATCTCCAGTAAGGCCCTTTCACAATCATTTTTGGCAGCCGAGGACTCAACCAATCCCGAAAGTGTGGCAACGCCGTTGCGCAGTTCCAGATTTATAATATCTCCCCCACCGTTGACTTTCAAAATAGCTGCCTTCGCCTTGTATTTCAGCGCCAGGTCATAGAGTAATTCTGATGTGGGTGGGCCTTCTTTGATCGCATCTTCAGCAACTGCGCAGGCGATAGTTTCGACACACCTTTCCATTGTCAGCACCCGGGTATTGAGGATTAAATCATACAGGTCACTGTCATACGAATTGGCGTCAAAATAGGTGTTTAGATATCCCGACGAGTCTCGATCTCTTTGCCGCAGGATCCGCTGGGCGTCATCTTCTTTATATCCTCTTTGCTCCATTAATCGTTTTACTCGCAACGCATAGGGAGCAATGATCCTTACATGCAAAACCCCTGGTATATCTTTTAATATTACCTGCCCCCCTCGTCCGACGATCACTACATTTTTTCGTGTTGCAAGCTCGTATACCGCAGCTTGAATGTAATTGGCGAACAACTCTTTCTGTATGGTAAGGGTTTGCCAGATAGAAGGCCTTTTCTCATCAAGCCTGTCAATCTCCGATGTCGAGAAGCCAAGCCTCGAGAGAATCTCACTAATTTGAACTTTTTCTATGAAATCGTAGTCAAGCGTGCGGGCCGTTTCCCTGGCTATCTCATCGCCCAAACTTCCTGCCTGCCGGGAAATAGTGATAATAGCCATAGCCTCGTCCTCCTTTGTAGACCTTGTCTGCGCCACCTGAGCAACTACCTGGAACTTTTAAGACTATGAAAAAACCAGGCAATTAATCCAAGCAACCTACTGCGCCCCATACTAGAAGCATAAGCACTAAGCCTAACAATTGAAGGTTTGCCTATCGAGGAATATTTGGGCTCGCCCTGAGCGCCCATCTTGGCCTACTCGCAACCTTACTTATCGGCAGGATATTCGGAGGATGACCGACTAGTTTTTCGAGAGTTTCAGCAGGCGGCCGCCGCTCTTGTCCTCCAGAACCCATATTGCCCCCTCGGGGCCCTGCTCCACCTCACGGATTCTCTTGCCCATCGAGAAGCGCTCGACTTCTTCGGCGCTGTCGCCCTCAATCTTGATGCGCAGCAGCGACTTCGAGGCCAGGCCGCCGATAAATGCCTGGCCGCGCCATTCTGGAAACATCGCCCCGCTGTAGATGATCAGGCCCGATGGTGCGACGGTGGGTACCCAGTAGATTTCTGGAGCATTAAGATCGGGACGGGTGTCGTGATCGGGAATATCGGTGCCCGAATACTGATCCCCCCAGGAAACGAGAGGCCAGCCGTAATTATCTCCGGGAACGATAAGATTAAACTCGTCACCATGCCGCGGTCCCATTTCGTGGGTCCACAGACGCCCGTCGCGGTCAAAGGCGATCCCCAGGAGATTGCGATGGCCGATTGACCAGAAGGTTAGCGCCAGTTTCCCTTTATCCTGGTAGGGATTGTCCGGGGGCACCGAGCCATCCGGATTAAGCCGGATAATCTTGCCGAGATTCTGGGTCATGTCCTGGGACGGTTTTTGTTTCTGCCGCTCACCGGAGGTGATAAACAGTTTGAGGTCGGGACTGAAGGCAAGGCGATGCGAGTAGTGGCCGCTGCCGGTGGTTTTGGGGTGCTGACGCCAGATAACCTCGAGGTCATTCAGCGCCGGCCTGGAGGGATCGTGGTCAAAACGTGCCATGGCCACCGCCGCTCCCTTTTTGCCGTTGCGGCCGTGCTCGGCATAGGAGAGGTAGACAATGGAATTATTCTCATATTCTGGGTGGAGTATAATATCACCCAGCCCTCCCTGCCCTCCGTAGGCCACCTCCGGTACCCCGGCCACCGCGGTTTTTGATTTACCGTCGGCGCTGACCAGCAATAGAGTGCCGGATTTCTCGGTAACCAGCAGATCGCCGCCGGGCAGAAAAGTCATGGCCCAGGGCTCATCAAATACCGCGTATTCTTCCACCTGCAGAACTGAGCCGGCAGAGCCGGTGATCGGGGTTGCTGCGGCCAGCGCCATGGAAGAGAGAGGTCCCGCCCCAAGAACTTGTGATAAAATAACGAATATTTTTAGATATCTTTGCATTTAATTCTCCTGCTGCAGTGAAGATGAGAACCCACCAGGGCCCGCCTTCGTTGATAGATTATTCTTAATTATTCACGATGGCAGGAGAAAGCCAGTTCGATTGTCAACCTGGTTGAAAATGACAGGGGTGGCTGTCGACGCCTGAGGCAGCCAACTGGAAGACAGCGGGCAGAGTCTCGTAATTGCGGCACGCAGCGCTGCCGCCGATCGGGGTGCGGGTAATCACACAGAAAACAGCTTTCTCATCTCTTTGAGCTGCATCGACAGGCAGACTCCGATGACCCGCTCGTGGGCGGCGATATGGGTACTGCCAACCGCCACCTGCCACACACCGTCGCGATAGACACCGCCGATCAACAGCTTGCCTTGATAGGAGGGATCGAGTTTGGCGAGCGGCTTTTTGGTGATCGGAGAACCGGGCGCCGCCACCAGTTCCACCACCTCGGCATCGAAACCGTGCAGGTGGGCGGCAGAGATCAGTTCGCTACGGCGGATATGCTTCATGATTTCACCAGCCGCCATCACTTTTTTATTCAGGGCGATATCGAGCCCGATGGTGGCCGCCAGCACCTGATAATCCTCTTTGCTGACCACGGCAATGGTTTTTTCGGTGCCGTTACCGTTGCCGTTGTTGTTGCCGCCCGACATCATATTTTTGGCCAGCAGTGAACTCATGATATTGGTTTCGTTGCTGCCGGTGGTGGTAATGAAGGTATCGATATCCTGGACGCCCGCCAGGTTGAGGACATCGGCCTTGGAACCGTCACCGTGCAGCACCTGCACATGGGTCAGCAGACCGGCAAGTTCCCGGGCCCGTTCTCCATCCCGTTCGATCAGGGTGATCTCGACCGATTTTTTCAACAGTTCGGCCACCCGGCAGCCAATCCGGCCGCCGCCGACAATCAACACCCGCTGCCGCAGTCCCTGTGGAACACCGGCGATTTTCATCATTTCGGGCAAATGTTCACTGTCGGTCATCACTACGATCTGGTCGTGGGGCAGAATTTCGAACTCGCCGTCGGGGATAATGGTGGTGATGCCCCTGGCCACGGCCACCACCCGAAAGGCAAAGGTTGAATATTTGAGGGAGATATCTTTGAGCTTTTGGTCGGCAAACTGGGAGTCATGGGTAATCCTGGCGGCCAGCAGTTGAATTTTCTGATCGGCACTCTCTATTACTTCGTTGCCGTGGCGCAGTTTAATCACCCTGGTTATCTCCTGGGCCACCATTTCCTCGGGATGGATCAGCAGGTCGATCTTCAGATCATCGCCGCCAAGCAGGGATCCCGGCAGCCCGAACTGCAGAGAGTGGACCCTGACAATCTTGTAGGGGATGCCGAACTTGTCGGCTATCTGGGCGGACATCATATTGACCGCGTCATTGTCGGTGACGCAGATAACGCAGGCCATGCTCGCGGCATCCGCTTCCCGCCAGCAGTCAATATCCATCGCCTCACCGCGGATCAGGCGAACATCAAGTGTTTCATCGCCGTACCGGTAACGTTCCGGGTCGGGTTCGATGGCGGTCACCGCATATTCTTCATGCTGCAGCCGCTTGGCCAGGTAGTAGCCCACCCCGCCAAGCCCGAGGATAAGAATCTTCTCTTTATTTTTCAAGCGCTTGAACATCTTCAGACCTGTCTCAGCTAGAGGGTGCGCGCGGGAGCCGGCGGTTCAGCCGTCGAAGGTCTGGAGGACCTTTTTGACCGTGGTGCCGTCTGCGTTGCCGGCAAAGTGCGCCATGATCGGTTTCATGGCCTGCATTTTATTGTTGAACTCACGGAAGTCTATGTTCTCGGCAATCCATTTCCTGATTTCTTCCTCACTTGCCTGCCTGGGCAGATACCCCTCCAGGACTTCTGTAAAGCCCGTGTCCTGAGCCCCGGAAACGGCCAGCAGATCCTTCTCCGATTTTATCAGTTTCCTGATGATGCCCGCAACCTGTTGATCGCTCAGCTCCTTGTCAGGCTGGCGTTGAAACTCGCCGATAAGCACCCTGATCGCATCGGTCCTGACCCGATCCCTGTTTTTGATTGCCGTCTGCAACTCACCAGATATCTGTTCCTGTAGCCTCATGTCGATTCCCAATAAATGATATTATTCCGGTCCCTTCGGGTATAAATCGGGTTACCTCTCCAGCGAGTACAACAGTTCGACTGCGTTTGACTCCATGGAATTTCTGCTCTCTACAGAGAAGCCCTTGCCGAACTCATAGCGCACTCTGAAGGACCCGGCATTTTTAAACAGGTTGTAATCATAGCTCACCGAGAGTTGCTCGGAAAGATTTTTACCGACGACCAAAGATGTTTCCTCACTCTCCATCCTGCCTTCGACCCGGATATCGTCAATGGGCAGTATGGAACTGACATCGCTGAGCAGCCTCGTGCCTTTTCCCAGGCCTATGGCTTGGGCGGCAGCACTGACCAGTCCGGCACTCGCGTCGCCGTCCCTGCTCAAAGGTTTGTCGAGGAGAATATAGGCCAGTATATCGTTATCTTCCATGGATGGTACCGCAAAGAGTTCAATCTCGAAATCGGCAGCGCTGCCGATAACGTAGACCCCCACTTCCACGCCTTCGGAGCCGAACCCGGCTGTTTCCAGCTTTTTCGAGGCCTTGATATCGAGGCCCGGGTTGTCAACCGGACCCCCATTGAAAGACAACCGTCCCCTGTCGATCGTCAAGGGACTGCCGTAAATAGCGAAACTACCATCGGCAATATCCAGAAAACCACGGCCAACGGTAATGTTGCTGGGATTGCTGGCCACATTCAACCGCCCCTCGAGCCTGCCCGCCAGGCCATGGCCTTTAACCTGGACATCCTTGCCAAGAGCCACGTCTATATCGTAGTTAAACGGCCAGGAAGATGATTCCGCAGCTGTGTCTACGAAGACGACGTCGCTCGATTCAGAGGCCGAGCGATCTATTTTTTCCACTTCAATCAGGGCCTGTGAAACGGCCACTTTGCCCACCAGCGAGCCACCCAACGGTCCTATCTCCAGTTCAAGTTCCGGATCGGCGGTCAGCGTTATCGCCCTGCGGTTGATCAGTTCGGCGTCCACACCGGAAATGGTGAGACTGCCCTGCCAGGGCTCAGTGCCAAAATCAAACAACCCCGCGGCCCCGATTGTGCCGTTGCCGGACCTGCCGTTCAGGTCGAGCACCAGCCGGCGGCCTTCAAGGCCCATGGTACCGGCCACCTCGAATAAGTGTGCGCCCAGCATGGGTATCCTCAGTTCGCCATCCTGGAGCAGGACATCTCCTGAAACCTGGGGGGTTCCAAGCGTGCCGTCAAGATTGAGAATGGCCGAGAGACTGCCCTCGGGCAGCAGAAAGTTCGAAGTGACGACACTCAGGATGTCAAGATCTTTAATATCAGCCTCGACAGTTCCCCGCAGCGGCATCCCTGCGAAACCGTCAGCAGCTCCCATTCCGCCCGGCAGGATGACAGTCCCATCAAGCCGGCTGTCATCAATGAACCGTGTGTGAAAATTTGTCTTCAACTCTTCATCCTGGATGATGAGGGTCAACCGGGTGTCGTACCATTTGAACTGTTCATAGTAAGGGTTGGGCCCCAGATCCACTTCCAGTTCAGGCAGACTGACGCTGCCGGAACCCGAAACTATGGATTTGTCGTGGCCCGCCGCCTGGAAGTTGGCGGAGATTACTCCTTCGATCTTCTGATCGATGATTCCCCAGTCATTCAGGCTGTTCAGCGCCAGTCTCAGGTCATCGAGCGCCAGCGACCAGCCTCCGGATTTGTCCCAGTCTGCTGCCGCACAGATCAGGTTTGTTCCCCCAGCCAGGCAGGTTCTTTCAAGGCGTGCAGATTCCGCCGCCAGCAGCAGTGTGCTCGCCTCCTGCTGTCTCCAGATGCCGAATTGAGAATCTCTAAGTACGATCCCGCCGATCTCTCCCTGCCAGCCTCGGCCTTCGACACTGCCGCTGGCCTCGGCTTCGAGACTGACCCGCTCCAGGGCCAGTTTTGCATCCAGCTGGTGCGACGCCATGGTGCCCTCGGCTTTCAGGGTGAGCTCCTCGGCTCGCATTCCGGCCAGATCCAGGTTTTCTATCCTGAGTGCACTCCTGCTCGACATATCAGCCGGTGCCAGATCAATATCGGCCGCCACGCTGCCGGCAAAATAGTCCTGATACTGCAGCTCCGCACCTTTTACCGTGAATTGAACCTGCGGATTGTGGCGCGGTCCCCCCAGCACTCCGTTGACTTCCAGGGTGCCGCCCAGTTGGGGCAGAATGAGCTCCAATTCAGCCCCGTTGAAGAGAAAATTGAGGTCAAATTCATCGGTCACCGTACCCGTTGCATAGAGCCTGTTATTGCCATTGGTTATGTTCAGTCCGGCAATGGTCAGGACCTGGTCGCGATAGACCATGGTGCCGCCGCCGTGCAGCTCGTAGCCGCTCAATACCCCGGTCAGCGTGTTGATCTCAGTCTCGACCAGAATATCCTTTCCTGCGATTCTACCCCTGCTCGAAAAACTGCCGTTGACGCTGCCCTCCGGTAGTGAGCCGATCTCTGACGGGTCGAAAGAATCGAACTGCACCTCAGTTCGCCACTGCATCCCGTCAGACCAGCTGAGCGCACCGGCCAGATCTATTCGCCCTTCTCCGCAATCGATCCTGCACGATTTGATCTCGAGCCCCTGTTGATCTCCGGCCAGGATAAGATCTCCAGTCAAGCTCAGATCAAACTCATCCGCCGATACCTCGAACTCCTCCACCTCGGCAAGATAGGCCAGGTGTTCACCATCGAAAGTTCCCGAAACCTTGATACGGCCGTCAACACTGGTCGCTGGAACAGGCGCAAGATCCGAGATGTTAAAAGAGTCGACGAGCACCACACCATCCCAGGCCAATTGAGGCGCAAATGTCACAGCCCCGCTGATGGCCGAGATATTCTCCCCGTAGC
Organism: Desulfobulbaceae bacterium; assembly: GCA_024640625.1. Taxonomy (GTDB): domain Bacteria; phylum Desulfobacterota; class Desulfobulbia; order Desulfobulbales; family Desulfocapsaceae; genus JABDQA01. The sequence continues at coordinate 50,056 of JAHEER010000017.1, forward strand.
CCAGCATTCCCTGGTTAATGGTCAGTGCCTGGCCATCGAAAGCATAATCGAGCTGAGCGGAAACAGGCAACCCTACTGCCGGCTGGACAGTGGTCAGTAGATTGCCCGTGACGTTTTTTAGGTCGCCTCCGGCTGTCAAGTCGAAATCGGCCAGGGCCTCGGGAAAGCTGTCGCAGATTCCACCAAGTTCCACAGAGGATCCCGTGAGAACGGCCCGGAAGGAGGGAGCGTCAAACAAGTTGGCAATCCCCAGGTCAAGCTGCAGGGGGGCGGGAGCGCTGATGGCCAGCTCCATCTGCGGATGGGCAAGCGTCTGAGACACCGCTAGCCGCCCCTTGATAGCGCTGCATCCCGGAGGACTGGACTGGAAGCGTGAACCCAGCTCGATGGGCCAGTTACCCGACAGAACGAGATTGCCCTCGGCGGAACCACTCAGATACTGGCTGGCGAAAAGGACGTCGCGCAACTCAAGTCGGTTGCCAGAAGCGGAAAATTTTGCTGTGAAAGAATCAACCGTATACAGCTGAGTCCCGCCCAGGGTAACGACATTCAATTGCTTGATCTCCAGGCTGGTGATGAGAGCCAGGGGCAGGGTGATGTCGGGTGGGATAAATCCACCTGCAGGTTCGCCGTCGCCCTGCTCCTTGAGGGCGATTTCCACATTCTCAAGGGACAGGTGCGCAGCTTGGAAAACCCTGTCCAGCAATCGTTTAGGCTGCCAGCGGCAGGACAGGCGGTCGATGGAGACATCCACCCCGTCAGCATGGACCGTGATGTGTTCAAGCCGCCAATCGCCCAGAATCTTTCCATGGCTAGCGCCAATAACCAGCCGCCCGGCGGAGAGATTCGAGACGATGAAGCTCACCGTCTGCAGTCCCCTTGAGGTGGTCAGCAAGAAGGCCGCAGCTGCTGCGCTCAGCGCCAGGAGCACCATTCCCGCTATGACGAGGCGCTTGATCACAGATCGGCACCGACGCTGAGATACACGTACTGGGCCTCACCTTCATCGTTGAGCGGGTAGGCGAACTCCAGTCTGGCCTGGCCAAACGGCAGTACAACCCCGATCCCGGCGCCGACGCCGTGGGCTAAATCAACGTTGATATCGTTCATGGCATTGCCCGCATCATAAAATATTACCCCGCGCCAGTTCTCGGAGAATTGTTTTTCGCCTTCGATACCCCCGGTCAACAGAAGTTTACCACCAATCACCGCACCCGATGAATCGGTGGGACCGAGAGTCCGGTATTTGTACCCCCTGACACTCTTCTGACCGCCGGCATAAAATCGTATCGAGGGAGGCAGCGAATCAATGGAGTCGACCAGTATCGTCCCGATCGAGCCCCGGCCGATAATTCGGTAGTTTTCGAACGGGGTTATAATAGCCTTCCCTTCGCCTTTGAGCTTGGCGAAAGAAGCATCCGAGATGACATCCTCATGGGCTCCCGTTACTTCTATAAGGGCGCGCAAGCCGTGCCTGGTTGTGACAATATCGTCGGCCAGCGCCCAGGTCCAGCGGAGCCCGGGCATCAGCAGCTGGCTTTCTCCGGTGGTCTCACCCACCCGGTAATTCTCGTTGAGATAGCCCAGCGACACCCCGTAATAGTGTTCGGGAGTTGAATATTCATAGAGAAGTCCGGTGGTGTAGAGTTCGGTATCGGTATCCTCCCACGACTTCTTCTGCCACATGCCGGTGGCGGTCATGGCGTTGTAGCGCGGATCGACGACCGGAATAGTGTAATTGAGCACCACAAAACGCTCGAGCTCACCATACTGTACCGAGCTGAAAAAACTATGACCCCACTTGTTCAACAACCTGTTGAGCCACTCGAACTTGGCGTAGGCCCGGATATCGGTGGAGTAGCCCAGACCGAAGCTGAACCGGTTGTACGCCTTGAGCGGCTCAACCGTGATTTCGACAGGGACTCGAAGGTCAGCAGCGGCCTCGATATCGCCCTCGATGACCACCGAGCCAAAATAATCGCTGCGGTAAAGATCGCGCTGCAATTCCTGTAAGCGCCTGGTCGAGAAATAATCGTCATCGTCGAACTCGATGAATCTGAAAAACAGGTCCTCGGTGATAATATCCTGGTCGACCCTGATTTCTCCGAAATAGTAGCGCGGCCCGGTATCTAATTCCAGTTCGATATCCGCCTGGTAGGCCAGCCGGTCAATGCGTATCTCATGGAGGCGATAACTCGCATCGAGGAAGCCCAGAGAAATGGCCTTCCGGAGAATCCTCCTTTTTTCCTCCTCGTAGAGCCGCTGATTGAGAGTGTCCCCTTTTTTCATCGTTGGCGTTTCCATCTCAAACTGGTCGGCAAATTCCGCCCCCTCGCCGACAATGCTCACCGAGACAGACTCGATGACCACCGGCTGGCCGGCCATGATCAGATAATGAGCCGACCAGAAATCTTCATCCTGGGTCAGCGTGGCGGTAATCTCCGGGGAATAAAAACCGTAGGGCGCGAGGGCGGATTTGATGTCTTGTTCGCTGAGTTGATGGAGCCGCAGAATCTCGGCCTCGGTGAGATCGCTGTCCTCGCTGTAGACTTTGATCCTCAGCCTGGCCAGAACATTGTCGAGCAGCCTCCCTTTGACCCCTTCGACCGTTACCTCAAGCGATGGTCCGGCGCTGGCGACCCCGGCACATAGTAATAGAAAGAAAGCGAAAAAAAAGAGGGCTCGACAGCGCAAGGATAGTTATTATCAGCAGACTGCGTAGTTACAGGTTATGCAGCAGAATAAGAATCTGCCGCCTTGAAAAATTGAGGTTTTCACCCACGTTAAGGACGTCCATGTAATTTTTATCGCAAGCCGAGATGATATGTCGAGGATGAAAATTCTATGCGCGACGTTGAGTTCGGGTGAATTGGCAATTTTTGGACCACTATTATAGTCGCAACCGGGCATGAACTGCAACACACAGGTTGTCACCATCAGCAAAATCGTCAACGGCGGCTATGGCTTGGCAAAAACGGATGAGGGGAAGACCCTGTTCGTCCGCTACGCTCTGCCCGGTGAAACCGTTTTAGTTGAGCTCACCGAAGAGAGAAAAAAATTCTGCTTTGGCCATGTGGTCGAAGTTCACTCCCCGGTGAGCGGCCGCACCTCTGCCCCCTGCCCTTACTACGGAGTCTGCGGCGGCTGTAATCTCCAGCACGCCGATTATGCCACCCAAAAAGTACTGAAAGACGCCATACTCGAGGATCTGTTCGCTCGCAGTCCGCTGGCCCAATCCAGCCTGGAAAACGAAGCTCTCAGACCGATTCTCGGAGCCGAGGAACCCTTCGGCTACCGGCAGCGTATCAGGATGAAAATCGATGACCGAGACAATCCCGGGTTTGCCCACTTCCGTTCTCATAAGGTCATTGACGTGGATAAGTGCCTGCTGGCCTCCGAACCTGTCAACGGTTGCCTTGCTCAGCTGCGCAGCCACCCCGGTTTCAAGCTCCTGGCGGCCAGCGCTGATGAAATAGAGCTCTGCTTCGATCAACTCACCGGCGCCGTCGCGCTTCGTCTGCTTCTCCGCCGACCTCCTCGCCCAAGCGATCGCCGCCGGGCCCTTGACTTGACGGTTGACATAGAAGTTTTGGACCGGGTCTTTTTCTCCGGCCGCAACTTCGCCCAGGAGGGCCCCTTCAGTTGCATTGAGAAAAAGAGCAACCTGCTGGGCTTCGAGCTTGAGGACAAGGAGCCGATTACTTTGCGCTGGGAAATGGGGGGATTCAGCCAGGTGAATGTGGGGCAGAATTTGAAGATGATCGATCTGGTCCGGCGCTTCTCCCGGCCGCACCCCACTGACCGAATCCTTGACCTCTACTGCGGTATGGGCAACTTCTCGCTGGTGCTGGCCCGCCAGGCGGCAGAAGTCCTGGGTATCGAAGGTCAGGGCTCTTCAATCAGAAGCGCCCGACGCAACGCTGAAGAAAACGGGCTCACCAACTGCACCTTCATTAAAAGCGAGGTGGCATCGGCGTGTCGGGAGCTGGCAGCCGACAATGAGTCGTTTGCTACGGTCGTCTGTGATCCCCCGCGTCGGGGACTGGGCGTTCTGGCCGGGGTGGCCGGAAGTCTGGCCCGCAGGCGGATGGTCTACATTTCCTGCGACCCGGCTACCCTGTGCCGTGATCTCCAGGAACTCGTCGGCCGCGGCTTCTCGATACAGACCATTCAGCCGGTGGATATGTTTCCCCAGACCCATCATCTCGAAACGGTGGTCCTGCTGGAAAAGAACCGGGCTTAACAGCGAAAATATTGACAATCCGCCTTATTAGCAGTAAACGAATAGTGGGCTGTACAGCCCGTGAGCCATGGTAACTACCCACATTTAGACAAAGCGGCCCTGTGCCGCTTTTTTAAATGGCAGCATTAAGCTAACCTGTGGATCATCTGCCACAGTCAAACGAGGCGCGAACCAGAATCGCCCCTACGCAGGACCTACGATGAGCAGTGAAAACCAGTTTCTCGCCCAGCGCCGAGAAAAGGCCCAGACCTTAGCGGAACTCGGCGTAAAACTATACTCCAACACCTTCAAACCCGGCGACCGTATCAGTGATCTGCTGCCCAAGACGGAGCAGCTCGAACCGCAGCAGAAAGAGGAAAGCGGTGCCAGTTATTCCATAGCCGGCCGGATCATGGCCATGCGCAAGTTCGGTAAAGCTGCCTTTATCACGCTGGCCGACGCCACCGGCCAGATGCAGGTCTACATCCGCAAGGATACCGTGGGCGAAGAGCAGTTCAGCGCCTTCAAAAAATACGATATCGGCGATATCGTCGGGGCCCGGGGGCACCTGTTCAAGACCAAGACCGGCGAACCTTCGCTCCATGCCGAGGCGATACCCATGGTTTCCAAATCGCTGCGGCCCATGCCCGAGAAGTGGCATGGACTTACCGATGTCGAGACGCGCTACCGTCAGCGCTACGTGGACTTGTTGGTGACGCCCGAGAGCAGGGAAACCTTTCGCAAGCGGGTGGAGATCATCCGGCTGGTTCGCGACTATCTGAGCGACCGCGGTTTTCTCGAGGTGGAAACACCGATGATGCAGCCGGTGCCCGGAGGAGCCACGGCCAAGCCGTTTAAAACCTACCACAATGCCCTTAACATGGATCTTTATCTGCGGATTGCGCCGGAACTGTATCTCAAGAGGCTGCTGGTGGGAGGCTTTGAGAAAGTCTTTGAGATCAACCGCAACTTCAGAAACGAGGGGCTCTCGACCAGGCACAACCCCGAGTTTACCATGCTCGAGTTTTACCAGGCCTACGCCACCTACGATGACCTGATTGACTTGACCGAGGACATGATTTCCTCGGTCTGCCAGGCGGTAAACGGGACCATGAAAATCAGCTATCAGGGTGAGAACGTCGACCTGAGTCCGCCCTGGAAACGGTTGACCATGGAAGAGGCGCTGATCGAGATCGGCGGGCTCGACCCGCAGATTCTTGCTGACGACAACAGGATAATCAGTCAGGCGAAAGGTCTGGGCATCAAACTGGAGCCGCAAGCAGGACCGGGCAAAGCCAAAACCGAACTGTTTGAGCTCCTGGTCGAAGAGAAGCTTGTCGATCCGACGTTCATTACCTCCTACCCGACCGAGGTCTCGCCCCTGGCCCGCCGCAATGAGGTCAACCCGCAGGTCACCGACCGTTTCGAACTGTTCATCACCGGCCGTGAAATTGCCAATGCCTTCAGTGAATTGAACGATCCCATCGACCAGCGGGAGCGCTTTGAGAAACAGATCGCCGAGCGCGGTGATGACGACGAGGTCCACCCGGAGCTCGATGTCGATTACCTCCGCGCCCTGGAATACGGCATGCCCTCGGCTGCCGGCGAAGGTATAGGAATCGATCGGCTGGTCATGCTGCTGACCGATTCTCCGTCCATACGAGATGTCATCCTCTTCCCGCATATGAAGCCTGAAGAAAAGATGCAAAAAGAGCCGCCCATCGGCGAGCAGACGGACGGCGACTGAGATGTACGAATGGTTTATCAGCCGCAGATACCTGCGGGCCAAACACCGTCAGGGGTTTATTTCGCTGATCTCGCTGATTTCGGTGATCGGCATCACCGTCGGGGTCATAGCCCTGATCGTCGTGCTGTCGGTATATTCAGGCTTCACCGACGGGCTGCGTGACCAGATTCTGGGCATCAACAGCCATATCATTGTCCAGCGTGTCGAGGGCTCGATCGACAACTACGAACTGATGCGCGACCAGGTACTGAGCGCTGAAGGCGTCAACGGCGCGACCCCCTATCTCTACGCCCAAACCCTGCTGAGCGGTACCGCCGGCGGCGCCGGCATCATTCTGCGGGGCATCGAGCCGGAAACGGCCAGAAACGTAGTCAGCCTGTCCGCTCAGATGATTGCCGGCAGTATCGACGATTTGCGCTTCGATAAAGATGAGAGGCTGCCGCCGATCATCATCGGAGCCCAACTCGCAAACGATCTGAGAGTGGGGTTGGGCGGCAAGGTCAGGCTTATCTCCCCTGCGGGCCCGTTGACACCCATGGGGGTGATACCAAAAATCAAAACCTGCCGGGTGGCCGGGGTGTTCGAGTCGGGCATGTACGAGTATGACTCCTCACTCGCCTATATGCATATTCACGCGGTCCAGGAGTTTCTCGAGATTGGCGACGTGGCCCACGGTATCGAGGTGTTGGTCGACAAAGAGCTGCTCAACAAGGCCGACAAGGTGGCCCAGGCGATCGTTGAAAAAGTCGGGCCGGGCACCATAGCCCGCGACTGGATGTCCATGAACCGCAACCTGTTCGCCGCCTTCAAGCTCGAGAAAATCGGAATGTTCATCTGTGTGGCGCTGATCATTTTAGTGGCCGCGCTCAACATTATCAGCGCCCTGATCATGCTGGTAATGGAAAAAGGCCGGGATATCGCCATCCTCAAATCGATGGGCGCAACCTCGGGCTCGATCATGAAGATCTTCTTTCTCCAGGGAC
>JAHEER010000183.1 GCA_024640625.1 Desulfobulbaceae bacterium
TCTTCAAATCTGCAACGCTCGAGGGTGCCATTATCGAGTGGAGCGGGGCAGAGTATAGATAAAGGGTGGTGCAGGGTTGGAGAGAGGGAGTGAAGAGAAGGGGCCTGCACCACCCGATGATACATATGTAAATGTACCACATTGTAACAATAGTGATTTTGTAGAGGAACACAAATTAAATCGACACCGCCACAAGCGTGACGGCCCTGGTCAAGGGAAAAACAAGAGATGGCTGCAGGTGAAAGACTGGGATCTGGGATAGGCTGGTTTTACGACCTGCTCACCGGGGACGAGGACGCGCGGGTATGCAAAGACATACCGGAAAGCGCCTGCAACGACCAGCCCCGCAACTTCTTCTCCTATCTGTTTGCCAATTTGATGACAAAGGTTTCCGATGAGCTTGTGAGCGCCAGGCTTACCCTGCCCTGGCTGTTTTCCGTTCTCGGCATTCCAGCAAGTTTCATAGCCTTTCTGGTGCCCATAAGAGAAGCGGGTATTTTGCTCCCCCAGCTCGTGGTAGCCGCCTATATACGAGGCATGCAGAGACGTAAGTTCGTCTGGATGGCAGGGGCCTTATTGTCTTCCGCAGCTTTGTTTGTAATGGCCGTGCTAGGCTCCCTGACACAAGGTTTGCTGGCCGGTTGGCTGATGATCTTTATGCTGCTGCTTTACAGCCTGGCACGCGGATTGTGCTCGGTTTCCGCTAAAGATGTGCTGGGCAAGACGGTCTCTAAAAGTCGGCGCGGCCGGCTCATGGGGTATAGCACGGCATTGGCCGGTGTTGCCACCATTGCAATCGGTTCAGTCATGCAGGCTGAATCTTTACAGGATGCGGATCTAACCGTTATGCTCGCATTGCTCGCGGCCGCCGGTACTTTGTGGCTTCTTGCCGCTTCAGTATTCACCATTATTGCCGAGCCCAAGGGGGCGACTGCCGGTGGTGGAAATGCCTTGTCTGAAGCCTTTAGAAGTTTGCTTCTTCTCAGTAGTGATCGGCCGTTCAGACGGTATCTAATCAGCCGAATTATGCTGTTAAGCGTCGTTTTGGTGATACCTTTTTACGTGATTCTCATACAGCGGAGTCTAGGGGCCCATCCATCGTTGCTTGGCTGGTTGATTGTAATCAGCGGTCTCTCTCAGAGTCTCAGTGCCCCGCTCATCGGCATATGTGCCGATCGCAGCAGTCGCCTGGTCATGTCGTTCGCCGCCTTTCTGGCAGGCAGCATCGGTGTACTTGTCTGGATTGCTGCGGGACCGGGTGACAGCTCCCCGATCAGTACCATCTCTGCAATGCTTGTCTTCTTTTTCATCAACCTTGCCTATGGCGCGGCGCGACTGGGACGGAAAGTCTACCTGGTCGATCTCGCCACCGCTGACAATCGCGCCCAGTACGTGGCCGTAAGTAACTCAGTCATCGGCTTCATGCTGCTGATCGGGGGCACGACTGGCTTTATTGCCGATTCTTTTAGCGTGCACACGGTTATTTTGCTGCTTTCAATTGTCGCACTGTTTGCGGGCGGCTATAGCCTGCGCCTCAGAGAGGTGAGCGGTTGACTGCAGAAGCTCTATTTCCCATAATCCAAGCTGCCTTCTGCCCGACTCCGGTGGGTATCGCTGTTCTGTCCGACGGCACGGGTGCGCAACTCGTCATACAAAGAATTGGCATCTTTAAGCAGGGATTCGTCAAAGGAGTCGTCAAGCTGATGGTGCGATCCGGAAAATGCAAGGGTGCCGGTATGGTCGCCTAACTGCACGAGCTCAGCCACTTCCTTCCATACCTGTGCGCCGTCATCACATAGGGTCTCATAGCAGACGAGATGGATAGTATCTGCGGCGTGTTCTGCGATATAGGAATAGGTATAGAGCCAGAGTTCCAACCAGTAATTCAGATTATCCTGATCCTGCTGAGTCAGCTCTTTCTTCCCCAAGATGAAGGGTCGGTGATCAGAGCCGAATTCATGATGCACAAGCCAGCCCATATATTTTTTTGAGAAAGGATCGGTCACATGCAGCTCCTTAAATCTCTGATGCTGCCTCATGAGGGAGTAGGCCTGCTGATCAGGCTGTCTGAACGGAATCAGAATAGTGGCTTTGGGAAAGGCTTTTGAAATAGACCTTAAACGTATGATATTATTATTATTTTTTGACAAGTACCGAGGGCTTTCATGATCCTTCAATATGAGTGACACATAGTTTCTGAAGTCCTGGATGGTTTCCTCATCGGCGGCCATCGGAATCAAGCTGTTATCGAGAATATAATCGGCGCCGCATTTGGTTTTCCAGAAAACTTCCTCGAGCGCTTCGGGGCTGTCGAAATCGACCAGCAGGCCGTCGCCGTGGGCCCGCTCTTCGAGCTCTTTGCTCTTGGCTGAAAATCTATTCAGCGAGCGCCACAGATTCGGGGACAGCACAAAAGGCATATCCCTGTAGGTCAGCGAAACGAACTGCTTGGATTCGTAGAGCCGGCGCATGAGTACGGTAGTGCCGGCCCGGGCCAGGCCGCAGACGAACACGTGGTGGCCGTCGGTCGTCTGCTTTGATTTCGACAGGTAGAGCGATTTTTCGATATCGAACAGCGCTTCACCGACGAACGGTGAGCCGAGGGAAATCTGGTGCAGCAGCTTTGAAGCCGCTCCATAGTCGCTGCCGCTCTTTGACGACCGCCCCCGCAGTGCGGCATATGCCAGTGCGGAAACGGTGCAGACGACAACGCCGATCACCGAGGCGGACAGATCGACAAAGCGGCCCCCCAGAAGACTTGAAATCACTCCAAGGATCAGAAAACCGCTGCACGAACCGACCAGGATCACGAAGATCAGCAGGGACTGCTTGAAAAGTTGCCAGGCATAAGAGGGCAACACCATTTCTTTCCAATGATCCGAGATGTGAGAGGAGGTGATAACACGCCTTACCTTGCGGAGAATTCCATTGAGGGCTTTTATCTGAGCCAGGGAATTCAAGCGGACGAAGATCTCGACAAAGCAGACCGAGCCCAGAATAAGAAAAAACCAATCCACTTCTATTTAGCTGGTTGATTCCTTGCCATTTGACTTCTTTTTTCTGTTCTTTTTCAACAACCGTTTGAGCGGATACCAGACAATCGCAAAAATGGCTATGAATATTGAGCCTATTATGCCCAGGATTACACCAATGGTGCCCGCACCCAAGCCGGGGCCAACATAGGCATTAGCAAGCTGGGGAAGGAGCAGAAAGAAGACAATCACCGGTGTTATTTTACTTACCTGCATGGGGACATCTCCAGCTGATTGAGCTGCATCACTTCATGGATCGAAGAACCGGCATCACTCACGGAAGCCGCACGGTATACCAATGGTGACGAATGTAGCAAAGTCTGAGCGATTCTACAATGATTGGTGCAGCACATTGATACTTCGTATCCAAAACATACTATATCATCCACTATTTTCTTGTGGTATCCTGATGATCACTGCAAAAGTAACACATTCCCGTTAACAACTATAGATACCACGTGCGCAGCTACGATTTTATCATTGTTGGCCTGGGGACCGCAGGTTCGGCAACCTGCATGAGCCTGGCCCGCAGAGGGTATAAAGTTTTGGGATTGGATCAATTTTCCCCGCCCCACACCAGGGGCAGCCACCATGGTCTGTCAAGGAGTGTACGCAGAGCCTACCCGGAAGGTAGTTCCTACGTAGTGATGGCACAAAAGTCCTGGGAACTCTGGCGCAGGCTGGAAAAGGACAGTGGACAAAACCTCTTGATCAAAACCGGCAATCTCACCCTGGGTCCCCCCGATTGCCCTGCGCTCTCAGGATTCTTACGAAGTGCCCAGAAACATGAAATCCTTCACGAGTATCTGAGCGCCCTTGAAGTTGAGAAACGATGGCCTCAATTTTCACTGCCTGATTATTTTTATGCCGGTCTGGAAAATGAGGCCGGAATTGTCTTTCCCGAGCGGGCCATTACCGCCTTTCTCAATGAAGCCCGCCAGGCAGCAGCAGATCTTCATGTTAATGAGGGCGTGGAGCAGTGGACTGAGCTGGCCGCGGGAGTAGAGGTACGGACCTCCCGTGCCAGCTATCAGGGCGGTCGGCTACTGCTGGCTGCCGGTGCCTGGTCGAAGAACCTGTCCGGGAGGCTGAGCGCTGTGCTCACTCCCAAACGAATTGCTGTGCACTGGATTGAGCCAGCTGCGGAGGAGCCTTTTTCACTGGGCCAGTTCCCGGTCAATTTCTGGCAGGTGCCGGTGTTCAGCGATCCTGTCTTTCCCGAAGGTTTCAAGGAATTCTACTCATTGCCGATGCTTCAGCCCGGTGGACAGATAAAGGTCGCCTTTCATAACGGCCTCTCTGATGGCGATCCTGACAGTGGGTCACACACGATACGAGATGATGAAACCACGATGATACACGAGATGATTACAGCCTATCTGCCCGGACTGGCCGGCTGCCCGATGCAGGTGAACGCCTGTTTCTACACCATGACGCCCGACAAGGACTTCTATCTCGGAAGACTGCCGGAATCACAGCATGTGTTCGGTGCGGCGCTTGCCGGGCATGGCTTTAAATTTGCCCCGCTACTTGGAGAGCTGCTGGCCGATCTTTTGCTCGACCTCCCCTCCCCTGTCGATATCGCCATGTTCTCACCGGAACGCTTTGCAAAGCTTTGAATTTTTCAGTGTCCTAAGGCCAAATGCACTTAAATGCAGAAAGTTTAGCCTAATCAATTGTCGCAATAAGCCGCCTCACCGCATCTGCAACGGTGTTGTTTTTCTTATAGGATTCCAGGTGTATTCGCATTTGACCCATATTTTCTTTCAACTCCTGAT
>JAHEER010000071.1 GCA_024640625.1 Desulfobulbaceae bacterium
TTCGGCGGCCAATTCACTTTCAAGATTTAACAATAGTAAATACTATTTTTTATCCATTGTTTTACTTCTATTGTTTTTGGTTGAGACGGGCATATTGTCTTAACGAAACCAACGATCAATAACTAAAAGCGAGAGGAATTGAAGATCACGTTGAATTGGCAACAAAATAAAATAGAACATGATACCAATAGGGGGGTTATCATGAGTATGCGAGGACAATTAATTTCTAAGGAATATCAGAGTATGGTCTTTGTACGCGACGATAACGGTGGAGAATATGTCTGCTACGCCAAAGACTTGAAGAACAGGGATCACGTGTCTGAAGACGAAAAAGAGAACTGTCTCGATACCAGTCTAGTGATTGGACCTAACTGGTAATTTATATATAGCAATACCCCCACAGCGATCGCTTTTCTGAGATCCTCCTGGGCGGTCGCACCAGCCCACCGATCATGTCGAACCTTGGCATGGTCGGTGTCTCTTTTTTTATTACCGCCAATTTGCACGTTTCGCTGGCAAATGCTGGGACCGTCAAGGCAATGAGTGTAGGCTCGCAGGAGGGTGTTCCTGCATCCGGTCCATGTATTCTTTTGTTGTGGTATTGTTTTTTGACCAGATCATAACTAGTGTAAGAAAACCTTCCATTCATTTTCAAGCAGGATGTATCCTAATCTGTGGCTGCACAACGCCTCTGGAATCAACTAATACAGGAACAGGAATATAGTGAGCAATAATCAATCTATTAAGAACATCTGGAGCATCACCGAAGATTCCGAGAAAAAGCGTGTTATGCAGCAGTTTATTCAGAAACACGGTGAACACTATACCGAGGAAGATTTCATCAAATACCTTGCCAAGAGATACAAAATAACCCATTTCAATCCCTGGTTTGCGTCTGGATCACGAAAAGAACATTGACTGCAGTGAGTGAAGTGTCATGTTAAAAAAATAGGCTGATAGGATTGGCTACAGTCGATGCTTTGATTTTTATCTTGCTATTTCACTAAAAGAGGTTACTGTCCTAACCAACGAGGGATTTCCTCATCAATCAGATCACGCACAGCGTCACTCACCCCCCTGTCTTGTAGTTCTACTTCATTGCAGTAGTGTTTAGAGATTCTTGCTGATCATATCTTCAGGAGAAGCAAGATGAAGCTCTTTATTGATAATTTGCCCTTTGGCATCTCTAAATCAGAATTGTTGAATCTGTTTAAAGAATTTGGTGAGGTGGTACATGCCAACTTGGTAAACGACCGTTATATGGGAAGATCTAAGGGATTTGCTTTTGTGGAGATGGATTCCCGATCAAATGGACAACTAGCGATGAAATCATTGAATAAAACAGTCTACAAATGCAAACCGCTTGTGTGTAACGAGGCCCACCTCCAGCATAAGGGAAATCGAAATAGATAATATATTGATTGTGAGGGCGCCCGTTTTGGGTTAGCCATCACCTTAAGGTTCCATGCAAGAGTCATGGAATTAAACGGATCACCCGAAAGTGATCCGAATTTAAATAGCCAGATAGTGGCTAAAAGTAAAGGAGTAGTACAAATGTCAGAAGGAACAGTAAAATGGTTTAACGATGCAAAGGGATTCGGCTTCATTGAACAAAATGATGGAGAAGATGTCTTTGTTCACCATACCGCAATCCAAATTGATGGATTCAAAACACTGGATGAAGGTGCAAAAGTTACCTTTGATACCGTCGATGGCCCGAAAGGTCTGGCTGCGGCCAATGTAGTGCAGTTATAAGAACCGCTGCGGATGGTTTTTCGAGAGGCTGTTTATCAACAGCCTCTCTTGCGTAAATTCCAATAGCACAGTTCATAGTAATTACATCTCAATTATTTGATTAGTCATCAGTCGATGAATTATAGAAACGAAGATATGATTAATCTAAGTCGTCTTGATTCAAGAAATTATAAGGAAAGTCATGGCTTACAGGAAAAGTTTTAAAGTTTCGTGGTCAGAAGAGAACAAAGAGTACGTCGGTTTATGCCAAGAGTATCCACAATTACTTTGCTACGATGAATCTCCGGTCGGCGCTTTAAAGGGGATTCGTGACCTTGCGGATAAGGAAAGTAACCTTCAAGATTCTCAAAAGAAGATTATCTCATAGGACCTCCCGATACTTCCCCCCGGCAGATGATTCTTTTTGCGGTATTCAGCTTATTCGAATTAAAAGGCAATGTATCCTAGCAGTGTAATTGAGTAATATGTAAAATTGACTTCTTTTCTCTAGGTATTACCTTAAGATACACAGCCCCAGAAGCTGACCCGATCTTCTGAATTCTCCAGGATTGCTATCCCCTCTTGCAATGTAGTCCAAATTTTCAGTCTTGTTGGAGTTCTGGCAACTGCGGAATTACCCATAATCCAATAGATCTATATCGCGCCTGGTAATTCCTGGGGAGAGGGGGGATATGATTGGAAAATACACCCTGCAATCTGTTCAGTGTAGGCTTTAGGATTGCATGCTGGAGGTAGAGGAAAACTGATGACGACGACAAACAAGCAGTCAGGTAAAAATCGATATATGGAGATCGTCTTGAAGCAAGCAAAACATGGAGACAAGGTAACAGTGCATTTTACTGGCAGACTAATTAATGGAAAGATTTTTGATTCATCAGCAGGCAGGGCTCCGCTTTCTGTCGATCTCGGCAGTGGTCAAGTCATTGTAGGTTTTGAAGAAGCCATTATAGGCATGTCAGAGGGCGAATCTAAAACGGTTACGATACCGTATGACAAAGCCTACGGCCCTCACTATGAGGGACAAGTAGTTAATTTTCCATCAAATCGAGTACCATTAAACATTGAGCCAGAAGTCGGGACGCAAATCAAACTTCAAAGCAAAGATGGTCAGCCGTATGTTGTACGTGTGACTGAAGTTTCTAAGGAGCATGTTACAATTGATGCAAATCTGCCCCTGGCGGGGCAGGATCTCGTTTTTGATATAAAGCTGATATCCGTCAAGGCATGATGTAGTTCAGTATCAAGGCCAGTTTTAGATGGCAGCCAGAGTATCTAGAGGTGGGGCGGCAAGTTGTGCACATTGCTGACTCAGGTCACTAACATCCTTAGATAAAGTCATTTAACAGCATGTCTTGAGAAAAAAGTTCACCTTGAAACAAGCTTTTCCAAAGATACAACATATTCCTCGTTAATCTTATCGTATTTGATGCCATACTGGGTCGGATAGTGGGCCTGAAGCGCGTATTTTTCCGGCACAGGTACAGGAGCCGTTAGGTGAGGCCTGGTTTTCAGATATGATTCTGAAACCATTGGTTCCAGAAATATCATCTGGCCATTGTAAAAACCGTAGATAAAAGTTGCTGTGAACGGTTTTCCATTGAACTCCCCCGAGGTTGGATCGATAGCGTGTGCACCCATACGAGGAATCTCGGTTCCTGGTGGAAGAGTATATCCCTCTGGCATATGTGTTTTTTCTGGTGGCTTATTGGCTCGCTCCAAATCTTCATTTACTGCCGTGATCAGATTCCGTTCTGCCTCATTTATCAGATAAAAGTGAAAATCAAAATGAGCGATGTCATATACTCCTTGTGGAACATGCCCTTTAGGATTCCAGTCAACCACAATGTGATCATATCCCGCGCCTGTCGCCTCTGCAGGCAAAGCCAATTTATATTCCCACCGATCTGCTCCAGGGGGAAGTTCGGCTGGTAAGTCTTTTAAGACTTGCTCACTGAGCTTTACACCCAGGATCGTTGGTTTTCCAGTGGCGTCAAGAGCGACAAAGGCGTGGGCACTTCCCCCACCAATATCGATCGATGGCCCTTGGTAAGTACTGGCTTGATGCCCACTTTTCTGCGCTGCCGAGCATCCCGCTATTAAGAGGAGCAGCATCATAGATAGTAATAAATTAAAGAACCTGTATGTTATCTGCTTAGACATCTGTAACCTCCTGTAAGAACGGATCAAAAGCCGCTTATTATTTTTTAGAAGCTGTGTGGTAGTACGAGGTTGACCAACCACAAAATATGAGAAAATTAGAACAGCTCAGATGGATTCAACGAGCTGTTTTCTAGATCTCAACTCGGGCGGGCTTCTGCGAACGTAGCTCCCTCTGGAATCTGGTCCGGAGGTAGACCCGAAGCCGCTTCAAGACGGCCACTAAAATTAAAAAAAGAGATTAAGGCGGTAATCTCCCAGATTGCACGTTCATCCCAGCCAGCATTTCTTAATGGTTCGATATCGTCTTTGTTCACAAGGCTTGGTGTCTCCGTGAGTTTACTGGCATATCCGAGCAGGGAGCGAGTCTTGGAATCAAATTCATATTCTGGCCAGGTGGCTGCAAAATCATGACTGAGATGTTCATCACCTGTCAGGCGGCGAACTGCCGCTGTGTGAAGGCCCAGTCAAGGCGCCCCGCCAACTTTACCATTAACTACCGTTGCGAGCATTTCACGCTGAAGCCTGCTTAGCGATGATGACTTACGGAGATGCAAGTGACGATATAATGCACCGACCGGACGAGCCACTCCTAAGTCAATTGCAAGAACTTGAAAGACACCCGGAACAATTCCACCATATTGGCCCCGGACCCAGCGAAAGAACAACTTACGGAGTCCCTTCGCCTGTTCCGGGACAATTGTCATGATATTGGGCATTGGTTTCTCCTCAAAAATTGGACGTCACCAACCTTCACAACTCTATCTCAATTCAAATGAGGGCAGTTTTTAAAATATTAGGCGACGTCCACCCACAGGCGATATATTTTTACCTGTGGGTATAGCTAATACACTTCATTCAGTAGCTTTCCAGACATGTTCTGTCTCGGTTTGCTCGTCACGAACTATCTACATCTCGATTCTGTTAACTACGGGAATCATGAGGTGGGCATACGGTGTATCAGGCCACATTACCCAGGGTCCTCCATTCAGGTGATTCGTGGACATACCCTGTAACGACTCTCGATCCGGCACAAGCACCATCAAATGGGCGCCTAAATCTGTTACCCAATCGTTATCTTTCCCGGTGGGTTCCGTCGCGAATGGATCGCTATTGCTGACGGGAGCATCTCCCATAAGCATGTAGGCGATGCCAACCCCGGTATAGGTTGGATCCTCTTTACTGACGTAGGCTTTGAGAAAATTGAGCCACGGCTCGTTGACACACCAAGGTGCATTACCTGGTACATTCACATTGTCTGGTAAACATGTCCAGCCGTTTGATCCTTCCCGGAGAACGTTCATTTCCCAGTCTACTACGGTAGCATTGGCAGAGACCGATTCAGGTGCAGCGCTCACAGCGCTCTTGATAGGGTCGAAAGCGAACGCGTGTCCGGACCAAATCAAACCGATAACAAGTAACAATTGTATCACTATCTTCATTGTATGTACCTCCCTGAACAAGGGATTTAGGCGTAATGACGGGATTGTCATTACCAGATAACTAATGATACCACAATGTGGTACTGTATATCAAATTTAAACGGAAATTCAGTATTATAATCATCTATGTGCTGAATATAAAAGACTTAATAGCAGTACTTTCATAATCAAGGACGGCCCACACTAACAAAGGATATTTTTTGATAGGAAATAAAATCAAATACTGGCGGGAATTGAATCGTTTTTCTGTTTAGTTATAGATCTGAAAAACCGAAACAGCCAAAGTTGACAGCCTCAGAGCAAAGAGGAACAGACATAGCCTTGGGGCGCAAATCTTCTGTACTACTTAGAAATAGATAGAATAATTTCAAGTTGTATTGCCCAGCAGTTTGATTCGGGTCACCACATTAATTCTGGTAACGTCCCATTTCGTGCTTATGTTTTTACGTGAGAAAATAATAAACCACATGCTCTTACCCCAGGAAATCTCTTTCTAAATTCTGGTCTATCAGCACCAACCTTATTATCCAGCACCTAGAAGTTCAGCATTTATGAGTTAGGCGTGATTTGTAATCAAAACAAAATTTTATTACTTTTCTTGCAAAGAAGTTTCACTTTTTAACCCCTATCTTCCTCATCAGGCACTCGAATAGGGTGGCTGGTACCTGGTATCTTTATCACATATTGACAGGATACAGTGGTTATTCCCCATCTTGATTTCTAACAAGAGCAATGTCGAGACAATAATTGGACTACAATCCAGTTTTGTATCTCCTTAGCAAGGGTTGATATATTGAATAAAACCAGTTTATTATCCATATGCTGTCCAACCTGCGCTGCTCATATTCAAGACAGAATATCCTCACCACAGAATGAAGTATTTTAATTATTCATAAGGAATAACCCGGGAAATTTGATGAAACGATTACCTCACATAACGTTGGTTTTGATTTTAGTGTCGATATCCATAAATTCAACAGCAGGCCCTCTTATCACTTCGCAAAATCGGACGCTGGATGGCAACGTGTATGCTACTATCCTTAATGGCAAGGATGATATACTAACGTTCCGTAACGGATCGTTCCAATCCAATTTCTACGCTGAAAGGGGCTATGATAAGGGCGAGTATGCTACAGTGACAAAGACTAATAGCATCTTGTTCGAGGCCAAAACTGTTAACCCCCAGGAGGGAGAAATTTTCTGGAAAGGTGTCGTTAAAGGTAATGTGATAAACGGGAGCTATCTCTATACAACAAAAGGATGGTTCATATTTGGTGATACCACAAAAAAGAAAAATTTTAAGGGAAGTTTGCAAGCGAAATAAAAATTTTTATAGCCAGGCGACGGTTTAGCGCGTCTAGAGTTACTGGTTAGAAACGATGAGATATCCCCTTGGGGTAATTAGAAAATAATGAGAACAAATTTATGCAAGGGTGAACGTGTTCGACACAAGGTGAGAGCCGAATGGGGTGTCGGTAAGATTGTCGCGGTGGATACATACGGGACTATCAAAGTAATCTTTGAAGGCTATGAGGAATTATGGATAGCTCAAGGAACGAAATATCTTGAAAAAGTGCTTTAAGATCGAAAATATGTCCTCCTCACGATCCAGAGATATCAGTGCGTATAATATGATCGGTTTTGATACCAATGAGTGACCAACAAGTTAAGACTTGCAAGGATTGCTGCCACTGGAAAGCAGTAACTGCCGACACCGGTTCCTGTACAGTGAGACCCCCTACCATAGGTCCTAAAGGAAAGGTATTCGTAGAAGGTATGGACAAGACCTTTGAAAAAGGATCTGCAGTGTGGCCTATAACCCATGAGACTGAGGGGTGCGGTGAATTTTACCATAGGAGTGCAAAGCGAAATTATCAATCCATAAACAGCGCACTCATTGACATCTCATACTTGATAAGTCGGTTATTAGAAAAGTTACCAGAGGACAAGAAGATTAAGAATTAGATAGACTGGAGCTCAGACTTTTCTTATTTTCTCATCTTTCTTTGTGACAGAATGCCGGTATATTCAAATAGTGCACAAAGATAATTTGAAATAAATATTTGCTGTCCCAAAAATTCTGGGGAGAAGTATATTATGCAGAGAACTATTATTCATCAATGGAGAGATTGGCTCCTAGAGTATATTGATGGCGACAATTATGAATTGATCCAAAAAGATACTCAAGAAGTCTTTGCGATTGTGGCCAAGGATGCCATGGATGCAGAAAATAGATGTCAAAAGATCATTAAAAACACAAAACACGAACCGGTTTGAAAGACGAATCGATATTTGATTTCTCATTCATATTAATGCATTTTCTCCGGATTTTAGCTCAATCAATATTCGAATAGGAGAAGGTGTTCTTTGGTTTTCCACGGTTTGAGAATGCTCCTCACATATGTACATCGCTCCTGTTAAGGCTCGATTTCTGCAATCAGGTTGCTCGTCACGGTCTTTTTCTCAGGTTTAAGGAAGGAGATCAAATTGCCTACAGCTTTAATTATGTATTGCAGAATTATATATGGAATTCATGCTTAGTGTTATAGAAGATGGTTTTTTTTACAGGGGAAAGAAAAAGATCAGACAGTAGAGAAGAAGCAGGACATGGGTGTGGTCACTGTCAAGTTAATCACATAGTGTGGTGAGAAGTAACCCGATGATCCCGTGTAATCTTATAGTGTTAGTAACGGAGGAGGAGACAATGAGCCTTAAAGATTGGATTGTGCCGAAATACCTGCACTCAAGCCCTAAAGTCCGCATGAAATTTGTCGAGAAATCACGTGATGCTCGTATTCTTAAACAAGTTTCGGAGAGTGATTCTGATTCTATGATACGTAAAGCCGCTACAGAGCGCCTAGAACTGCTTAAAAGTTCCTGAGGCAACCAGCACAATTGCAGTAACACTCATCAGTGAACTCACCTATGGCATGTCTGATCTCTTCATTTCCGTAGGTGAGTTAGTCTTGAAGACTTCCTAACCAAATGTTTCTATTTTATAGGCAGCTCCGCTGTACAGCTTATTCCTGAGCACCCTCGCGCGTCAAATTTTCAAAAAATTTAACCTTGCCAGAGGAACTTTCTCGTTATGCGAATTTGTCCCTATTCGCATATGCTCAGGAAACATATCCGGCGGAATAGAAGACAACATCGATTATGCTCGTTTTGGCAATATTAAGTTCAAGGCTCAGTCACTGAGAATATCAAATCAGGAAGAATCATAATTAGGACAGAGCCGGAAGAGAGATCGATAGAACCAGCAGGACCTCTTCTTGAAGCGCTTGGCAAATTGCCGCTCACCCAGTGTCCAAGCGATACTCCATTATTCTCAATTAAAACGTACACGCCTCTTTGGCTGCGTGAGGGATCGGCGCTTCTTTTAAAACACAGCCTGGATCAATGATATTGGACTGCGTTTGAGAGTGCGCTACCAGTTGCGTACCCGACCAGTGTCGATGTGGATGAAATCGGAATCGGCGTAGAAGCCTACACCACCGCTTTTAAGGGAGCGAGCCAGGTCCCTGAGCTGAATGGTTTTGAGATCATTGAGCCGAATATCGATGGCGCGCCCGCTCATATGTAAACTTTTCTTTGCTACTTTCGAGCTGGATTTGCGCAATTTAGCGTTGGTTGCCTGCGATCGATACCCAGAAATAATCTCATAAGTCCCGCTACTTCCCCCCGCTTGCTGGATTGAACAGAGCATAACTAAAAGCTTTGTGTCGATTGGGTGCACCTCACCAGTTCGAAAATCGCGGAGGAAATGATTAATACGATTCAGAGTAGGCGGATTGCACAAACGCGGGTGGAAGTCTATTTCAAGACATTCACCGGTATGGGTGTGGTAGAGAGACAGCGGGTGCGGACCCTCAGTCATGGCCAGAGTGCGCGTAGGACCAAATAGCGCATATGAAGTGGCGAAGCTAGCAGCGGCAGCGAGAAAAGATCGCCGAGTCAATTTGTAATCTGGCATGCACAATAATGGGACCGGTTAATAAATAACCAGGATTACTGTGACAACAATACTTCCAGCAGCCTGGCATCTCGATTATATAAATCGCCATTAAAATGGATGATCCCTTGATTGTCAAGCCATACAGTCTGATAAGTGATATGGATAGGCAGCGGGTTTGAAAGTGTTATGACCTTGCGCTCGCCGGAAGTGACGATGCTGTCGATTTTTTTACTGGACCAGAGCGGGTCTTCCATCTCCAGGGCGAATAGGGCCAGGGCCAGAGGGCGGCTGACCCTGATGCAGCCATGACTGAAGGACCTGAAGGAATGATTGAACAGTTCCCGCGTCGGCGTGTCGTGCAGGTAGACCGAATGATGGTTGGGAAAAACGAACTTCACCCGTCCCAGTGCATTCCAGGGACCTGGGTCTTGGCGCAATTTGTAGCGTGACATCTGGGCCCGGGAAATATTTTTCCACTCAATAGTTGTTGAGTCTAACTCAATTGCATCCTCTTGCCAGCTGGAAAAAAGCCTGATATTGCGCTCTACCAGATGATTCGGGTTTTCCCTCAGGGCCGGCAACTCTTCATTACGGGCGATGCTGGTTGTGACATTCCAAAATGGGTTGAAATCCAGGTACCTGATGTTATCTGAGAAGACCGGTGTCTGGTGCTGACTCTTGCCCACAATGACCGGCATCTCCAATATTGTTTCATTGCCCTTTACCGCAGTGAGAGAAAAACCGGCAATATTGACCATGATATAGTTTTCTCCGAGTTCATGAGCCTGCCAGCGCCAGCGTGCCATATTTGCGCGGATGATATTTATTTTTTCCTCTCGCGAGATATTCAGGACGGCCAGGGTTTGAGGACCGATGATACTGTCGGTTTTTAGACCGTGTCGCAGTTGCAACAGGGAGATCGCCTCGACGAGATCCTCATCGTAGAATAACTTGTCATTAGCCTCGGTCACTAGGCCATGTTCCTCAGCCAATCGCTTCCGGATGACAGGTAGACGGGGGTCGCTGTTGCCCGGCTTGATAAGCGGACCGCCCTTGATCTCGACCCATCCGCCGTTCTCGGGTGCGGCTTTTATCTTGATTAGTGCATTTTTGAGATCTCTATAATACCGGTGTGCTGGTGCCAAGCCATTGAGATACGAAGTCAAATCGACTGCTGAGCGTGCTGCTTCCACCGCCTTTAATGGGTCAAAATTTGTATTGCCGGCTTCGGCGAATAAAGCCGGCTCTGTTGTGCGGAACTTCAGTTGGCCATAGCTCATGTCGTGGATGTACTTGACCACGTTGTAAGTTAATAGTGTATCAAGCCGGGCCAAATCGTCAGGTCTGTCCGACTGCCGCAGTTCCAAGATTTTAGAGATTTCGTAATCGGCAGGATCAAGCCCTTCTTCATCTACTCGTTTAAGGAAGTCGACGATTACTTGTGCCTTGCTGCCGGGACCATCCGCTGTAACCCAGAGTGGCTGGGCACCTTTTTCGTGATAGATGGTTGCCAGACAGAACTCTTTCGATTCAAGCAAAGGCTTCTGTTTGTGAAAATCAATCAGCTCCATCGGGTAACAATTAAGATGAGCCAACATAGCCTGTTGCAGTTCCTGTGCTTTATCAGCTCCATTCGAATTACGAGTAAGCAGGATAAAGATTATTAACAGACATGAGATAGTGACAGAAAGGTGCCGGGATGTAGAGTTTGGCAAAGATAAAAGGATATGCATAGATCGCTTATTATTTGTTGAAGATGATTTCTTATCACAAACAGGTAATCATGATCGCACAGGAAAAAATAAAGCCAGCGTTTTTCGCCTGTCTCGCTTAACAGATCCAACAAAGGACGCCGATGTAATTCTCTCCCTGAAACGGATGCATCGGCGATTTGGTCGCGCCCAGAAACAGGCCTATCCGTTAACTCGCAATATTCTCGACAAACTGTTCAAGGAGAAATGGTCCCCGGCATCAGGACCAACTGCTAAGTTTTAGTATGATGAAAAGATGTTTCTTGGAAACGTAAATCAAATTCTCGGAACGATCAGTTGATCTTGTTCTTGAATCTATATCGACTCCGATGAATTGCCCGGCGCAGAAGTTGCCCCTGGCAGTATCAATTATTTGGGGATTGGTCCAAAGAAAGAGCATCAGGAAGCACCTTTCGGCTTAGGCGGAGGTGATGCCGATTCTATTGGATTTGGCACTATTAATTTTGGTGCATAGTCCCTGAGCTCAGATAATCAGTTTGTATGCGTAACAACCCTGTTTTTTATTTGTCCTGCTATATCAAATTATCAGAGCGGTGCCTCAAGTGATTCGCAGACTCACTAGTCAGGGAGTTGAGTCATCCACGGTTTTTACTGGAGGCTATTGGATTTCACATTGCGAGCAGGGAGTGTGCAACCTTGAAAACGGAAAACTCTACCGATATGATGTTGCATGATATATTTGAGAACTAGGCGTTTAGTCGGAAAACGGTGCTAATTTCTGAACGACTTGATGATTGTTTAAGATTTCACTAATCGGAGGGGCCCCATCATGACCCGACCCATTTATCTCGATTACAATGGTACTACTCCGCATGCCCCTGAAGTGGTGGAGGCCATGCTCCCTTTTTTACAGACTGAATTTGGTAACCCGTCCAGCAGCCATTCCTATGGTTTACGACCGAAGCGGGCGATCATTGAGTCCAGGGCCCAGGTAGCCAGAATCCTTGGTTGTTCGCCTTCTGAAGTACTTTTTACCAGCGGCGGAACCGAATCAAACAATCATGCGCTTAAGAGCATTGGTGGATCCCGCTACGCCAAAGGAACCCACATCATAACCTCCAGTATCGAACATCCAGCCATACTGGAAGTATGTCGATTCATGGAAAATCATGGTTTTACTATCACTCTGCTCCCGGTGGATGCAGATGGTCTGGTAAATCCGTCCGACGTGGCGGCCGCGATCCGGGCCGATACCATCATGATCTCAATCATGCATGCCAACAACGAGGTTGGTACCGTGCAGCCAATAGCCGAGATTGCCAAATTGGCCCGCCAACGAGGAATCTTGATGCATACAGACGCGGCTCAATCGGTCGGGAAGATACCCACCAGTGTGGATTATCTGAATGTTGATCTTCTTTCCGTGGCCGGGCATAAGGCTTACGCGCCAAAAGGTATCGGGGCGCTCTACATCAGAGAGGGAGTCGAAGCAGAGATGTTCTGTCATGGCGCCGGTCAGGAGAACGGCCGAAGAGCTGGGACTGAAAACGTTTTAGAGATAGTTGGCCTCGGCAAAGCCTGTGAGGTGGCGGGAGCTGAAATGGCGATGCACATTGACAAGATGAAGAACATGCGTGATCGACTCGAACAAGGGTTGGCCGCAGCACTCAATGATATACGCTTTAACGGACATCGGAAGCATCGTCTGCCAAATACCAGCAGTGTCTCCTTTCGCGGCCTGGAAGCGAACCGGCTCCTTGAGGAGATCGGGCCATATGTTGCCGCTTCGGCAGGTGCTGCATGTCACGCCGATCACGTAGAGATTTCACATGTGCTGAAAGCCATGCGGGTGGAGCAGGAATGGGCCAAAGGGACATTGCGTTTCTCTACCGGAAGGTTCACCACAGAAGATGAAATAGATCGTGCCTTGGAGCATATCGTGGCAGCCGTAAAGAGACTACGGCGGTAAGGAAACTGGTAAGTTATGCAATACCTTGATAATGAGTCAGGAATTTGAGAAATTACAAATATTTGAGTTGGCAATCTAACGCTGGGTCAGCAGGGACTCCTTGAAAAGGCTGGTGAAAGAAGATAGGCTTCGTAATGTAGATGTCTGACGGAGAGTAAGTTATTGAAAATTTAGGGCAGGCTTAAAAAGCGATTGCCTATCACCTCAGGGGAACAGGTAAGTTAACAATCGATGAGCCGTAAACAGTTTGGAATTTTCTTCAGCCTGCTCATTATCATCCAGGTTGCAGCAGCAGGTTGTACCCGGACGCAACAGGGCGCAGCCATCGGAGGAGCTGCCGGGGGGCTTACCGGTTACATGCTGACCAAGGATGAAGACCAGGTAACCCAGATCGCCGCTGTCGTTGCTGGTGCAGCGGTAGGCGGCTTAATCGGCGGGGTCATCGGCAACTACATGGACAAAGCGGATGAAGAACGCCTGCAAAAGGAACTCAGACAGACCCCGACCGGGGAGGAAAGGCATTGGACCAATCCTCAGACCGGTCACCGTTTCACGATCAAGCCGATCAGTGATGTCGAGACAGACAGTGAAGGCCGGAGGTACCGAGAGGCTACCCTTTACGGGCGCAAAAAGGGAAGCGACAAACTAGATGTCGCTACCGAGAAAATCTACCTGGACAACCCGTAAGCCCCAGGGAAAGGTCTGCACGCGGCCATGACGAAAAAACTGATAAGCTATAAAAGGTTACGTACGGGTTGGCTGGCACTGGCGGGGCTACTCAACTGCCTTTTTCTTCTCGGGCTTGTCGGCTGCGCGGACCTCTCAACGACCGAGGGACGGCTGCGGCATGATACCAACATCCTTCTGGAGCAACAGCTTCGCGACGGGGAAATAGCCTCCTGGACTATCCCCGAAGAACCGGGCACAGAACGCAATCTTGCCGTCTTTCTCACCTGTACCGAGGAGAACAGACTGTGCCGTTATTACTACACAGTCCTCGTTGTCAACGGCAGGCCGGGAAAAAGGGTTTATGGACGCAGCTGTCGAAACTACCAGGATAACTGGGAAGAGGTTTCTTGGCTTATTGACGATGATCCGGCCATGCACCGGCGCATCCAGCAGCGCTACAACGAGTTGCTCGCCATGGGCAAAGGTGCTCCCTCGGCAGATTACACAAACATTTACCGCCTGCCGGCCCTGCTGTCCAAAAACCTGGGCAGAGCTGAAAGTAAATACAAGCTATCGCTTGGCAGAATGATCGAGAATGCTTCGCTGGATAACCGCATCAACCCACTGCTGATCCACGCTGTCGTAAATACCGAGTCAGCCTATAATCCCAGGGCCAGGTCACCTGTGGGAGCTATCGGCCTGATGCAGTTGATGCCTGCCACTGCAGGTGAATTGCGGGTTGATCCCCATATCCCGGAGGAGAACCTTGACGGCGGCACCCGCTACCTGAGGCAGCAGCTAGACCGCCCGGGGATCAGGGGCAGTGTCCCTCTAGCCCTGGCAGCATACAATGCCGGCTACGGCAACGTACGCAAACACGGCTACAAGGTACCGCCATTCGAGGAAACCAGGAACTACGTAAAAAAGATAATGGCCCTTTACGCTGGACAATAGCACGCTTCCCCTTCCCAGCAAACCCTTCAGACAACAACCGCAATCATAAGCGTAAAACTGAAAATCCAGAAGGTGGCAGAGGCACGCCATAGCACTGGTCACAACGGCAGGAGCGCCTCGCAACAACACCGTCGACTCAACCCTGGTCAGAATAAAATAAGCCTGGAGCCATTTTCGTTTGCTCGCATTTTCGCAGACATATAAAAAACAACCTGTACGCACCGACATTATCAAATATGAACCTCACAATTTTAGCCTTTAGTTGCCTGGTATATTGATGCAGTGAGCCCGTAGTGGTAAACTAGATCTGCCAGATTTTTAAATTTGTTCAGATTTAATGGTGAATTTCCCTTCAAGTAAAATATGAGACCCATTGCCAAGATAATTACTTCACTACTGTCTCTGCTAATTTTCTTAAATGCATTCCCAACTTCTGCCTGTACGATAATATCAGTTCATTTTAAAAGCGTTGTATTGTTCGGGGGTAATGAGGATTTACCGCCAAGAAGTTCGTTTATGGTCATAGATAAAAGGGGAAAGTTAGGCGTTGTCTATTTTGCAACTCCATGGAAACAATGGCCTTTGCTCGAGCAATCCGGCATCAACGAGAAGGGTTTGTGCTTTGATTCAAACTGGATTCCCAAAGAAAAACTTATTCCTCAACCGGAAAAATTAAGGCAGAATGAATGGGTCATAACTCAATTGATGCAGGAAGTTTCTACTGTTGAGGAGGTTCTTGCAAAAATATTTGAATATAACTGGGGAGACTCTCTATCATATCAAGTTCATTTTGCAGATAAATCCGGTGATGCCGCCATAATATATCCGGGCCTAAATGGTGAGCTTACATATTCAAGAAGGTCGACAGGAAGCAACTACTTGGTATCAACCATGTATAACCATGCCAGACGTCTTAGGGCATCTTGGTTTGGACTCGATTTCCCATATAAACTGTTGTTTGATTCAAAGTTCAGAGCTGCAGATGACATGCTTTCCGGATTAAATTCTGAAGAAGATATCACCGTAGAGTTTATGGGCTCAGTGCTTGAAGCAACCCACAGAAATTGGTGGTTCAATAGTCCATTCTCAATAAAGACAGTCTACTCAACTATTTTTGATCCCAGAAATTTGCAAATATATGTGTATCTCAATCGGCAATTTGAGCACCCACATGTTATAGATGTGCAACAAGAGTTACAGGAAAGCAAATCCTACAAAAAAGTCTCATTAACGGATTTGGCTTCTCATGACAATGCACACATAGAATCAACTCTGGATAAACCGTAGACCTCCTGTATATTGCTTTTTACCCTTGTTACCAAATATCGTTTGTCCCGACAAAGAACTTATCGGTTTTGGTAGTTACTGTAGTTGCCCCCCTTTGAACCGGACACCTCTGTATGTTATTTTCAGTGACAGAGCGTTTAACTCAACATTGCCAAAACGACCATAATTCACGTTGTCTTCGCCGCCGCCGTTGGTGCTTCCTGATATGTCTGTGAAGGTTCGGACAGAGATGCACAGGCAGAACTGAACTGTTCATCACCTAAGAATTGGTAGGTTTACAGACATTCAGGAAGAGTCTCTAGACACAGCAACTTCCCTCCAGTTAACCATTACACTGGATTTATAGAAGCCCGCTTGATAACATCCATGCTGGTAAAATGCTGATTATCAGTCAAATTTGATGGTCTCAGATGATGCCAACATGATGGGAAATTTTGAGAAACAATAGGAGAGAAGCCGTGGATCAAATTCTTGTCTATGCAGACAGTCTTACTTGGGGAATAATTCCGAATACAAGGAATCGACTACCTTTTGATAAACGGTGGCCCGGTGTTTTCGAAAATGTTCTCAAGGACGAAGGGAAGAAAATTAGAGTTATTGAAAACTGTCTAAATGGGCGCAGAACTGTCTGGTCAGATCCTTTCAAAAATGGCCGCGATGGTTCAAAGGGGCTGTCCGAGCTAATTGAGATATGCTCCCCACTTAAATTGGTCATTCTGATGCTCGGCACAAATGATTTTCAATGCACACATGATAACAATGCATGGATGTCAGCCCAAGGTACCGCAAAATTAGTTCAAATTATCCGGCAATCACCGATAGAGCCCGGAATGCCAGTTCCGGAAATTATGATTGTCGCTCCTCCTGAAATTATAGAACCGAAAGGCGTGATCGCAGATAAATTTGAAGGAGCAGAAAAACGTTGTCCTGGTCTATCAATGGAACTGGAGAAAGTAGCCAAAGAGCATTCTACGATGTTTTTCGATACAGCCCGTGTCACAGGAGCCAGCATTGTTGATGGTATTCATCTTGATGCAGATCAACATTGGTTATTAGGTGAGGCTGTCGCTCGTACCGTTTTAAAAAGGAAAATGTTTTAACCATAGCATTAGAACCGACAAGGATTTCTTTAACGTTCGAGTTCTGACGATCATGTAAACATTACCAACTCAAACTTCTCAATTTCAGCAATTCAAGAATTTGCAGCTTCTTTCTGTGAAGTTACCGGTTACCCTTCCAATGCAGTTGAAGAGGCTTGTATTGGCAAGGTTAACCATTTGAGAAAATTATAATAATCCTGATCCTGTTTAATTTCTACAGGGCGCTCATGCATTGCCTCC
>JAHEER010000184.1 GCA_024640625.1 Desulfobulbaceae bacterium
GCTTCGAGGTCCATGCCGGTAGTGACGCCACCGGCAACAGCCATCTTGGTGGCGAAGCGGTCGACCGCGTGGAAGTGCGTGTCGATGAAACCCGGCGCCACCACATGGCCGGTGGCATCGATTGTCTCCGTGCCGGTGATTTCATTTTTGGTAATGACGGCGATCCTGTCGTCTTTGATACCGACATTGGCAATTCCGTCATACATGGTTTCCGGGTCCATGACCCGGCCGTTGTTGATGACCAGGTCGTAGTCGGCAGCCATGGCCGGCAGGGCGATGGCCAAGGATAATGCAAAGCAAATAAAGAGCTTTCTGACTGAATTCATTTTGGTCCTCCTTTCTGGTGCGTTAAATGGTGTTCTTATAGACAAAGCCGTCCCAGCCCCTGACATTTTCGATCAAAATCTGATCACGTGTGTCTTGATGGGACATCTCGTCTACAGAGAATCAGCTGTATCACCAGCCAAATTTGAAACCAACAAACGGACCGTAGAGGCTCAAGTCATCGAGTTCTTCCTCGTCATCAAACTCCCAGGAGAGATAGCGGTAGGCCAGAACGACATCGACCTTGCTGAACTTGTAGCCGACCCCGCCCAGGGCCTGCCAGGTGAGGTCGGAGCCGCCGCCGCCCACATCGACGTACCCGGTCAGATACCATTTTTCAGCCAGGTTGTAGGTGCCCCTCAGACCGACTATGGCATCCCAGACGGTTGAAGAATCGCCTGCGCTCAGCGGGCCAAGGTCCAGTTCAAGGTCAAGGTAGAGATAGCGTGCTCCACCGAGGACATCGAGTCGGCCTTTATCCGAATCAACCAGGCTGTAACCGATCGTCGGCGAGACAACCCATCCCGAGAGTTCCGCGTCGAGCTTTAATCCGGGAGCCACTTCATCATCGGCCTCCACGTCGAGATAAATCATGTCCGCCATTACTGACCACTTGCCCTTTCTGGCGCCCACCGCCCCCATAAAGCCCATGTTGAGATTCTCTGCAATATCACCGAAATCGGCTTCGATATCAGAACCTGAGACGGTCTTGCCATCGAGCGATGCACCCCAGAGATAGATTTCGGCGCCAAATTCCCAATCCGATTCCTGCGCGGATAAGGACCCGGCGAATACCGTGGACATAACAAAAGACGATGCAACCAACAGTCTGAAACTTCTAAATAATTTCATTTTCCCTCCCCGATTTGAAGGCTTGATCGTGATGTTGAAAGTTTGTGAATTGATAAAAAATTTTACACAAGATTCATGTCCTTCCAGCTTGGCCTTAGCACCTGTATTCCAACTCACTTACATGCCTTATCCAGGCGTTTTATAGCCAATAAGGACATGTTGAGGTTATAGAGTGTATTCAGTACGCCGAGCAATTCAGCCTGATCCGTCAACTGGCCGCTCAGTGTTGTGACACAGACGTTATTTTTTCTCTTAATTACCTGGATATGCAGACCAGCAAGTCGCTCAGTCCAGCTCTCATCTAACAATCCTTCGACGAGAATGCTGTACGTTGCCGGAGTACAGAAAATGCAGTTTTTCTCACTGAGTTGAGCGTGCACAGGGGGTGATTCTCTCTTAAGGTCTCTATCTTTTTCTGCGTAAACAATTTTTACTCACTGGACTTATCCTACATTAATTGCACTTGATAGCCTGACCTCCCCAGCTATTGGTTAATTATTAGGTATTTCTTTTTTGCTACAGAGATTAAAAGATAGGGATTTTCAAGTGGTGAGAACGGGGAAGAGGTAAAGCTGTGAGATAAGTGATCTGGGAAAAAGAGGCAGGATTATAGGATCTTAAGATTTTTAGCCCTGGCAACAGCCTGTCTGCGGTTGTTAACATTGAGCTTTCTGTAGAGGCTTTTGAGATGGGTATTTACGGTATGCGTTGAGATGAAAAGTTTTTCAGAAATTTCCTTGGTCTGTAATCGCTCAGCCAACAAAGTGAGGATATCATACTCCCGATTTGTTAATTGTCCTTCCAAGGTTATATCAATCGGAGACATGTCATCCGTGAGTGAAGAAAATGCTTCCATAATATGCCCGATAAAATCCACGGCGATATTTTTCTCTGCAAGTAATTTCAATAGACCTGCCGTCGCCGGACCCGCTTCAACAAACGGCCGAATGAATGCGCCGGGGGCAGCCAGAGCAACGGCCTCTTCGAGAACGGTCAGGGCTTCTTCGGTTCGGCCTTGTTTCTCATAAGCGGAGGCCAACAGCGGCAAAATAAAGATAGTCTGGAAGGTGTTGTGCTGAGCCTGGCTGAGCCGCAAGATTTCCTTGAGCATATTCTCAGCCTCCTGCAAGTCCCTTTCCGACCCGGCGGCAATAAACACCCTGCATTGAGTTATATCAGGAGACTCCAGCCAGAAGAACATATTGTACGTTCTCGATCGCCAATTTCTACTGAACAAGCCTTGTGTACTGGGCACTTTACCTTTCATAAGCGACAAGCGTGCCTCGAAGGAATGCGCGATGTCTAAAAAATCTGAGTTCTTCAGGGATTGGACCAGTTTATCGAGGCGTTTCATAGATGCGGTTGCGTTGTCTGCATGTCCCTTGGCCTGATAAGCCAGGGCAAGCCCTCCCAGACAGTCTATGTAGAGCCTCCTGATAACAATGTGCCCTAACTCGGCGGCTTGGCTCAGATGACCGATGGCTTTATCCATTTCGTTGCGGCAAAAGTGAATACGCCCTAAAATATATGAACTCGATGCAATATAATAGTTCGAGTTGATGCTGATCGCGAAGTTTTTTAACTGTTGACTCAGACTGAATGCGACGGTCAGATCTCCAGAGAGCATATGCACTGTAACAAGAGAGGCCATCACCCTGATTTTTCGTACATTTTTCAGCGATTGGTTTTGAAGCAGATCGGTCAGTTCATCTATAACTCGTTCCTTCTGGCCTTGCATGTGACCGGCCATTCCCCAAAACTGTTCTACTCCCGCCCGGAGAAAATGTTGTGCTTCGGAGATCTGCCCCTTTGCATCTTCCAGGTATTTCAAGCTACGTGCGCAGTCACCTTGAAAAAAAAACGCAATGCCCTTGAAAAGACTAATCTCTCCACTTGCCGACTGCAGATGTGGTTGGCTTTTAAACAGATATTCGATACGATCGAGATTCGCTGGAATGAGCCCGTAATTGTAGTGATAAATGTGAATCCAAACCTGTGCAAGCAAGAGCTCGAGGTGCTGCTGAACAATGTCATCGGGTAAAAGTGACAGCCACTTTTTAAGCTCAAACCACCGTTCGGTATTAACTGCGGCCTGCCGATTTTGAATGACCAACTGAACGGCGCCACTCACGTCACCGGCAGCCAGATTGTGTCGGATAGCCTCCTCTATCATACCGTTATCGGCAAACCAGGCACTGGCACGGGCGTGAAGGACATTGATGTCCTCGGTGCTGTAATGACGTTTTAGCTGGTTCAAGAGCAAATTCCGAAACAGGTGGTGAAAGCGAAACCAATGGTTTTCAATGTCCAGGGGGATCAGGAACATGTTTTCCTTCTTTAGCCACGCTATATACTCCCAGCCACTATGTTCACATGAAAGCACTTCAGCTTCCTGATCGCATACCACCTCGCACAACGAAGCACAAAAACGATTAAGGATAGAACTGAACAAAAGGTATTGCGTGATTTGCGATGGCTGTTTGGCCAAGATTTCATTGAAAAAATACTCCGCAATTAGTTGAGTATCGGCGTGCTGCTTGAGCGATAACAGTTCCGTATAACCCGTAAGTCGTAAAGAAATCGCTGCCAGGCACAACCCGGTTACCCAGCCTTCCGTTTTCTCTGCTAAAGTGGCGGCGATGTGTAAATCGATCTGTTTACCAGTGACCAGTTTCAGAAGTTCTATTGTTTCCGATTCGTTAAAACGCAGATCATTAGTCCGGATCTCGGTCACAAGATTTTTGGCGCGTAGCTTATAAATCGGCAAAGGGGGATCATGCCGACAAATGATTACTAAATGAAAGAATCTTGAGGAGTGCTTCAGCAATTCGGTCAGGAGATCGTGCACCATGGTTTCGTTAACAAGGTGATAATCATCCAACACCATGATGAAGGGTTGTTCGAGTTGCTCCAGTTCATTCCGCAAGGCTGAGGCCAAATCCTCCACCTTCGGCAATTCCTGGCTGTTTATCATTATTTGAGATTTGCGGCAGATTCCAGGAAGCACACCCTCGATAGCGGCAATAAAGTAAACCGCGAACATTCGCAGATCGTTATCATTCTCATCCAGGGAGATCCACCCGCATGGGACATTACACGTTTTCAGCCAATGGCTAACGAGCATGCTTTTACCGTATCCAGCCGGTGCCGAAACCAGAGTCAGAGGCTTCTTGTTATGCTCTTCAAATCGATCCAATAACTGTTGCCGGTGCAGATAATCTGCAACCACACGAGGCCGGTAGAGCTTGGCTTGGTTGACGGTATAGCCTGAAAGAATTTCTGACATATTCGATCTTTTACCCAAAATGTAACGTGATAGCAGAGATCAAAACTAAAACTTCAACATATCCTCTTTATGTTAATAGAATGAATTTAATAATAATTTCAATTTTTTTGTCAGCAAATGCTCTATAGTCGTTTTATTTATTTCCCATGGCAGAAAATTCCGATAGGGATTGAAAATCATTTGAAGAACTATTTTTAACACCCGTTGCTTGGCCATTCCAAGATCGAGCTCACCATGCGCTATAGCAAGCTGTCCGGTGTGAAGGCCCAAACAGACTATTACCAGGCGATGGAGAAGATTACAGGAATCGGGGAGCGGGATCCA
>JAHEER010000072.1 GCA_024640625.1 Desulfobulbaceae bacterium
GAGCTCCTGCATGGGATAAAAGCTGCCCCGCCAGGAGATGCCTCCCTGGGCCAATGCAGCCATCGTAGCCCGCAGGATAATATAGAGAAGAAAGAAGGGGGTGACCAGCAGCCAGGCGATCGCTCGCTTTTCAACGCCCGAGGAGAGCAGCCCGAGGCCAATTCCCAGAACCCGGACAGCAATGGCACCTATGAAGCACAGTCGAGCCAGACCTTCGCAAAAGAATGCTCCCCAATAAGGGAGCACCACGACCACCCCCAGTGCCACGACACCAAAAACCATGTACCAGAAATTGTAGCTGAAAAAGGCAAAGACGTTTTTCATCAACCCTGCTATCAATTCATTGACCGAGCAATACCAGGGCACTTCTACGAATCCACGGCCATCCATACACTCCTGCCGGTAGCCGTGCCGCTTGATGAGCTTGCCGAGAAAGAGATCGTCGATGACCTGCATACGCGCCTGTTCATGTTGTCCGATTTCTCGATAGACCTCAGCTCTGACCATGCTGAACGCCCCGACCCCGACAAAAAATCTACTACCTTGAATCCGTGCCCTCCAGGGTTTGATAAGCCACATTAAACCGGCGCCGATATCAGCCACTATGGCATTGAGCAACCCGCCGCTGGTGCTGTTCTTGAAAACCAGGGAAAGATGGTCGAGATGCTTTTTCTGCATGGCAGTCAACGCCCTTGAAATCGTGGTCTCTTCCAGCACCACATCGGCATCGGTAAACAGCAGGTAGTCACCGGAAGCGGCCTCTGCCCCGCGCTGCAGCGCATGGGGCTTTCCCAGCCAGCCCCCGGGCAGGTCTTCTATATCGATACGTATTAACTGGGGAAAGTCCCGCCTGACCCGTTCAATGGACTCCCCGGTCTCATCCGTGGAGCGATCATTCACCACCACGATTTCAAGCAGCCCGTAATCCTGACCGGCCAACGAGCGCAGCCCGGCCTCGATCTTCTCTTCCTCATTACAGGCCGGCACAATGACGGATACGGTGCACGCCGAACCCGGCTCCCCACGCTGATCCTGCAAAGCAGCCAGACTGGCAAAACCGATGCTCAGTTCGACGATCACCAGGGTTGTCAACGCTAGACAGATAATTGAGATTAGGATCATGGGTTACGACGATGTACTGAAGAAATCATGACTCGTTTTTTGAGTCGAGGGGACACCATTGAATTGTGTCCCCTCGGTAAAGGCAATTTCAGCGGGCAACTTTCACATTTTGTCTAGCAAATGATTAACAATAGCCACGGCGGAGATGGTCGCCGTTTCAGCCCGTAGAGTCAAATCGCCCAAACTGACCGGCTGCCAACCGGAGCTCTGTGCCAAGGCAGCTTCTTCATCTGAAAAGCCACCTTCAGGCCCGATCATTAGGCAAACCGGTGTATCTTTCTGCCCGCCGACAGCCTCTGCTAGCAGCAACGATTCTTCCTTTTCCCAGAAGATGAATTTCCGATACGAAGGGTCGAAGTTAATGCCCAGGAGCTCGGCAAAACCAAGTTCTTCGTCGACCTTCATGAAGCGCACCCGACCTGACTGCTTACAGGCCTTTTTAACGATGGACAGGCGCCGCTGCCTCCGCTGTTTCGATCTGGCTTCGTCAAGCCGCCCCTGGCTTCGGCCGGCGGAAAAAGGGATAAAACGCTCCACCCCCAATTCAGTAGCCTTCTCCACCAGAAAATCCATTTTACCGCCCTTGAGATCACCCTGGCAGAGAATCACCGATCCACCCCGCTGCTCGGCCTGATGGTGTTTCTGCGACTCAAGGCTCACTGCAACCCGTTTGCCGAGCTTTTCGATTTTACCGGTATATAGTGCACCGGTGCCGTCGAATAGTTCGACGGTCTCCCCTTGCTGAAGCCTGAGAACGCGAGCCAGATGATGTGATTCCTCCTGATCGAGATGCACAAGGCTGCTGTTCATCGCATCTGGAGAGACATAGAACCTTCGCATGGTTTGATCACTATTAACCTAAATTCTGAAACAAAAGCGCACACCACTGCCCGGCGGTGCGCGTGTCGACCAGGTGAAACCCTTTTTCTTCAAAACTTCGGGTAATAGCGTCGCATTGAGCGCCCTCAAGCAGACCGGAGAGCACTAGCGATCCTCCTTCTCCTGTGACCCTTGCCAAATCTGCCGAAAGCTCCAGCAACACATCATGTACGATGTTGGCAGTGACCAGATCGAAGATGGTCTCAACAGTTTTCAAATCACGACCCGAAATCTCGATCCGCTCCGCCAGGTCGTTTAGGCGGCAGTTATCCCGGGCGGCTCGTACCGCCTCGGGGTCATTGTCGATGCCAACCGCATGACGAGCTCCGAAGAGCACCGCCGCCATGGCCAGGATCCCGGTCCCGGTGCCGACATCGAGCATGGTTCCGCCTGCCGAGACAGTCTCTGCTTTGCTCACCAGCTCCAGGCAGAGCCTGGTCGTTTCATGGTGGCCGGTTCCGAAGGCCATGCCCGGGTCCATGACAATCACCTGCTCGTCTCCGCGCGCTTCATACTCCTCCCAGGTGGGAGCGATCACCAGACCCGGAACGATGGCAAATGGTTTGAAATGGACCTTCCAGGACTCGGACCAGTCCCGGTCTTCCAGAACCTCCACCGCTACCTGTGGCGGGTCGCAGGAAAAAATCTGCGCCAGTTCACGGCCGTAGGCTCTCAGCTGATCTGCCATTGCTTCCATTTCGTTAAACGAACTCACCTTTTTTTTCACATAAGCCTGGAGAACCGCCGGTGTACATTCTTCGAGCACCGCTGAGTCGATCGCCGCATCGTGAACCCCGATGAGAAAATCGCTCAACGAATCGACCATTCTGGAATCGAGGTTTATGGTGAGTTTCAATATTTTCACTATGTACAATCGGTCAAAGTATTACTGAAGCAGGGGACACGATGAGTATTGTGTCCCCTTTGAACCTCGCTATGGCTTGCTGCCAAAAAGATTGTATTTGATGATACAGATGATGGCCCGGACGCCGTCCCGCCAGCCAATCTTTTTGCCCTCATCGTAGGTGCGTCCGCTATATGATATACCTACCTCGTATACCCGGCAGCGCAATTTTGCTATTTTAGCTGTAATCTCAGGCTCGAAACCGAATCTGTTCTCTTTAATCACTATCTGATCAATTACCGATTTCCTGAAAACCTTATAGCAGGTCTCCATATCACTGAGGTTGAGATTGGTGAATATATTTGAGATCAGGGTGAGAAATCTATTACCGGCAAAGTGCCAGAAATAAAGCACCCGGTGAGCATCTCCCCCCATGAATCTCGAACCGTATACAACATCGGCCTTGCCGGAAAGAATCGGGGCAAGCAATCTTGGATATTCCTCGGGATCATACTCGAGATCAGCGTCCTGAATAATGACGATATCTCCGGTAGCGCTAGAGAATCCCGTCCTCAAAGCTGCCCCCTTTCCCTGATTGGTGTTATGGTATTTCTTGATAAACTGAGAATTGCTAAAATTGGTTTTTATTAATTGTGTTGTCCCATCAGTGGACGCATCATCAATGAGAATAATCTCTTTTTCCAGCTCCAGATTAACTGCTTCAACCCTGGAAACGAGAGTCTCCAGGGTGGTGAGTTCATTAAAAACAGGAATGACAATGGACAACTTTCTATACATAACGGTATAACCTTCTCTGGATGTTCACTGAAAACAGTAATTTTGCTCGGCCTTTTATCTAATCATAAGTTATGGAAAAAATCATACAAATCCTATGTACGACTGCTCTGTTCTAACTTCTATTGCTAAATTACCAAGATCCAGTAATTTGCAATTATCTGTTGTAGCAGCAACAACTTAGACTTATTCCGACTGTAATCTACATTGAACCCCACATCATCAATTACCGCCTGTCCCGGCTGCGACCTGCTGATCCCGGTCCCGGAAGTTCCGGACGGTCACTATATCGCCTGCGGCCGGTGCGGGACAACCCTGTCGAAATCATACACCGACAGCATCGACCGGGTTATCGCCTTGAGTTTTGCGGGACTTCTGCTCTACCTGCCGGCCATGTTCCTGCCCCTCATGACCCTCTCTTCTCTCGGTCTGAAGGAAAAGGGCAGCGTGGTGGACACCTGCATCGGTTTTTACCAGAACGGTTATATCCTGGTCTCGGTTATCACCTTCGTCACGGCAGTGATCGTACCGTTTCTAAAAATATGTATACCGTTCATAACTGCCGTCAGCTTGAAAACAAAAAGAAAAGGACGATTCTTGATCCCCACCTTCAAGTTCCACAAACATCTTGAAGAGTGGGGGATGGTGGAAATTTACCTGCTCGGCATCCTGATTACTTTGATCAAGATGGGAGATGTGGCTAGCATCGACTTCAACCTCGGATTTTTCTGTTTTATCGGTCTGGTGCTGCTCTCTATGGCCGTTTCCGTCTGCCTTGATCGGCGCCTTTTCTGGTATCTTCTGGAGCACTCACAATCGCCTGCCGAAGACCCTGAGATTCTACGGCTTGGCACGCTCTTCCACAGTGCACCGAAGCTGGTCCAGACTGCGGCCAATCTGGAGCTGATGCGCTGCCATGACTGCGGAAAACTGGTCAAAGCCGGGCCCGAAGATCAGCAATGTCCGCGCTGCGACTCATCCCTGCATTTTCGTACCAGGGGATCGCTGAGCATAACCTGGGCGCTGGTGATCACCTCGCTGATCCTCTTTTTTCCCGCCAACATGCTGCCCATCATGCAGGTCGATTTCCTTGGTATTCCTGACCGGTCGACCATCCTCGACGGCATTATCTATTTTTTCACGCATGGCTCCTTCGGCATCGGGCTGATTATTTTTATCGCCTCCATTCTGGTACCGCTCTATAAAATCATCGGTCTGATAATAATCCTTTTGACCATTCACTCGGGAAAAAACCACTATTTGCAGCAGAAGTCGAAAATGTTTCGCTTTATCGAGTTCATAGGACGCTGGTCAATGCTCGATATTTTCGTTGTTGCCATACTCAGCGTTCTGGTTGATTTCGGTTTTCTGACTTCAATTCATACGGCGCCGGGAGCAACCTACTTCTGTCTGGTGGTCATCGCCACCATGAGCGCTGCCATTGTCTTTGATCCGCGACTACTCTGGGATGCCTGCGACGTTGTGAAACCTGGCAAGTCGAGCTGAAATTTCATGCGAGGATAATATGGAACATCAACCGGTCGTTAAAAAGAAGAAAGGAATTTCACCGGTCTGGATTCTGCCGATTGTGGCCGCCGCCATCTGCGGCTGGCTGCTGTACACAAGTTACATGGAAGCGGGTATCGAGGTCGAAGTCTATTTCTCGGACGCCACAGGTATTGTTCCCGAAAAAACCCAGGTCATGTCCATGGGCATCCCGCTCGGCAAGGTCAAGGCTCTGGAACCCGACCTCGAACACCGCCAGGTCAAGGTAGTTATCGAGATGGATCGATCCACCGAACCCTTTCTGGTGGAGGATCTCAAATTCTGGCTGGTCAAGCCGGAGGTGTCTGCGAAACAGATACGAGGGCTTGAAACCATACTGTCGGGCAGCTATATCGGGGTGCAGCGGGGGGAGTCTTCGACACCCGCCCGCGTCTTCACCGCCCTTGATAAAACACCACCGATGCATGCCGAAACCCCGGGTCTGCACATCCAGCTTCGTTCAAAGGAACTGAAATCGGTTCAGGAGGGCTCGGCGATCTATTTCAACAATTTGCAGATAGGAAACGTTAAGACATTCTCCCTCGAGGAAGACGAGTCCATTTTGATCCAATGTTTCATCCAGCCGGAATACAGCCGGCTTATCCGTACCGGCAGCAGGTTCTATAATGCGAGCGGTATCACCATGTCGGGCACGCTGCCTGATCTGAAAGTACGGATGGAATCGATCGCGGCGCTGTTCATCGGCGGCATAGTCGTTTCCACGCCAGATGCCTTGAAAGACACCCCGCTGGCAGAATCAGGCGATTTATTTACCCTGTACGAGGATTATTTCGCGGCCGAATACGGCGTACCCATGAAGCTCAAACTGGCCTCCGGAACAGAGATCAAGGAAGGCTCGACCAAAGTGATCTATCGCGGCATAGAGGCCGGAATTGTACAAGAGATCAGCATAAATGATGACGAGCGCCGCTCCGTGACCGCCCATATCCTGCTGGATCCCCGGGCCGAAATAATTCTGCGCGAAGACACCAAATTCTGGCTGGTCAAACCGGAGATATCGGTGGGAGGCGTCAAGAACCTGGGCACCCTCCTCTCGGGTCCCTACATCACTTTCAAACCCGGGGATGGGGAATTCAGAGACAGTTTTGATATTCTCCCCCAACCGCCCATGAGCATCCCGCTGCATCCCGGGAAACTGGTACGTCTGAGCTCGCCAAAGAATCCGAGTTCAAGCGTAGGGGCACCCATCTACTACAAGAAGATACAGATCGGCGAACTGCTCGGCAGTGAACTGACCACCGACAACAAATCCATCATCACCTCCATCTACATCGACGAGCGCTATGCAGGCCTGATTACCGACGATGCCGTGTTCATCGAATCAGGAGGTATATCAATCGACGCCGATCTCTCCGGTTTTTCGTTTAAAATGGAGCCGCTGGTCTCTACGTTCAGGGGCGGGATCGATCTGTTGCTCCCTCCCGAAAGCACTAGAAATACTACTAAAAGTGTCAACTGGGACAAGGTATTTCCTCTCTACCATGATTACAACAGCGCCGCAGAGGATCTGCCCGTCCTGTTGCCCGAGGGCCTCTACATCAAGCTCACCACGGATGACCTTGGCTCTTTCAGAGTTGGAACCCCGATTCTTTTCAAGAAAATCAGGGTAGGCCAGGTCATCGGCTACAAATATTCCAGGAAGGATGAACTGGTAAGCCTGTCCTGCTTCATTGAGGAGAAATATCAGGATCTCCTCACCTCGGCCGCAAAATTTTATAACGTGAGCGGAATTCGGGTGCAGGGGGGACTGTCAGGAATCTCGGTGGAAACCGAATCACTCGAGTCGATCGTTGTCGGCGGCATCGGCTTCATCAACGAGCCGGGCGGCAGCCCGATCAAAAACGACCATCAATTCCGCATCTATGAATCGTTATATGCGGCCCAGACCTCAGATCACGTTGAGATCACCGTGCAATTCGAGAATATCGGCCAACTGAAGAACGGTGCCGAAGTGAAGTATCGCGGGGTGAAAATAGGTCAGGTCGAAAAAACAGCTTTCGATCAGGATTTGAGCACCATTATAGCCACTCTGAACGTCGAAAAGCGCTATGAAGGATTTTTTAGAAAAGATACAAAAATCTGGTTGTCACGGCCAACCATCAAAATAAATAAGATTGAAAATATCGAGAGTATTTTTGGTTTGTCGGTCATCATCGAACCAGGCAGCGGCAAACTGGTCAGGGAATTCAAAGGGCTGGTCAGACCGCCCCATCCGTTTTTCACTTCCTTCAAGGGACTGGGGCTGATCCTGGAGACCAATCAGCTCAATTCGCTCGATATCGGCTCACCGGTCTATTACCGGCGGGTGAAGGTCGGGGAGGTAACCGGTTACGACCTGGCCTACAATTTCAAGGATGTGCTGGTCTATGTCACCATTGAGGAGCGCTATGCGCCGCTGATCAGAGAAAACACCAAATTCTGGAACGCCTCAGGTGTTCAGGTAAGCGGCGGGGTCTTCTCAGGGATTACCGTCTCCACCCAATCGTTCGAAGCCCTCATGGCCGGCGGCATCGCCCTGGCGACACCGGGCAAAGGCGAGATGGGCGGCAGGGTCGAAACCGGGTTCCGTTTCACCCTCCATGAAAAGCCCGAAGAAGGCTGGCTCGACTGGAGCCCGGAGATCTTTGTGGTTGAGGAGGAGAAACGAACGCCGACCCGCTGACCGCGGATTGGTGACACAATACTTATCATGTCCAGTCACCCCGGGGACACAATTTTTTATTGTGTCCCCGATGAATTTCGGCAGCTATTGGGTATTTTGGGACACGATAAGTATTGTGTCCCCATTAAATCATCTCCCGGTTCCTGACTTCCTCCTCGACGTCGACCACCAGTTCCCGCATGGTCTCGAGCAGCACGTAGACAACGGGAACAAGCATGGTGCTGATGAACGTAGCGGCAATCATCCCACCAAGCACGATCACACCGATGGATTTCATTGTCATTGCCCCGGCACCGGTTGCCACCGCCAGCGGTATCACGCCAAAGACAAAAGAGAGAATGGTCATCATAATTGCCCTGAAGCGCGCGTGCGCGGCATGCAGAGCTGCCTCCTTGATTGGTACACCGTTCTCACGCTGCTCCTTGGCCACTTCAACAATCAGAATGGCGTTCTTGGACGACAAACCGATCAGCAGAACCAGGCCGATCTGGGCAAACAGATTGTTGTCAAGACCGGCCAGATTCTGACCAAGCAAGGCACCGAGCATAACTAATGGTACGGAGATCATGATCATGATCGGCAACACCCAACTCTCATATTGAGCGGCGAGTACCAGATACACCACAATAAGAGCGAAGGTGAAGACATAGATTTTGGAGTTTCCGGCCAGGCGCTCCTGATACGACATCCCCGACCACTCATAGCCATAGGCATTGTTGTCGGGAAGAACCTTGGCAGCCACTTCCTCCATGGCGTTCATGGCCTGTCCGGAACTATATCCGGGGGCAGCGGAGCCATTAATGGTGATCGAGCGGTACATATTGTAGTGCGACAGATCAGAGGGCCCAATTGTCTTTTCCAGGGTTACCAGTGCGGAGACCGGCACCATGCCGCCGGCGCGGTTTTGCACGTAGAGATCTGTTATATCCTTGATCTCGCTTCGAAACGATTTGTCGGCCTGTACATAGACCCGGAATACCTTGCCGAATTTATTGAAGTCATTGATATAGAATGATCCCAGGTAGGTCTGCAGGGTGACGAACAACTCGGCCAGATCGACGCCGAGCGCAGCCGTCTTCAGCCGGTCGATATCGATGCTCACAAACGGGTAGTTGGGGGCATAGGTCGTGTAGGCCAGACCGATGCGCGGATCCTGGTTGGCCTCGACGATCAGCTGACCGGCGTAGTTGACAAAAGTGGTGAGATCTCCCGACAAATAATCCTGCAGACGAAAATCGAAGCCGCCAACCGTGCCGATACCGGGAATACCCGGCAGGTTGAAGGCGACGACGTTGGCGTTGGAGATGGATGCACTCTGGGCATTAACCTTTTTGATGATCGAGTCGGCATCCATCCCCGGCGCGGTCCGCTCGCTCCAGTGAGTCAGGGAGACAAAACCTGCGCCGGCACTGGAATCAAGCGTGGAGCTGAGCAGATTATAGCCGTCAATCAGAACCAGATCCTTGACTCCGTCAATTCCTTTGATAATCTCTTCGACCTCGGCCCGCACCGCACTGGTCTGACTCAGTGCGGTGCCCGGTTTGAGGTTGAACATGACCATGAAGGCGCCTTTGTCCTCTTCGGGCACAAAGCCCGTCGGGGTGATCTTGAACATCCACCAGGTGGCGAACAGCAGGCCGACGAAGACCACCACCACCAAATATCTGAGCTTGATCAGAAAACTGACCAGGGCCGTATACCCCCTGGTGAGCCAGTCGAAGAATTGATCAAACTTACGAAAGAGGATGAATTTCCCCTTACCTTCTTCAAATCGCCTAATGACGATCGCCGACAGGGCGGGCGACAGCGTCATCGCGTTCAACGATGAAATCATTACCGCAAAGGAGATGGTCAGGGCGAATTGCCGGTAGATGCTGCCGGTCAACCCGGGCATCATCGAGACCGGGACGAATACCGCCACCAGCACCAGTGTTGTGGCGATGATAGGACCAATGAGCTGCAGCATCGCTTTTTTAACCACTTGCGGTATGGTCAGATCCTTATCCTTATTCATGATGTTCTCGACGTTTTCCACCACCAGAATAACGTCGTCCACCACGATACCTATAGCAAGGATAAGGCCAAACAGGGTCAGGAAGTTGATCGAAAACCCTGCCGCCAGCATAATGCCGAAGGTGCCTATCAGGGCAACCGGGATGGCCACCGAAGCGATGATGGTTGGCCGCCACGATCCCAGAAAGATAAAGACAATGAGAATAACCAGACCCACCGCAATGACCAGGTTTTGGACAACGTTCTTGATGGCCACATCGACGAACAGGGTCGTATCGTAGGGAATGGAGTATTCAAGCCCCTCCGGAAAACGACGGCTCAATTCCTCCATTTTTTCAACTGCCTTTTTTTTAATATCCAGAGCGTTGGCGCCGGGCAGCTGGTAGATGGCGATGGAGGCCGCCGGCTTCTGGTTCACCCGGGCGTTCCAGTCG
Organism: Desulfobulbaceae bacterium; assembly: GCA_024640625.1. GTDB lineage: Bacteria > Desulfobacterota > Desulfobulbia > Desulfobulbales > Desulfocapsaceae > JABDQA01. The sequence goes on from JAHEER010000072.1 coordinate 10,316, forward strand.
TACTTCTCGGCGCCGAGCTCGATGGTTGCCACGTCGCGCAGGTAGACCAGAGTGCCGTCATCACGGCGACTGATCACGATGTCTTCGAACTCTTTGACATCCTGGAGTTGCCCCCGAGTGGTCAGGGTGAACTGAATCTGCTGGTCGTCATAGGTGGGCGGCGCCCCGAGGCGGCCGAGCGCCGCCTGCCGGTTCTGGGACTGAACGGCATTGATCACGTCATTGGGGCTCATGCCCATGGACTTGATCCGGTCGGGATCGAGCCAGATGCGCATCGAGTATTTTTTCTCACCGAGGTTTTCCGCCTTGCCAACCCCGGGAATTCTACGCAGCTCATCGAGGATGTTGATGGTCACGTAGTTGCTCAGGAAGCCTTCGTCATACTGTTCATCACCGGTGAGGGCGATGAAGCAGACGATCGAGGGTGACTGTTTGTCGACAATCACCCCCTGCTGGCGAACTTCACTGGGCAGCTGCGGGGTTGCCATGGAAACCTTGTTCTGGACGTCCACCGCGGCGATGTCAAGGCTGTAACCCGGTCTGAAAAAAACACTGATGCTGGCGGTGCCGGCACTGGTGCTGGAGCTGGTCATATAGATCATGCCCTGCACGCCGTTGATGCGATCCTCCAGCGGACGGGTTACCGACTCCTCCACGCTGAAGGCATTGGCGCCCACATAGGTGGCCGAAACCAGCACCGTGGGCGGCGCCACATCCGGGTATTCCTGTATGGGCAAAACAAAGATGGACACACTGCCCGCCAGCACGATGAGCAACGAGATGACCATCGCGAAGATGGGTCTTTTAATGAAGAATATCGAGAACATGTTCAGGCCTCTGTATCCATCATGCCATGTTTTTGGAGCGTGGCCTTGATACCTTTGCTGTCAGACACGTCTTGGGGATCGAGGGGAACCCCCGGGCGCAGCTTGGCGAAACCTGAGATGATAATTTTCTCTCCCCCTTCCAGCCCTTCGGTGACGATCATGTAGTACCTGCTCTCGTAGCCGCTTTTGATATTGACCCGCATGGCGGTGTTGTTCTCATCCACCACGTAGACGTAGCTGCCCTGCTGATCTTCCTGGACCACCCCGGGAGGTATCAGTAAAAATGAAGCCTGATCGGTGATCATCACCTCGACGTAGACAAAGGTGCCTTCGAGCAGCGAATGATCGTCGTTGGCAACTTGTGCCCGCATGGAGATGGTCCCGGTGGTATTGTCGACCCGGTTGTCGGAAAAATCGACTTTCCCCTTCAAAGGTTCCCGCTGAACCAGCCCCTGTTTGTCCTCTGAAACATTTACTATGGCTGGCATTTGATCCTGGGACTTGTGAATCCTCATGGCCTGAAACTGGGTTTCGGTGGGATTGAAATAGGCGTACATCGGATTGTCCGAGACAATCGTGGTTAACACAGTCTGTTCGCCGTAACCGACAATATTGCCGATATCGATGAGCTTTCGGCTGACTCTGCCCGAAATCGGCGCGGTCACATCGGTGTAGCTCAGGTTGAGTTCCGCCTCTTTGATAGCCGCCTCGTCGGCTTTGATCGCGGCAACCAGCTCCGCTTCCCGCGCCTCGTATTGCTCCAGAGTTGCACGGGGGGCAAGGTCTTCCGCTACCAGCGGCCGGTAGCGCTCGACATCGGCACGGGCCAGTTTGAGGCTGGCCTGATTCTTCTGCAGTTGTGCTCTGGCCTGGTCCAGCGCCGCTTCATAGGTGTCTTTTTCAAGCACGAAAAGGGTGTCTCCCTCGTTCACATAGTCGCCCTCGGTGAAAAGCACCTCATCGAGCCTGCCCGACACCCTCGCCCGCACTTCGACCCGCTTGGTCGCTTCGGTTCGCCCCGTGAAGCTGATCCACAGCGGTACCGCTTCGTTATTGACGGAAATCACCTCCACCGACAAGGGCGGGGGGGCTTTTTTCTCGGTGGCAGCTTCATCTTTTGGTTCTTCACTGCAGGAGGTAAAAACAAGACTTGTTGCGAAGCAGACAAGCATGAATATTCTGATCATGGCGATTCCCTTTTTTATCAATGGTCATTCCCGCGTCGCCACAGGAAAATACAGTATCCTAAAAGTGATTAATCGTTATAGAGATAAAAACAAGCAATTATTGACTTTGTTATGGTATTTACTGTAGTCAAAATGAGCTGATTTTCCATGTCCGCAGTCAGCAACCTATTTTTGAATAATGAGTGTTCTTCTAAGAGAGGTGTCAGAAATGATAAATCTTTCTGTCAGGATCATGCTATCTTTTTGCCTGCTCTGTCTCCTGCCCGCCCGGATGAGCCAGGCCGAAACCCAGCAGCTTACCCTGGACGACTGCATCAAGATTGCCCTGGACAACAATCCCCAGATAGAGATAGCCAGACAGCAGTATTTTGCCAACCAGGGGGTCCTCACCCAGGCAAAATCGTTTTACTGGCCGCAGCTTTCTGCTGGCGTCGGTTATGGTCGTCAGTATATCGATACCGACCGTCAGAATATCACCAATCAGTCTTTGATAGATGAAGACAATGTTGGCTCAGCGCTGTTTCAGGTTTCGCAGTTGATATTCGATTTTGGCAAGACGACCGGACTTATCGACACCAGCTCATTCAACCTGCAAGCCTCGGCTGAGAATCTGGCCCAGACCTATCATGACCTGGTCTTCGACGTGAAGAGCAGATTTTACACGGTACTTGAAAGCAAACGGCTCATCGGCGTCGCCGAACAGGCCGTTGCCAATTTCGAGCAGCAGCTTTACCGGGCCCAGAGGTTTTACGAGTCGGGCGTGCGCACGAAAATCGACGTGACCAATGCCGAGGTCAACCTTGCGAACCAGAAATTGAGCCTGCTGCGGGCCAATGCCGATTATAAGACCTCGCTGGTCAGCCTCGAACAAGTTATCGGTACCGTTCCCAACAATGGCGACTACGAGCCGGTGGCCAGTGAACCGCCGACCAAGGAGCTTGCCTCCCAGAAACCAGAGATGTCCGACTCACTGGAATTCCTCCTGCAGACCGCAGAAGAAAACAGGCCGGGCCTCAAACAATTTGACTTTCTGATCCAGGCGGCCGAGGCTTCGGTAACCCAGGCCAAAGGCGACTACTGGCCAACCATCGACGCGGTGGGTGATTACAACAAATTCGAGACCGACCTGCCCAGCCTGTCGGATCAATGGCAGATCACCGCCCGGCTTAACTGGGAATTCTTCTCCGGCTTTGAAACCGAGGGTAAAGTGGCCGAAGCGTCGGCCCAACTGCGGGAAGTCCAGGCCGGTTTGCGCGATTTCCAGCTGGAAGTGACACGGGACGTCACCGACAGCTATCTCAGAGCAGATGAAAACCGGGAGGGCGTGGATATTGCCGACCAGACGGTCGAACTCGCCGAAGAGAACCTGCGCTTGGCCGAGGGACGCTACAAGGCTGGAATCGGTGACCTGCTCGAATTCAATGACGCCCAGCTGCTCTATACCGAGAATCAGTCGAACCTGGTGATCACCTACTACAACTATCTGACTGCGCTGGCCCGCATCGATCGTGCTGTCGGTGTCACACCGGAGTTGGTCGACTATGATTACACCGTCGCTCCTAACGAGCAATGATATTCGCCTGAGCTATTCCCAGGATTGCCAGCCGATCAAAATGCATTAATGTTATGCCTAGCCCGGTTGCCGGATAAAAGTTTCTATTGACACAACTACAATTTCCCAACACTATGAGCGGCCAGAATAGTCCATGTCCGATCACCCGTCTCATCATCTGGTATACGGTACCCTGAATGACTACCTCACCGGCGAAGAACTGGTCGACACCGATGATGAGCGCATCCGGCAGCAGATCAGCCGGCTCATGGTTGAAGAATTGGGTTATCAGCGGGATGAATTACAGCCGCGCTTGTGCATAGAAACACTTTTCACCCGCAATTTCGTTACCTCGACCATCGATCTGACCGTAGAGCTGGATAACAAACAGATGATGATCATTCGTTACGGTCCGGGTTCACTGGTCAGCCGTGAACGATCTGCCCTGGCTGCAGCCCGGGTGCTCAACGACGAGTACAGAATTCCGCTGGCGGTGGTAACCAACGGCAGGGATGCGCTTCTGCTCGACACCATCACTACCAAAGTGCTGGGCCAGGGCATGCAGGCCATTCCTGATCGGCAGCGGGCGCTTGAAATGCTCCCGTCCCTTATTTTTCTGCCCCCCCAGGATGAAGATAAGCGGTTGCGGGAAAAGCGGATTCTCAACGCCTTCGATCTGGAACGCTGCTGTATAGGAATCTAACTAACCGAGGAGTTGTCTCTATGGCTTCAGCACACAACAATTGGAGTAAATCGAGCTGGAAGAACTTCACCGCCCAGCAGCAGCCCAACTGGCCCGACCAGGCGGTGGTCGACAGGGTCCTGAACGAACTGGCGATCCTGCCCCCTCTCGTTTTTGCCGGAGAAATCAGATCTCTCAAGGCGCTGCTGGCCAAGGCGGTCAATGGTGACGCCTTTCTGCTGCAGGGCGGCGATTGTTCTGAAAACTTCTCCCATGTCACCGCCCCCAGGATCAGAGAAACACTCAAGGTGCTGCTGCAGATGGCCGTCACCCTCACCTACGCCGGCGGCGTGCCGGTGATCAAAGTGGGGAGGATTGCCGGCCAGTTCGCCAAACCCCGCTCGTCCGATACCGAAACCATTGGCGACCTGACCCTGCCATCCTACCGGGGTGACATGGTCAACGATCCCGACCCTTCCGTGGAAGCCAGAACACCGAACCCCAAGCGGATGCTCAAGGGCTATAATATGTCCGCCTCCACGCTGAACCTGCTGCGAGCGTTTACCCGCGGAGGCTTTGCCGCCCTGCATCGGGTGCAGGCCTGGAATCAGGAATTTGTCCTGCAATCACCCATGGGCAGGACTTATGAGCGCATGGCCGGCCAGATCGATCAGGCCATACGTTTCATGGAGACCATCGGCATCTCAATGGATACGCCGCAGATTAACCAGGCCCAGGTCTTCACCTCCCATGAGGCACTTCTTCTCGGTTACGAGGAAGCCCTGACCAGAATCGACTCCACCACCGGCGACTGCTACGACTGTTCGGCCCATCTGCTCTGGATCGGCGAGCGGACCAGGCAGATCGACGGTGCCCACGTCGAGTTTCTGCGCGGCGTACTCAACCCCATCGGCGTTAAAATTGGGCCCGAGTACGAGCTCGACAATGTCAAACGACTTGTGGAGATTCTCAATCCGCACAACGAGCCCGGCCGTCTGACCCTGATCACCAGATTCGGCAAGGACCGGATAGAGAAGATGCTGCCGCCGCTGCTCAGGGAAATGAAGCGTGAAGGGCACCACATCGTCTGGAGCTGCGATCCCATGCATGCCAACACCTTCACCGCTGTAGGCGGTCGCAAAACCAGAAAGTTTTCAGATATCCTTTCCGAAGTCACCAGCTTCTTCGAAGTCCACTGGAGCGAGGATACCATTCCGGGCGGAGTCCACTTCGAACTCACCGGCGAAAATGTCACCGAGTGTGTCGGCGGTGCCAGGGAAATTATCGATGATGACCTGGACATCAACTACGAAACCACCTGCGATCCCCGGCTCAACGCCGAGCAGAGCCTTGAGGTGGCATTCCAGATAGCCGAGATGATACGATCCTGACCCCGGCTCGTCCCGACCGGGGTCTCTGCCCGATCCCGGTCTGCCTCATCTCCCGCACAATATCTTCGCCGCCGCAGATTACATTTTGGTAATCTTGCCCCCTGCATCTTGACCCTTTCCTTCAACCGCTTACTGTCTAGGGCAGAAAGATCTTTATAAGTTTTACAAATCAAAGGAGCATCCTAATGATCAACACCAAAAAATTATCTCTTCATGCGATCCTCATCGCAGCCTCAATTCTTCTGCTGGCGCCGTTCATCGTCCGGGCCGAAAACTCGAAGGATATCGAACTTCTTGACCGCTCCGCCAAGGCCTTCTCCCGGGTGGTCAAAGCCGTCAGACCTGCGGTTGTGCACATTGCCGTAACCAGTACGGTTGAGGCCAATTCCGAGTACGAACAGTTCTTCAACCACCCGTTTTTTGAACGGTTCTTTGGACCCGAGTACCGTTTCCAGGATCCCAACAGACGCAAGAGGCAACAGCAGGGCGCCGGGTCCGGGTTCATCATCGACAAGGAGGGGCACATTCTCACCAACAATCATGTGATTGAAAAGGCAGATAAAATCAAGGTCACCCTGGCCGACAAATCGGAAGTCGAGGCCACGCTGATCGGCGCCGATCCAAAATCGGACGTGGCCCTGATCAAGATTGACGTCGACCACGATCTGCCGGTCGTCGAAATGGGTGACTCCGAGTCGCTCGAGGTGGGTGAGTGGGTGATCGCCATCGGCAACCCGTTCGGCCTCAACCAGACCGTTACAGTCGGCGTGGTCAGCGCCACGGGGAGAAGCCGGGTCGGCATCAACGAGTATGAAAACTTCATTCAGACCGACGCGGCCATCAATCCGGGCAACTCCGGCGGGCCGCTGCTCAACATCCGCGGCCAGGTAGTCGGCATCAATTCCGCCTTATACAGCAGGACCGGCGGCTATATGGGCATCGGCTTCGCGATCCCGATCAATATGGCCAAATATATCAACAAACAGTTGATGGACAGCGGCAAGGTGACCAGAGGGTATCTCGGTGTCGGCATCCAGGATGTCGATGAGGCTCTGGCGGAATCCTTCGGCCTGGATAAGGCCGGCGGCGTGCTGATCACCGAAGTCCAGGACGACACCCCGGCAAGCAGGGCCGGCATCAAGAGCCAGGATGTGATTGTCGAACTCGACGGCATTGATCTCAAGGACACCCAGGACCTGCGCAACCGC
>JAHEER010000073.1 GCA_024640625.1 Desulfobulbaceae bacterium
TATATTCGTAAGTGTTCTCAAGGGCGAATCCGTCTATATCGACGATCGTTGTCTGCAGACCGATGCTTTCGAGCATGCTTAAATAGTCATCGACTATTTCTTTCTTAGCGGCAACAAGCATCACATCGGTTCGTTCATATCCGTCCTTGTTTGTCTTTAAGTCCTGGAAATCTATATAGACATCTTGAATATCGAAGGGAATGTACTGCTCGGCTTCGGTCATGATGTGGTCTTCCATCTCTTTTTCGCCCATTACCGCCAAGTTGACTTTCTTGACTATGACCGAGTAACCGGAAATAGATATGCCGACCTTCTTGTTCTTGATTTTGAGGTTTTTGAATAGATTAGAAATAGCTGAAGCAACAATTTCGGGGTCGACGAGAGCGCCGTCGTCGACCGCTCCCTCGGGAAGAATTGCGCTGCCGATATTGAGAATTGAGTAGGCCTTGTCGGCACGCTTTAGCTGGCAGACTTTTACGGAGTGCGAGCCGATATCTACACCAACAACTAGTTGCGATGAGGATAACATAGTCTTTGCATTAGCAGTTGTGAAATATCAATTTCTATTTGTCATTTAACAATGGCCAATTAAGCACAGTCATTCCGTACTAGATTACATTTAGGACACAAAAAAGATGCTTTGTCAAGAAAAAGGAACAAAAACATTCAATTTTTTTTCTATTTTAAACAAGTATTTATTTAAATTAGTATAAATTTTTATACTAGATTTGCGCAATATGTAGGTGTTCGAATAGGACCTCCCTCTGCATCTAGTGTATATCCCTAGGTCTTTGAGAATCAAGGAAAAAAACCATATTCAGCTGATCCCAATCAAACAATCTTGTAATTAATATGGAATTAAAGTAGCTTTGCCGTCAAACTGGGTAAACGGTCCAGCTTGTATAAACTTGTTATTCTGGCGTCTTAGGTAGAGGACAGCGAAGTGGAGACAGTGAAAAAGAAGAAATCTGTAGTAAGGGAGTATGTTGAGGCCATTGGTATTGCCATACTGCTTGCTCTGTTTATCCGGACGTTTGTGGTCCAGGCCTTCAAGATCCCCTCGGGATCGATGCTGCCGACTTTGATGATCGGCGATCATCTGCTGGTCAACAAATTCATCTATGGTATCAGGGTGCCTTTCAGCGGCAAGGTTCTAGTGCCGCTCAAGGATCCGCAATCAGGCGATATTATCGTTTTTAAATTTCCTAAGGATCGCTCCATAGATTATATAAAGCGGGTGGTGGGTGTACCCGGTGACGAAATCGAGATTAAGAACAAAAAGCTTTATCTGAATGGGGAACCCACAAGCGATCCCTACGCCCATTACACCACTACTCAGATTTTGCCGGGATCGGTAAGCCCCAAGGATAACCTCGGTCCAATCACGGTGCCGGAAGGGAAATATTTCGTCATGGGTGACAACCGCGACAACAGTTCGGACAGTCGTTTCTGGGGCTTTGTCGAAAACAATGACGTGTTGGGCAAGGCAATGATCATTTACTGGTCCTGGGACATTGACGAGCCGCTTTTATCTGTAGATCGCTTCGCCTCCATTCGCTGGAATCGGCTGGCCGATATCATACACTGACTCGAGGGGCATGGGTGACGGGGACGATGGTGGCCCATGCAGTTTTATTCACTTATCGAGTTTGACAGGCAGAGATCCGGCGATTTCGATCGACTCGGGCGTGACCCGGGCCTGATAGGCCAGGATTGTTACGCCTGTGAGGTGCACCTCGGCAAGTGTAGCGGCGTAGACTGGATCGATGGCCGCAGCCGGCGTAAAACAGTCACAATCGAGCCGCTGAACCAAAAAGAAAATTACTCCTTTGTGACCGTTAATGACCAAACGCTCGAGTTCCCTCAGGTGCTTGGTTCCCCTTTTGGTTACCGCATCGGGGAAAAGAGCCCGCCCGTTCTCGGCCAATGAGCAGTTCTTGACCTCGATGTAGGTCTGCTGTCCGCCGTCTTCGAGGAGCAAATCAAGTCGGCTGGCAGAGGAGATTTTTACCTCACTCCTTAACGTATCGAAGTTTGTCAATTCTCTTATCTGCCCTTTTTCTATTGCCTCGGCAACGATCTGGTTGGTTCTCACAGTATTGACCCCTATCCAGGTGATACCGTTATGGACCATTTCCAGGGTGTGGGGGTATTTTCTTGCTGGGTTGGCAGAGTGTGAAAAACAGACCTGACTGCCCGGATCCGAGCAGCCGCGCATCGAACCGGAGTTGGGGCAGTGGACGGTAATTTCCTTTCCGCCGGGCAGCCTGACGTCGGCCAGGAAACGCTTATACCTTCTGCTGAGCGTGCCATGTTTCAGGGGGGGAGTGAAGTGCATAAATCTCTCTGGAGTTTTGCCGTATCTGGTGCTATTAATAAGGCACCTCTACCGCACGGGTAACCGCATGATGCGGGGTTCGATTGTCTAAAAGAATTCTTTATGATTGCGGGACTCGCAAGCGGGTAGTGCACCGCTCAACTGCAAAATAACCGGATGGGAGAATGTCTGCCATGAAATTAGGGATTAATGGTCTCGGACGTATAGGCAAGCTGTCGCTATGGCACCACGTATCGCGCAAGCATTTTACCGAGCTGATAGTCAATTTAGGCAGAGACGTGGGCTCAGGACTCGAAGACCTGGCTGCCGCTATCGAGCGTGATTCCACCTACGGTAGTTTGGGAGCCTACCTCTTCGGTCATCGGGGAGGGCGGGTAATCGAGGAGTTGGACGACCAGGCGGGAAGATTTGTGGCTGCGGGAACTCCGGTTAAAGTTCTCAGAAGCAGCAGAAATCCCAAGGAAATCGGCTGGCGGGACAACGGAGTGGCGCTGGTGGTGGACTCAACTGGTGCATTTACCGATCCAACGGCGGATGCAGACAGCGGACATGGGGCATTGCGAGGCCATCTTGAAGCAGGCGCCGTAAAGACCATTTTGTCGGCCCCTTTCAAGATCAAATCAAAAGGCTTGGAGATGCCAGCCGACGCGGTAACTGCAGTTATGGGGATCAACGACGATGATTACAATCCGGATCGTCACTCCCTGGTCTCGGCCGCATCCTGCACCACAACGTGTCTTTCCTACATGGTAAAACCGCTGATCGAAAGTATTGGTGAAGACAACCTGCTCAGTGCTTCGATGGTAACCGTACACGCCGCCACTGGAAGCCAGCAGGTCCTGGATAGGTTGCCGGGAGCTGGTGCTGGTGATTTGAGAAAAAATCGATCGATTCTGAACAACATCATTCTGACCACTACTGGAGCTGCCAAGGCCTTGGGGTTGGTAATTCCAGAGATGAAAAATATTGGTTTTATTGCTGAATCGGTGCGCATCCCCACCTCCAGCGGATCGCTGATTATTCTGGTCATAAATATTCAGGATGAGCCGGGCAAGCCCACTAAGCGCGACTTTATCAACTCTGTCTATCGCGACTATGCGGAAATAAGTCCCTATCTGAGATACAGTGAAAAGCAGAACGTTTCTTCAGATATACTGGGGGTTCCCCAGGCTGCGGCGATCATAGAAGGTACCGAAACCCATACCAGAACCGCTTCAATTTTCGTCAATCTTGCCAAAACTGGAGCCGCGGACCTGTCCGAGGCCGGTTCCATTCTTGAAGTCCCGGTGACCCAGGCGGTAATTTACGGCTGGTATGACAACGAACTTGGCAGCTATACCAACATGCTTGGCGACCTGACGGTGAAAGTTGCGGAAACCATGGTCTGAAATTATTGTTGTGCGGCCGATGATCCATGGAGATGTCGAGGCTGCAGCCCATCTCGAAAAGAACGTCTTTTCCCCCTGGAGTAGCTCACTCATTGAGGTAGAACTGGATAATGCCCGGTCGCTGGCTTTCGCTGCCCTGGCGGCAACTGAGGTGGTAGGGTGGTGCACCTGCAGGTATGTACAGGACGAGGCGGAGTTGCTGAAAATTGGCGTGGCGGAAAAATGGCGCCGCCGATCCGTGGCAACATATTTATTAGCTGCACTGGAGAAAGGGCTGCGGGACGTCGGAGTAGTCAGGCTGTACCTGGAAGTCAGATCAGAAAACCTGCCGGCGGTTTCCTTTTATCACCAGACCGGCTTTACAGTCACCGGCAGGCGCATTAACTATTATAGCCAGCCCAGTGATGATGCGCTGGTCCTGCAGAAAAACATTTTCCTCATTTGAGACGGGTAGTGCCACAATGAAAAGCGTCAAAGATCTGCAATTGGAAAACCGGCGGGTGCTTATCCGGGTTGACTTTAATGTGCCCATGGACGAGCAGGGTATGATCACCGACGACACACGGATGCGTGAGGTGTTGCCCACACTCGAATACGTTAGAAAACAGAATGGCAAACTGATTATCTGCTCGCACCGAGGCCGTCCGCAAGGTGAAAGGAACTCTGAATTCAGTCTTGCTCCCGTGGCAGTGCATCTGGAAAAATTACTCGGTTGCAGCGTGCAGATGGGCAGCGACTGTATCGGTTCGGAGGTCGAGGAGCAGGCCGCACGGCTGGGTCCCGGGGATGTGTTGATGTTGGAAAACCTGCGCTTTTACAAGGAAGAAACTGAAAATGATGCCGTTTTTTCCGAGAAACTGGCCAGGCTGGCCGAGGTCTATATAAACGATGCGTTTGCCGTCTCCCATAGGGCTCATGCCTCGGTTGCCGGCGCGGCCGAGTTGGTATCCTCCAGGGGGGCGGGGTTTTTGCTGCAAAAAGAATTGGATTATTTTCACCGGGCGATGGCTGATCCGGTGAGGCCCCTGGCTGCGATTATCGGCGGTGCGAAGGTGTCTTCCAAGCTGGGAGCGCTTCAGAACATGCTGCCCCGGGTTGACAAGATGATCATCGGCGGCGCCATGGCCAATACCTTCCTGAAGGCGCTTGGCTGCTCGGTTGGTGCCTCCCTGGTGGAGGATGATCTGCTGGAAACTGCCCGAAACCTTCTGCAGCAAGCCGAGGCCCATGGCGTCAAGCTGTTTCTGCCGGTGGATCTGGTCGTTGCCGAGTCCTTCGCCAATGATTCGGTGGCCAAGCAGGTAACCTGTCTGGAGATACCGGACGGTTGGATGGCCCTCGATATTGGGCCGGCAACCTCCATTTATTTTCAGGAGGCTCTTGCCGATGTGAGAACCATCGTCTGGAACGGACCCATGGGTGCCTTTGAAATGGACAGTTTTGCCCGGGGCACAATGGCGCTCTGTCACGCCGTGGCCGCCAGCCATGCACTTTCGATTACCGGAGGCGGCGATTCCAATGCCGCCGTGAAAAAGGCCGGAGTTGCACAGAACATAGGCTACATGTCCACGGGCGGTGGCGCGTTTCTGCAACTCATGGAAGGAAAAACGCTTCCCGGTGTTGAAGTGTTGAACTAACAAGTGTCGAACTAACGTTAGGAGACTATGATGACCAGACGAGCGCTCATGGCAGGTAACTGGAAAATGCACAAAACGGCAGCGGAAGCCAAATTGCTTGCCGAGCAGGTGGCGGCCTTCGGACAAGGCGTGACAGACAGGGATATTTTACTGGCCCCGCCATTTACCGCACTTGGAGGTGTCGCTGAAGCGGTCAAAGGAACCGGGATTATCGTTGCCGGTCAAAACGTGTGCTGGGAAGAGCAGGGTGCTTTCACCGGTGAAATTTCCCCGTTGATGCTGAAAGATCTAGGTGCTTCTGCCGCTCTCGTCGGTCACAGCGAACGACGGCAGATTTTTCGCGAGACTGACGAAATGATCAACCGGCGTCTGCGCGGCGGCCTGGATCAGGGCCTGACCATGGTGCTCTGTATTGGAGAAACACTTGAGGAGCGGGAGTCTGGTCAGACTATGGAAATCCTCGAAAAACAGGTACGCTCCGGTTTGGCTGAGGTAGCTGCCGCCCAAATGATCCGGGTGGTTATCGCCTACGAGCCGGTCTGGGCTATTGGGACCGGCAAGACCGCTTCGATCGACCAGGCGCAAGAGGCGCACGGCTTCATCAGGAGGCTGGTGGTCGACCTGTATGAAAAAGATATTGCCGCCAGTATGAGAATATTGTATGGTGGATCGGTTAAGCCCGCCAATATTGATGAACTGATGGCCCAGCCCGATATCGACGGAGCTCTGGTTGGAGGCGCGGCTTTGGACGCGGAATCGTTCGGACGCATAATAAACTTTAGCTGAAAAATTTATCCACATGGAAACCCTGCTGATTATCGTTCACGTAGTTGTCTGTCTGTTCCTGATCGGGATCGTGCTGCTGCAGCACGGCAAGGGTGCGGACATAGGGGCGACGTTCGGAGGATCGAGCCAGTCTCTTTTTGGAACCGAAGGACCGGTTCCGCTGTTGAACAAAGTTACGACATTTTCAGCAGTAATTTTTATGGTCACTTCGGTTGCCCTGGCCTATATATCCTCGCAGAACGGCTCTGGCTCGGTAATGACTGACATGGCCGCTGACAAGGCCGTCCAGGAAGAAACCCAGGTGGTCGAGCCTGAGCTGGTGGTTCCGGCCGAGCAGGAAGCTGTTCAAACTGGCGAACAGGCTGATAAACAATAGCAGGGACGAGAATAACATGGCGATGTGCCGAAGTGGTGGAATTGGTAGACACGCTATCTTGAGGGGGTAGTGGCCCACGGCCGTGCGAGTTCGAATCTCGCCTTCGGCACCATCTGTACAAAAGGCTTGTAACTATAAAAAGTTACAGGCCTTTTGTGTTTCCTGCAAAGACCTTGCATTGATCTGGAATTAAGGATAGACAGACTCGGGAACAATGATGAGAGTAGAGGTGAACAACAGGGCAGAAATGAAAAAGCCTGCAGCCATGTGGCTGCAGGCTCTGATTTCTGCTGGTGCCGAAGAGAAGACTCGAACTTCCACGGGGGAACCCCCACTAGACCCTGAACCTAGCGCGTCTACCAATTCCGCCACTTCGGCATTTGTGAGGTGAATATGCTTTCTGTGCCCAGATTTGTCAAGACTTTCTTGAGATAACAAAGGAAATTTAGAGATACTGCCCGGCTATGGAACTTTTCTGGAATCTTGATGATATCGTCGGCCCTTTCGAGAAGGCCTGTGTCACCATCGGCAACTTCGACGGCGTGCATCTCGGTCATCAGCAATTATTTGCTGAAGTGGTAAGAAGAGCTCGAAAGAATCAGGGCTGCAGCGTTGTTGTCACCTTCGATCCACACCCCCTCACAGTGCTTCGACCCGATGGAATTCTGCTGATTTCGACCATTGCCCAGAAGATAGAGCAGATCGATAAGGCAGGAATCGACAATCTGGTGATCATCCCGTTTGATCGCTCATTTGCCTCGACTACGGCGGAGCAGTTCGTGCAGCGGATTCTCATCGGTACCATCGGTATGACTGAGCTGGTGGTTGGCTATGACTATGCATTCGGTAAAGGGAGAAGCGGTGATACGGAGTTTCTCAAGGAGCAGGGCCGAAAGTTCAATTTCCCGGTTACCGTGGTCGAAGCATTTTACCAGAACGATCTGCTGGTCAGTTCGACCCAGATACGGGAGTTGGTCGCTGAAGGCAGAATGATGGATGCCAGGGCGCTTCTGGGACGGCCTTACCAGATAAGGGGCGTTGTCCAGGTAGGCAAAAAAAGAGGAGGCAGCGAAATAGGGTATCCGACCGCCAACCTCCAGGTCAACGAGGAGGATCTGGTGCCGCGCATCGGCGTCTATGCGGTCCAGGTCATCTGTGAAGGCGTATGCTACGGAGGGGTGCTGAACATCGGCTACAATCCAACGTTCGGAGATCAAAAGCTGGTTGCCGAAACCCACATTTTCGACTTCAACAAAGATATTTATGGCAAACCGATCAAGCTGAATCTGTTGAAATTTCTTCGTGATGAGAAGAAATTCACAGGAATTCCGGACCTGGCTGAACAGATCGGCAAAGATGCCGCCCAGGCAAAGAAAGTATTGTCTGAAAACAACCAGGAGTTGCGGGTTTCCTGCGCGGCAGACGTGGGAGGCTTAAACTAGTCGAGGGGAAATAAACCGCTTTGGCATTAGCCACTAGCGCTTGCCAGTGGACCCCGTGCGTCTGTAATGGTAGCCGCGTCCAGAAGCAGCCCTAATAATTTTTATAAACCTTTGATATAAAATAAAAATTTACGAAGATTAAATCTGAGAGGTAACTACACATGTCAGAACAATTGAGCGAAGATCTCAATGCGGTGATTGAAGAGTTGGAGAAAAAAGTAGAGGAACTGCCGGACAATGTCATGGCTCACCATCATCTCGGTCTGGTCTACATGAAAGCGGGCCGGGTCGATGAGGCGATCGCCTCGCTGGAAACCGCCATCAAGCTCGATCCTCAGTCGGTGGAGTCAATGATAAACCTGGGGGCTATCTACTTTGGTCAGAACAATCTGGAGAAAGCCAAGGAGCTCAACGATAAAGCAGTTTCAGTCAACCACAAGGCGGCCCAGGCTTTTGCCAATCTTGGTCTTATCTGCCAGCAGAAAAACGATCTGGATAAGGCGATCGAGCATTACCAGAAAGCCATCAGTATCGATGACAAACTGGCCACCGTATGGATCAACCTCACTTCCGTTCTGACTATGAAAGGAGAAGATGCACGTGCCCTCGAGGCAGCCAGAAAGGGGCTCGCGCTCGATGATGAATCGCCGCTGGCGCACAACAATCTTGCCGTGGCGCTCTACTTCAGTGAACAGTTTGCCGAAGCGAAGACACACATGAACCGGGCCCGGGAACTCGGCTATTCCGTCGACCCCAACTTCGTTGTCAGCCTCGAAGAGAAGTTGCAATAACACCTCTTCTCCGGTGCACCGTATATGAGTAAGAAGCTGATAATTAAACGACCCTGGTGCCCCTTCTGTGGTCAGGAGGTGGCACGGACAGCCGACAAGCCAAACCGTAAAATGAGCGAATTCACCGTGGGGGAATGCTCCTGCGGCGCAGTTTACTCCTGCGACCCCACAGGCCATAATGTCGGTGCGGCAATGGTTGAAACGCTGGTCCATGCCTGTGGTGAAAACGACGATCTGGCCTGGGAACTGCTGCCTGAAGATGACTATCTGACCGGCAGAATCGAGGACTACGACGAACTGAGCCACCAGGTGGTCGAAACCAGGAACCTGGACGGACGGGCAGTTCGCGGGGTTCTCTATTTTGTCCGCCTGCACACGGAAATCTCAGATATTGCCGGCAGGCTGCAGAAGAAAAAGCAGCAGGATGTCGGCCGGGTGAGTGCTGATAGCGGCTTTACCCCCCCTCCGGTGGAGCCGCTGGCCGCCGATAAGGGGCCCAGACAGAAGGCCAACAAGCGACTGGTCAAAGAACTGGTGGAGGCTGGAGCAGAGGATGCACTGGTTGCCCTCTGTCTGGACGACCGGAAAACGTTGCGGCTGACCCAGCGCCTTTTGTACGATCCGTTGGAAGAAAACAGGTGGAAACGTGCCTGGCTGCTGGGTAAGGTGTGCGCCCGGGTTGCCACCCGTGACCCTGGGCAGGTTTCCGAATTGCTGCATCGGCTTTTCGAAGCCTGTTCGGATTCAGCCTCCACTCCATGGGGGATGATCGAGACCATCGGTTCGGTGATAGCCGGCCGCCCCGATATTTTTGGCGCCTTTACCCAGTATCTGTTACACTACGTCAACGCCGATTCCACCCGGGTGCAGACTATCTGGGCGTTGGCCGAGATTGCTGAAAACCGCCCGGATCTGATCCGCAAAACACCGTTTTATTCGATGTTCCATTTTCTCGAGCATCCCCAGCCCGAAGTACGTGGCCAGATGGCCCGGCTGTTGGGCAGAATTAAGGCTGCCGAGGCCTCACTCCAGTTGATGGGCCTGCACGGTGACAGCGCTGAAATACTAATCTGGCAAGACGGCGTACCGCTCTTGACCAGTGTTGCCGAGCAAGCTAAAAAAGCCGTTAGTTCTTTAAAAAATTAAGAGAGTTATGAATACACCCACGCAGAAAATCGATTCGATCGGTCCCGTCGGTGAAACCGGCGACACACAGCCTGAGAAGAGCCAGGCCCAACTAGACTACGATGAAGGCCGCGGTTACGTGGAGCGTGGCGAGGCCGCCCTGGCCGCAGTTGCCCTGTACAATGCCCTGAGAGGGTTCGAAGAGGAAAACAACCGGGAGGGAATTGCCAACGCCGCCAATCAACTGGGCCATGCCTGCCTGTTGCGAGAGGAATTTGACAAGGCCCTCATCCACTACAGAAAGGCTTGGGGAATCTGTGAAGAGCTGGGCGATCACGTCAGCCTGCTCTCCGTCGCCAAGAGTCTGGCCGAGGCCCACAAGGGACTCGGTGAGTACCGACAGGCGCTGGATCTTTGTCTTGATTTGCTGGACAGCTATCAGAAGAATAACGATCCAAAGAATTCAGTTGATATGCTTGAACGGATGGCCGAAATTTATGTGGCCGCCAATGAAAAGCTGCGGGCGGCAGATGCTTACAAAACCGCCGCTTCCATACATGCAAATTTTGGTCACACGGCCATGGCTGAATCGTTGAGGGAAAAAGCCGGCGAATTGCTGGAGAGCACTGAAGACTAAAATGTTTACCGGTATCATTCAGGGACGGGGCAAAGTTGTAGGTTTCAGATCCGTGCGCGGTGGGCGCGCCTTTGAGTTTGAGGCCGAGTTTGCGCTCGACAGCCCGGAAGAGGGAGAATCGATTGCTGTCAACGGGGCCTGTCTGACTGCCTACAATATATCCACCCGCAGGTTTTCAACTGACGTGTCTCCCGAGAGTCTGTCGAGGACGACCTTGGGTGCTCTCAGTATTGGAGCAACGGTTAATCTCGAACGGGCCTTGCAGCTCTCCGATCGGCTTGGAGGTCATATAGTATCCGGGCATGTGGACTGTGTGGGAACCCTGGTGGCGGTGAAGCAGGAAGGTGATTTTACCATCTTGGATTTCTCGCTTCCCCCGGAAAACGATCGATATGTCATCGAGAAAGGGTCGATCACAGTCGACGGCATCAGTCTAACCGTAAATAGCTGTTCCAAGGGGATTTTCTCAGTATCGATCATTCCGCACACCCTGCAGATGACCACTTTGGCAGAGCTGAAATCCGGCGGCAAGGTAAACATAGAGGTTGACATCATCGGCAAATATGTGGAGAAGCTTCTGGCGGAAAAAAAAAGTGTCGGTGATAAGAGTATTATAATTAGTAAAGGTTATCTGGCCGAGAAAGGCTTTTATTAAATGTTTCCTTCAGGGCGAGCGAGTTATGGCAGTTAGTTCCATAGATGAGGTAATCAAAGATATCAGAGCTGGGAAAATGATCATCCTGGTTGATGATGAGGACCGGGAGAACGAGGGCGACCTCTGCATGGCCGCGGAGGCGGTCACCCCCGAAGCGATCAATTTCATGGCTACCCACGGCCGGGGACTGATCTGCCTGACCCTGAGTGGAGACATTGTCGACCAGCTCCAGCTGCCGATGATGGTTAATGACAACCAGTCTCCCTACGGCACCGGCTTCACTATTTCCATCGAAGCCCGGACCGGCGTTTCCACGGGAATTTCTGCAGCCGACCGGGCCCGCACCATCGAGGCGGCGGTTGATCCCGAGGCAACCCCTTATGATATCGTCAGCCCGGGACACGTTTTCCCGCTCAGGGCAAAGGATGGCGGTGTGCTGGTCCGTACCGGGCAGACGGAAGGCTCGATCGATCTGGCCCGCCTGGCGGGGCTGCGAACCGCCGGGGTGATCTGCGAAGTCATGAAGGATGACGGTACCATGGCCCGGATGCCCGATCTGGAAATCTTTGCCAAGAGGCATGACTTGAAGATTGCAACCATCGCCGATCTCGTTGCCTATCGCCTGCGGCAGGACGTGCTGGTGCACCGTGCCGCAGAAGCCCGAATCCCAACCGAGCATGCCGATGAATTTACCGCCATTGTCTATAAGAACGAAGTTGACAACATGGAGCACATGGCCCTGGTGAAGGGCGAGATCGATCCTGAGAAGCCTGTTCTGGTGCGGGTTCATTCCGAATGTCTCACCGGTGATGTATTTGGATCCTCGCGCTGCGACTGCGGCGGCCAGCTCCATGCGGCCATGCGCATGATAGATCAGGAAGGCAGCGGGGTGGTACTTTATATGCGTCAGGAAGGACGGGGCATTGGCCTGGTCAACAAAATCAGGGCCTACAAGCTGCAGGATGAAGAGGGCGTCGACACGGTCGAGGCCAATCTCAAGTTAGGCTTCAAGGCCGATTTGCGTGACTACGGCATCGGCGCCCAGATTCTCAGGGATATCGGGGTTTCCAAAATGAGAATGTTGACCAACAACCCGAAGAAGATTGTCGGCCTGGAAGGCTATGGCATCGAGGTTGTTGACCGGGTACCCATAGAGATGGAGCCGGGTGAGGAAAACAAAGGCTATCTGCTCTGTAAGAGAGATAGGATGGGACATCTGATTCAGATAAAATAAATGAGCGTCGGGATTTGTTTTAGCAGTTCCCGGTGCCATAAAAAATGTGAACCTTGACAAAGAGGATCGGCTGATATGGTAGAGTATATCGAAGGGCACTTAAAAGGGGATGGCAAGAAGTTTGGAATCGTGGTAGCGCGCTTTAACTCCTTCATCTCAGAGAAACTGCTGGAAGGGGCTCTTGACAGTTTAACCAGATCGGGAGTGGCCGACGCTGACATAGAGGTGGTCAGGGTGCCCGGTGCCTACGAAATACCATTGATCGCCAAGAAGCTTGCCGCTTCCCAGAAATACGACGCCCTGATCTGCCTGGGTGCCGTAATCCGGGGTGCCACGCCGCATTTCGATGTGGTCGTAAACGAGGTATCCAAAGGTACTGCCCAGGTAAGTCTGGAGACCGGTATTCCCGTTCTGTTCGGAGTGCTTACCACGGAAACCATTGAACAGGCCATCGAACGGGCCGGCACCAAGGCCGGCAATAAAGGTGGCGAGGTGGCCGTCGCGGCAATTGAGATGGCCAATATAATAGAAGTACTCAATTAACAGGCATCGGCCGTTAATACAAAGCAAGCCGCAGGCATCATCATTGACCGCTGGCGGCTTGCTTTATCGTTTTCTGGTGAATGATGGGGACCAGGCGGAGAGCCAGGGAAGCTGCGCTGCAGTTTCTCTTTCAGGATGATTTTGTCGACCGCGCAAGGTCGACTGATAGAGCTGAACTTGACGAGCGGTTCGCCGCTTTCAGTCTTCTCTATCAGGTTAATAAAAAGGCCCGTCCCTATGCCCGGGCGCTCATCGGCGGCATTTTCGAAAGACTGGACCAGATTGACAACACCATAGGGCACCATGCCATCAATTGGAGGCTGGAACGAATTGCCGCCACCGACAGGAACCTGCTGCGCGTCGCCATCTTCGAATTACTCTTTCAAGATGATGTTCCTGCCCAGGTAGCCATAAATGAAGCAGTCGAAATAGCTAAAAGATTTGGTACTCAGGATTCACCAGCTTTCATCAACGGCGTGCTCGACGCCGTGCAGCAGTCCAGGCAGAAAGAAGAAGCCGGCGACGCCGGCTGACACCCCGTCCCGATTTTCAGTGCACCACACCGTTATTGCCCTCTCTCTTCCCAGGTAACTCCTGTCAGGAACTGGCGCTGCTCCTCGCTCTGTCTTGCAATTTGTACTGATTACGGGTACACATCTTGCCTGAGAAGCAAATTCGAGACAATAGTGGGAGATAAGATATTAAATGGCCCAGTCAGAAAAAAAGAAGAGCCCAGGGTTCAGGCAAGAAATAGTTGCGGTGCTCGGACTTTTTGTCGCCGCCTTTGTTTTCATCAGTCTGATTTCGGCGCAGGTGAGTTCTTCGGGAAACTGGTGCGGGGAGGTGGGCCGGCTCATCTCCCAGATTCTGCTTGGCTTTACCGGCTGGGGCGCATACCTGCTGGTCGGCCTGCTGGCCTGGGTCTCCTTTCTGTTTTTCAATCCCCGGATGTCGTTTGAGCGGCTGCCCCAGGTGACGCTTGGAGTAAGCGGGGCGATCATTTCCTGCTGCGCCCTGCTCTCATCTCTCAGCCTGCGTTCCCCTGATCTGTTGGAGACCGGCGGATTTTTAGGAAACACGGTTTTTTCGCTGATATATTCCCTGCTCGGTTCCACGGGGACCGTCCTGATCCTGGTCCTGGTTCTGATTGTCTCCTTGATGCTGTCCACCCAGTTTTCACCCTATCAGCTCATGGGGCTGATCTGGCGTGCGCTCAAGAGCGTGGTCAAAGGAGTGTTCGCCCTGCTTGGCGGTGCGGCCAAGAAGCTCAAATCCCGGCCGAAAAAAACGGCCACGGCCCAAAAGGTTCGGTCCGCGCCTCTGGTGGAGGTTGCGAGTGAACCGGATAAACCAGAGCCGGTCGAGCCTCCGGTGGTGAAAGAGTTCCCTAAGCCAGATGAATCAGCAGACGAAGACAAGGGGTTTCGGGCAGCGCCGGTGGCCAAGGGCAATTGGAAACTACCGCCCCTGTCGCTGCTGGCAAGAAATGAGCAGGTCGCGGAAAAAGTGGATAAAAATGTCTATCTGAAAATTTCCAAACAGCTCGAACAGAAACTTAAAAATTTCGGCGTGTCTGGAAAAGTCGTGGGTATTTCCCCGGGACCGGTGGTCACCACCTACGAATATTCACCTGCGCCAGGAATCAAGATAAATAAGATAGTCGGACTGGCCGATGATCTGGCGCTTGGGCTGAAGGCCCAGTCGGTGAGAGTGATTGGCTCGGTGCCGGGAAAATCCGCACTGGGTATCGAAATTCCCAACGATGTGCGGCAGGTTGTCTACATCCGGGAACTGCTTGCCTCCGAGCGCTTCAAAAACAACCGGGCCAAACTCGCCATCGTTCTTGGCCTCGATGTGGTGGGCACCCCCATCATTGCCGATCTGTCGAGGATGCCTCATCTGCTCATCGCCGGTGCCACCGGAGCCGGAAAGAGTGTGGCAATCAACTCCATTATCGCCTCCATTCTCTTCAATGCGACCCCCGAAGAGGTTCGTTTTCTGATGATCGATCCCAAACGCATCGAACTGTCCGGCTATGAAGGCATTCCCCATCTTCTGCATCCGGTGGTGGTCGAACCGAAACTGGCCAGCAGGGCATTATTGTGGGCAGTCAGGGAGATGGAGCGGCGCTACCGTTTACTCGAAGAAGCGCGGGTAAAGAGTTTCGATACCTTCAATGAAGTGGCAGAAGAAAAGCTTCCTTATATAGTCGTAATCGTTGATGAACTTGCTGATCTTATGATGGTGGCCTCCAAGGATGTCGAGGGTGCTATCGCCAGGTTGGCCCAGATGGCCCGGGCTGCCGGCATACATCTGATCCTTGCCACCCAGAGACCGTCGGTGGATGTGCTCACCGGGTTAATCAAGGCAAACTTTCCCACCAGAATTGCCTTTAAAGTCTCTTCCAAGGTCGATTCCAGGACCATCATCGACGGTTCCGGCGCCGAGCACCTGCTGGGCATGGGGGACATGCTCTTTATGCCTCCCGGGTCGGCAACCATCAAACGTGTGCACGGCGCCTATATCTCCGAACAGGAAACTACCGAACTGGTTGATTTCCTGAAGAAACAGGGAGCGGCGGTCTACGATGAGTCGGTCCTTGAACAGGTGGAAGAGGATAGTTTGCTTGGCGCCAACGGTGCTGAGGACGATTACGACGATCGTTATGATGAAGCCGTTTCCTTTGTCTGCGAAGCTGGACAGGCTTCGATCTCGATGATTCAGCGACGCCTGAGGATCGGCTACAACAGAGCAGCAAGGATCATCGAAATGATGGAAAAAGAAGGCATAGTTGGCCCCGCCGACGGCGCCAAACCCCGGGAGGTTCTGGCCCGCAAGTCCTACGAATAATCACCCACCGTTTCGATTTAATTTCTTGACAATTTTCAGGCAACATTTTATAAGAAAAGTCTTGGGAAATGAGTGAGCACTCATTTTTTTTGGAGTGCCGAGCGCGGCCTGCTAGGCTGCGAAAATAGCAAATAAAATCAAATAGTTGGTTTTCTCCAATTGGGCGGCAAACCGACTATGGGTTGTAATTGAAGCAGTAAAATTTGTAGTGGTTTTAGTGGGCTCTGTCGGTTCAGAGCCACAACAGTTAAAACTAATTGAGGAGGTAGTTTAATGCCAAGTTATGTAGATCCTGAAAAATGTGACGGCTGCAAAGGCGGTGACAAGACTGCATGCATGTACATTTGCCCCAACGATCTGATGGTTCTGAACGTTGAGTCAATGCTGGCCTACAATCAAGAGCCGGATGCCTGCTGGGAGTGTTACTCCTGCGTTAAGATTTGTCCGCAGGGCGCGGTCTTTGTACGTGGTTACGACGACTTTGTTCCGATGGGCGGTCAGGTGCACCCGATGCGTTCTTCCGACTCCATTATGTGGACTGTCAAGTTCCGTAATGGCAACATGAAGCGCTTCAAGTTCCCGATCCGCACCACGGCTGAGGGTGCTGCCAATGCTTACGTGGGTGAAAAAGGTGGAAACCTTGACGACGAATCTCTGCTCCTCGAGTCAGATCTTCCGACCCCCTAATGAGCTGGATTGTGTAAAATCTTAAAATCTTTATTCAAAAGGAGATTTGAATATGGCATTACCGAATAAACCAAAAGGCGAACTTTTAGCCGTCGTCGATCCTGAGATCGTCGAAATGGACGTAGATGCGTTGATCATCGGTGGTGGTATGGCCGCATGCGGTACCGCTTTTGAGATCAAGAAGTGGGCTCCGGAAGATCTGAAAATTCTGCTTGTGGACAAAGCGTCTCTCGAGCGTTCAGGCGCTGTTGCCCAGGGCCTTTCTGCGATCAACACCTATGTTGGCGAAAACCCGATTAAAGATTATGTCAAGATGGTCCGTAACGACCTGATGGGCGTTATCCGTGAAGACCTGGTTTACGACTGTGGTCGCCACGTGGACGAGTCTGTCAAGCTGTTCGAAGAATGGGGCCTGCCGGTCTGGAAGAAAGACGCCGATGGTGAAAACATTGACGGCGCCAAGCCTGCTCCGACCCTGCGCGAAGGTGGAACCCCGGTTCGTACCGGTAAATGGCAGATCATGATCAACGGTGAGTCCTACAAGTGTATCGTTGCCGAGCCTGCTGCTACCGCACTGGGCGCTGACAACATCCTCGAGCGTGTCTTCATCGTCAAGATGCTGCTC
>JAHEER010000185.1 GCA_024640625.1 Desulfobulbaceae bacterium
CTCTATCCCATCTCTGGCCGTTTATACCAAAGCCGATAAATTGTCAGGGAACAAGAGGAATAAGATGGCCGTTACCTTGGATGCGGGTCACGGACTCAGCCCCGAAGAAAGAGTGGTTTTCTCGGCGGTAACGAAATTGGGCAAAGATCAACTGCTCGCCAGACTGGAACGAAGCCTATCTGCCGAATAGAGTTCTTTTGTCTCTAGAGCACAATGGAATTTTAAAAAAAATATTTGTGATATTTATCCTTTATCACTGCCTGTCACATTGATGCTCCCATCTCTGGTAAAATATTCTTGCCAGTGTTCTGTCGATACATTAAAATCCCATCTCGTCGCCTATAAATTTTTAGAGGAGTACGATATGTCACCGTTTTCCGAACTGCCGTGCTGGGTAATAATGAAGTGTGGAGACGACCACAAGTGCCCGGCCAAAGAGAATCCGCACAGAGATTGTTGGGATATCTTCAGTGAAGTTGACAAAAAAGCCTTTAACATCTGTCAGGATTGCATTGTCTATCTCTCGCGGCAGGAAGTCTCCGTTTTGAGCAGACAGGAAATGGAAATGATCATGCAGAACAAAGGTATAAATGTTAGTGACGTTGCCGCTTGATCGACCGGCACAATCCCGAGAGTTGAAATAGACGGACTCGCTCGTCCCCGCTGATAATGTCAATCTCCCTCGCGCTTCAAAACGGCGAGAAAGGCGTTTTGGGGAATATCGACGTTACCTACCGTTTTCATGCGCTTCTTGCCCGCTTTCTGTTTTTCCAGCAGTTTTCGTTTCCGAGTAATATCCCCCCCGTAGCATTTGGCGGTGACATCTTTTCGTAAGGCCGAGATATTTGTGCGGGCGATAATGGTGGTGCCGATAGCCGCCTGAATGGCTATTTTGAACATCTGGCGGGGAATTTCGTCTTTCAAACGTTCACAGGCATTGAGTCCTCGAGCTCTGGCACTGGACCGATGGACCAGTTGGGAAAGTGCATCGACCACCTCTCCATTGACCAGAATGTCAAGTTTGACCAGATCGGCGGAGCGGTGATCGAGAAGTTCATAGTCGAAGGAGCCGTAGCCCTGAGTTATCGATTTAAGCCTGTCATAAAAATCATAGATTGCCTCTGCGAGTGGCAGTTCGCAGGTGAATTCAATCCTGCCGGGAGTGGGGTAGTGATAGTTGGTATTCTCACCTCGCCGCTCCATGCAGAGGGTCATAACCACTCCCATATAGCGCTCCGGAATAAGTATGGAAGCCTTGATATAGGGCTCCTCTATCCGACTGATACTGGAAGGATCGGGAAAATGGGCGGGGTTGTCCACCATGAGTTGACTCTGGTCGCTCATGGTAAATCGATAGCGAACCGAAGGGACCGTCAGAATCAGCGAGATGTCAAATTCCCGTTCAAGTCTTTCCTGAACGACTTCGAGGTGAAGAAGGCCTAAAAATCCGCAGCGAAACCCAAAGCCGAGCGCCGCTGATGAATCTTTCTGAAAGCTCAGCGCAGCATCGTTGAGCTGCAATTTCTCCAGGGCTGTGCCAAGATCCTCGTAGTCGTCAGAGGATATGGGGTAAATAGATGAAAAGACGACGGGTAATACCTCTTTGAACCCAGGCAGCGGCGCGGCGCATTTTGCCTCTGTGTGGGTGATGGTGTCACCGGGCTTGGCATCGAAAACCGACTTGATACCGGCCAGGATATAACCCACTTCCCCGGCCTCAAGTTTTTTCTGTGGTTCTTTCCTAACCCTGAAAAGGCCGACTTCCTCAACCCTGTAGGAGGCTCCGGTTGACATGAAGCTGATCTGATCCCCAGGCCGGACCACACCGTTGATTATACGGCAGGAAATTACTGTGCCCCGGTAGGGATCGTAATTAGCATCGAAGATAAGAATCTGGAGCGGGGCACCACTGTCTCCCTCTGGTGGAGGGAGGTAGTTAATAATGGCCTCAAAAACCTGTTTGACACCTTCTCCTGACTTCGCTGAACAGAGTTGAATCATATCACTGTCGAGGCCAAGATCCTCCTCTATCTGCAGGCTTACAGATTCGGGCTCGGCCGACGGCAGATCGATTTTATTGACCACCGGTATAACTTCCAGATCATTTTCCATGGCCAGGTAGAGATTGGCCAGAGTCTGGGCCTCCACACCCTGGGCGGCATCGACAATCAATAGTGCTCCTTCACAGGCAGCAAGGGCTCTGGAAACTTCGTAACTGAAGTCGACATGGCCCGGGGTATCTACCAGGTTCAAGGCATAAGTCTTGCCGTTTTCAGCCTGGTAAGGTAGGCAGATTGTCTGGCTCTTGATGGTAATACCCCGCTCACGTTCGATCTCCATATTATCGAGGAGTTGATCCTTGAAATCTCTCGCGGAAACCAGACCGCAGAGCTGAATCATCCGGTCAGCAAGGGTAGACTTGCCATGATCTATGTGTGCTATAATACTGAAATTACGTATGTGTTCCATTGTGTCTGAGATAAACTAAGAGGTGGCTGTTGCTGGAGCAGATATCAAAGAGAGAACGGCCTTTTAGCATAGAAATAAAAGTTTGGAAAATAAAATATTAATCTGAAAAATGAATATGGTAGGGTATAATTGGGTTAGATACCCGCATATTTTAGGTGAAAAGCACATTATAATTGCACTTTCCTTGCATTAAGGTAGTATTCTTATTCTTTTGGTCCTTTGAATATCGCCCCAAGCTCGCCTTGGAGATAACTATAGATGAGCAAAAAGAAAAATTCAACAAAACCGGAAGTCGTGCCCCACGAAAATCCACTGGTGGCGATTTCCGACGATGAAAATCTGCCGGTTCTCAGCAATCCTGCATTGCATCGATATTTGCAGGAAATAAGTCAGTACGAGCTACTGACCCGTGAAGAAACCGAGGAGCTGGCCATTCAATTCAGAGAGAGCGGCGATCCTAATGCAGCGTATCGTCTTGTCTCCTCCAATCTGCGTCTAGTCGTCAAAGTGGCGATGGATTTCCAGAAATATTGGATGCAGAACTTTATGGATCTGATTCAGGAGGGGAATGTAGGACTGGTCCAGGCCACCAAAAAATTCGACCCCTACCGCGGAGTCAAATTCTCCTATTATGCAGCCTACTGGATCAGAGCTTATGTACTGAAATTTATCATGGATAACTGGCGCCTGGTAAAAATCGGTACCACTCAGGCCCAGCGTAAGTTGTTTTTCAGCCTTAACAAAGAAAAGAAATTGCTCGAGGCCCAGGGGTTTAAACCTGAACCCAAGCTGCTCGCTGAACGGCTCAACGTCAAGGAAAAAGAAGTTGTTGAGATGAGTCAGCGAATGGACAGTTGGGATGTTTCCCTGGAAAGCCCGGTTAAAAACGATTCTGATGACGAGCAGAAAAGTTTCATACCCAGTGACGATCCGAGCATAGAATCGACGATTGCCGGCAAGCAAATGAAGCTGAGGCTTGCTGAATTGCTGGAACAGCTGAAAGAACATCTCAACGATAAAGAGCGAATGATACTTGAGGATCGTCTGCTCACCGATGAACCCATGACCCTTCAGAATATCGCCGATAAATTTGATATATCCCGTGAGCGGGTAAGGCAGATCGAAGTTAATCTTCTGGCTAAAATGAAAAAATACCTAGAGGCTGAAATGCCTGACATCGTTGATTTTTTTGATGGCGAAAAAATTATTGTCAACGCCTCCGACTGACCTTTAAGTCTCCCGGTCCCCTAATATCACTCTACCACCATACGAAGATGAATGTACCTTTGCTTGACCTCGGGCCTACGCTGGAGGAACAGAGACAGGAAATCATAGAGAAGGTTATCGAGGTCGTCGAATCGACCCGCTATATCCAGGGGCCCGAAGTTGTGGGTCTCGAAGAAGAAATGTGCAGCTATTGCAACGTTGCAGGGGCCGTCGGGGTTTCCAGCGGTACAGATGCATTGCTGGTATCGCTCATGGCGCTGGGCGTTGGTCCGGGAGATCTGGTCCTGACAACGCCTTACTCGTTTTTTGCCACCATGGGTGTGATTATCCGTCTTGGAGCCATCCCTGTGTTCGCCGACATCGATCCTGTCTCCTTCAATATAGATCCATTAAGGGTTGCGGAAGTACTGGCCGATGATAGCGCTCGAAAGATAAAGGCAATAATTCCTGTTCATCTCTACGGTCAGTGTGCAGATATGAGTCCGATTGTTGAGCTCGCTGAACAGTACGGGATACCTGTCATCGAAGATGCGGCCCAGGCGATTGGGGCTGAAGCTGTTTATTCCAGCAACGGAGAGAAGGGGTGGAAAAAAGCTGGTTCGATGGGACTGGCGGGCTGTTTCTCCTTCTTCCCAAGCAAAAATCTTGGGGCCATAGGTGACGGCGGCATGGTGGTAAGTCGTGATAAGAAATTCTCCGACAGAGTCCGACTTCTGAGAAATCACGGTGGCGAACCCAAATATTATCATAGTGTGGTTGGCGGGAATTTCAGATTGGATCCAATCCAGGCTGCTGTTTTGAGAATAAAGCTTAGACGTCTTGAGCAATGGCATCGGCAGCGACGTCAGAATGCTGCAAGGTACAATGCCCTGTTTGCAGAAAAACAGACCAATAACTCCATTCCGGTATCCACCCCGGAGGCTGTATATGGAAATTGTAATGGCGACAATGACCTAGAGCGCAATTACCATATCTACAACCAATAC
>JAHEER010000186.1 GCA_024640625.1 Desulfobulbaceae bacterium
TGGTGATCCCTTTTATCACCTTGTCGGCACCATCCTGCAGCAGGGGTTTCATGCCGTTTCTGCGGGCCTGGCTGCGCAGCTGGCTGGCATCGGAAGTCTGCAGGATCATCTTCTTCATCTCTTCGTCGAGAACCAGGAATTCGTGGATGCCGGTGCGGCCGCGATAGCCGGTCTCCAGGCATTTCCCGCAGCCCCTGCCGCGCTTGAGGGTGCCGTACGGCAGCTGATCTTCACTCACGCCGATGCGGGCCAGCTCTTCCGGCGAGGGGCGATATTCCTCCCGGCACTCAGCGCAGATCACCCTGACCAGCCGCTGGGCCAGGATGCCGTTGACGGCCGAACCGATGAGGAACGGTTCCACCCCCATATCGTGCAGCCTGGTAATGGCGCTCGGCGCATCGTTGGTGTGCAGGGTGGAAAAGACCAGATGCCCGGTGAGGGCCGACTGGATGGCGATCTCTGCGGTTTCGAGATCCCGTACTTCACCGATCAGGATGACGTCGGGGTCCTGGCGGACGATGGAGCGCAGCCCCGAAGCGAAGGTCAGGTTGATCTTGGGGTTGACCTGCACCTGACCGACGCCGGGAATGCGATACTCAATGGGATCCTCCACGGTAATGATATTGATGTCCGTGGTGTTGATTTCCGACAGGGCCGCATAGAGGGTCGTCGTCTTGCCCGAGCCGGTGGGCCCGGTCACCAGCACGATGCCGTTGGGCGAGCGGATCATCCTCTCAAACAGCTTGAGCCGTTCAGGCGTCATGCCCAGATCGGTGAGCGACAGCCTGATCGTAGACTTGTCGAGCAGCCGCAGCACCACCCGCTCTCCAAAGGCGGTGGGCAGGGTCGATACCCTGATGTCGATATCCTTGTTGCCTACCTTTATTTCGATGCGGCCGTCCTGGGGCAGCCGTTTTTCGGCGATGTTCATCCGGGCCATCAGCTTGATCCGCGAGACCAGGGCTGACTGCACGTGCTTGGGAGGCGTAAACATATCATAGAGCACGCCGTCGAGGCGCTGGCGGATCTTGACGCTGGACTGCTGGGGCTCGATGTGGATGTCTGAAATATTAGAACGTACCGCCTGGGAGAGCATCAGGTTGACCAGCCTGATCACCGGCGAGGCACTGGTGTCATCGAGCAGGTCCTCGATTTCTTCGATCTTTGAGAAGAGCAGGTCGGCATCCTCCTCGTCGATGTCCTGGATCACCTGTTCGGCGCTGCCCTGACTGAGATCGTAGGCAGAATTGATGGTACGCATGATTTCACTTTCGGGGGCGAGCACCACCCGGCACCCGGGAATCTGCAGCACGGACCTGAGCTCGTCCAGGGCCTGAAATTCGAAGGGGTCGTTGACGGCGATACAGGGTTCACCCTCAAGGCGCACCACTACCAGCAGGTTTTTTTTCAGAAATCCGATGGGCACCGTGGAGGTGAACCCGATGTCCGTTCCCTGGGGGAGGGTCGTGTAGAGCGGCAGCCGGAAATATTCTGCCGCTGCTTCCAGGAGCGCCTGCTCCGCTGCCGCCTTGCGCTGCAGCAGCGCCCTGCCCAAACCGATGCCTTTCTGCCCGGCGGTTAATCGTGCCTGATGCAGATCAGCAGTGGTCAGCCCGCTTTTTTCGAGCAGCACGGTATCCAGTACGTCAGTCACGGACACATCCTTCTCAGTCGGGGTTTTCGAAAGCAAACAGCGGTTCGGCGGCCGTGCCCTCGATGCGGTAGGGCAGCGAATCTGTCTGGTAGCGGTTTACATAAGCCCTCAGCGGCTCGGCAAGATCAGGGTGCTGGTCAACCAGGGCCGGCTGCGGAGAAATAGTTCCGCGCAGATCGAGCCGGCTGCGGCCCAGAGGAGAAGCGGTGTAGATCTGCCCTGAGAAGCCGCCTTCAAGCAGCGGTCCCAAGGCCCTGCCAGTACTGATATCGACCACCCCGCCATTGAGCACGAGATCGGCGCTCACCTGGTCGAAGCGCACCTCTGTCTGCTCCAGGATGGGCTTTTTCAAAGTGGTAGAGAATTCTTTTATCTGCATGCTGCCGATGAACCTTACATCGCCCGGCCGGCGCTGGTCCAGCGTTGCCCGACCCGCCAGCGAGACGATCCCCTCAATGGGGCGATCCATGGCCTGCCCGATCAACTTCAGCTCGCTAAGAAGCATCTCCGAAACCTGCAGGTTGCGCAGCTCCAGCCGGCTATTTGGGGCCAGGCCCAGGTCGACACTCAGGTCACCGCCAAAGATGACGCCGACAACGCCTATCTGTTCGATAGGATAGCGCGGTTCCAGCGTTACCAGTAAGGTGTCGACGGGAAGCTCCCACTCGTGCTGATCATCAGCCAGCTTAAGTTCGTAGAGCCGCAGCTTAAGTGGGTGGACATATTTAATATCGCCCACGGACAGTTCGATACCGGGTAATTTTCGTTCAAGGTAGGACGCGGCCCAGCCCAGGAATTTGTCCCGGGGAAACAGCAGTACCAGGCAGACGCCGATGACACCCAGCGCAAACAGGCAGTAAAAAAGAAAGATCAGCAACCGTCTGAACATAAGAAACACATATCGGTAAAGCGTTTTACTGACAAAGGCTTACACCCCAACCGGACACGTCCACATGCTACGCAGTCTGACTGAGAAAAACAACTGAAAACAAAGATAAATAGCAAACCGCTGGGATTTGTCCTATAATGGTCAGTCGACTGATACCGCCGAGCAGATTTAGTGATCTGGGTACCGGCATTGACCATAGTTCCCACTTATGTACAACGACTATTTCGGATTTCGGGAGAATCCCTTTTCAATCGCCCCGGATCCACGTTATCTCTACTTGAGCGAGATGCATCAGGACGGACTCGCCCACCTGAATTACGGGTTGTCGTCCGAGGGCTGCATCATCCTGCTGACCGGCGACATCGGCACCGGCAAAACCACGCTGTGCCGCTTTTTCCTGGACCAACTCGAACCGACGGCCAATGTCGCCCTGATCATAAATCCGGGGCTCAGCGCCTTTGAGCTGCTGGCCGCTGTCTGCGACGAGTTCCGAGTGGATATAGGCGAGGACGCGTTCTCCACCAAACACTATCTCGATGCACTCTACGAATTTCTGCTCCAGGCCCATGCCGATGACAATCCTGCCCTGCTGATCATTGACGAGGCCCAGAATCTCGACAAGGAAGCACTTGAAATGATCCGGCTGCTGACCAACCTGGAAACCTACCGGCAGAAACTGCTGACGGTTTTTCTACTGGGTCAGACAGAACTGTCGACAATGCTGACCAGCCCCGACCTGTCCCAGGTGGACCAGAGAATCACCGGCCGGTTCCATCTGAAAGGCCTGCAGGCCGAAGAGACCTCGGAATATATTCGCCATCGCCTCACCGTGGCCGGAGGCGGGCCCACCGACTTGTTTAGCGATCGGGCCGTAAAGCGCGTCCACCAGATCACCGGCGGCATACCCCGCCTCATCAACACCCTCTGCGACCGCTCATTGATCGGCGCCTACGCCGAAAACAAGGAACGCGTCGATGAATCGATGGTCAAGAAAGCGGCGCGCGAAATTTTCGGCTTCGATCACACCTCGAAAACCATCGCTATTCCGGTAAAAAGCCTGGCAATTGCCGCCCTGACGATGGTGCTCGTTGTCCTCGTCTGGGTCGGTTCCACCAGCGATATTTTTCATCTCAACCTCAAATCCATACTTCCTAAACCGCAGCAGGACACGCCGGCCCCGGCCGTCACCGTGCAGCCGGCAGCGAAGGACGAAGAAACAGTGGCCTTGGGTGATGAACCGCCGGCTCCGAAGCCAGTAGAAAAAGAGGCTGAAATCTCGCCTGCTGAGACAGACACGACTGAAGCGGTGGCCACTGCTGACCAGCCGTTTGCCGAGGAATTGACAGAGCCTCAACCGGGGGGTGAGGGCGAAGACCTCGGCGAGGCTGAGATCCAGGTTGCACAGAGCAGTATTTTCATATCGCCCGTAGAGATTGCGGACCGACGGGAAACTGCCGCCGCAACCAGGATCGTGATCAATGAAATCGAAATATCTGACTGAATCAACGAAATGTTCCCGCACCGTATCTGCACACCATGTCCTACCTCCTCGACGCCCTGAGAAAATCTGAGGAAGAGCGGCTGAAGAACCAGAAGCGGCCTGCCCGCGCCGGTTTTACCTTCATCAGAGACGAGGTGCCGTCCAGGAAGAGCAAAAACATTTTTGGCCTGATTCTCACCAGCTTCATGTTGCTAATTGCGCTCATACTCGGCGCTGGCTGGTGGTGGTCGCAGAGCGATACCGCCGTTTCCGATGTCTCCGCCACTGCTGAACCATTCACCGCACCCGGGGCCGATATGGTGAAGGACAAATCACCGCCCCCTATTCCGGTGCAGAAAACGATACCGCAGCCACCATCTGTGGTTGCAGAAAAACCTCAAGCCGAGCCCCCTGCCCTGCCGCTTGCCGAAATTCCTTATCTCACCGAGATGAGCATCGATTTTCAGCAGAAAATACCGAGGCTGCAATTCAGCGGCCACGTCTATTCGCCAGAGCCGAGTTTAAGGCTGATTATGATTAATGATGCGGTTATCCGCGAGGGTGGCTTGATCGAA
>JAHEER010000187.1 GCA_024640625.1 Desulfobulbaceae bacterium
CAAGGTCTCTTCTTCGAAAACCATCGTCATCCCGGCCGAGAGAATCAGATACCTGGCCGAGATCTCAGAAACGATCCGCAATTATCACGCCAGTTCGGCAGAGCAGAGCGCCAAGATCACCAAACGCCACCATCTCTTGAAAAGTGGTGAAATGCTCTCCGCCCTGGATGATGACAGATCGGCGCCAAGCGCCGCCCTGCTGGCCGAGCAGGCCGAACTGCTCTCTGCCGCCATCGACAGGGACTCCGAGACTCTGCTGCAGGACTGGGAAGAGATCAAGGAAGCCTATTGTGGAGATGAGCTGGTCTATCAGGTCAGGGGCAGGGAAGTACGGGTGCCGCTGTACACGACATCGCTCTGCCACTCGAGGATACCAAAGATCTCGCTGCCCAAGTTCAAGGATCCGGGTGATCTCTATGGCTGGCTCAGGAAGGAACACCTGCCGGGCTATTTCCCTTACACCGGCGGTGTGTTCCCGCTCAAGAGAACGGCGGAGGATCCCACCCGGATGTTCGCCGGAGAAGGGGGACCGGCCCAGACCAACCGGCGGTTCAAGCTGCTCTCCGCCAATTACGAGGCCAAACGGCTGTCAACCGCCTTTGATTCGGTCACGCTCTATGGCTGGGATCCCGCGGAACGTCCTGACATTTATGGAAAGATAGGCACCTCCGGGGTAAGCATCTGCACCCTGGACGACATCAAGCTGCTCTATGACGGGTTCGATCTCTGCGCGCCGACCACCTCCGTGTCGATGACCATCAACGGCCCGGCGCCGATCATTCTGGCCATGTTCATGAATGCGGCCATCGATCAGCAACTGGAAAAATACGAGCGCGACAACGGCCGCAGGCCCGATCAGCAGAAAGCCAAAGAAATCAGGGAGCTGGTCCTGGCCAATGTACGCGGTACCGTGCAGGCGGATATCCTCAAGGAGGATCAGGGCCAAAACACCTGCATCTTCTCGATCGACTTCGCCCTGAAAATGATGGGCGACATCCAGGAGTATTTCATAGCCAACGAGGTCAAAAACTTTTATTCGGTATCGGTCTCCGGCTATCACATTGCCGAAGCAGGCGCCAATCCGATCACCCAGTTGGCCCTCACCCTGTCGAACGGCTTCACCTACGTTGAATACTACCTGGCCCGCGGTATGGATATAAACCAGATCGCCCCCAACCTCTCTTTCTTTTTCTCCAACGGCATGGACCCCGAATACACCGTGATCGGCCGGGTGGCGCGAAGGATCTGGGCAGTGGCAATGAGAGAAAAATACGGGGCATCCACCTCTTCGCAGCGGCTCAAGTACCACATTCAGACCTCGGGCCGCAGTTTGCACAGCCAGGAAATCCAGTTCAACGACATCAGAACCACCCTGCAGGCGCTGTGCGCCATTTACGACAATTGCAACAGTCTGCACACCAACGCCTATGATGAGGCGATCACCACCCCGAGCCAGGAATCGGTGCGGCGGGCTCTGGCCATTCAGCTTATCATCAATCGGGAATGGGGGCTGGCCAAGAACGAGAATATGAACCAGGGCAGTTTTATCGTCGAGGAACTCACCGATCTGGTGGAAGAGGCGGTGCTCACCGAATTCGACCGGATCGCCGAACGTGGCGGTGTACTGGGGGCCATGGAGACCGGTTATCAGAGAAGCCGCATCCAGGAAGAATCGATGTACTACGAGCACCTTAAACACTCCGGTGAATACCCGATCATCGGAGTGAACACCTTCAGGAACCCGAATGCCGACTTCGCTGCCGAAAACGCAACCCTGGAGCTGGTCCGGGCCTCCGACGAAGACAAGCGGGAGCAGCTCGAGCGGCTGGCTGATTTTCAGAACCGCCACCGGGATGCAGCGGGACCGGCCCTCGAGAGGCTGAAACAGGCGGCACTGGACGGCGGCAATATATTCGAAGAGCTTATGGAGACGGTCAAGACCTGCAGCCTGGGCCAGATTACCGGCGCCCTCTACGAAGTGGGCGGTCAGTACCGGAGAAATATGTAAGACTACTGGGGACACACTACCTATCCTGTCCCCAAACGTAGGGACAGGATAGGTAGTGTGTCCCCTTATCCAGGAGGCAGTATGAGCATAACCATCGGTTTTGACGTCTACGGCACCTTGATCGACACGGCCGGCGTTACTCAGGCTCTTAAAGAGTTCGCCGGCGATCGAGCGGTTGAGTTCTCCACCCTCTGGCGCGAAAAGCAGCTGGAGTATTCCTTTCGCCGGGCGCTGATGCAGAACTACGTGCACTTCGGATTCTGCACCAGATATGCGCTCGACTACTGTTGCGCCGCGCTTGGTGTGGATATTTCTGAACAGGACCGGGCCGAGTTGCTGGCCGGCTATAGGGTGCTTCCCCCCTTCGATGATGCAGCGGCTTCCCTGCCTGTTCTGCAAGACCAGGGCTACAGGCTTTTTGCCTTCTCCAACGGCAAACCTGAAGACGTGGCCTCGCTTCTTGAACACAGCGGGATAAGCTCCTACTTTGAAGATGTGGTCAGCACCGACGAGATCAAGAGTTTCAAGCCGAACCCCGCGGTCTATGCGCATTTTCTGAGACGCACCGGGGCAACTGGCAAGGAGGCGTGGCTCATCTCCGGCAACCCGTTCGACGTCATTGGGGCCGCCTCGGCCGGTATGCGGGCAGCCTGGGTGAGGCGCTCACCTCAGGCCATCTTCGACCCATGGGAAATCGAACCGACGCTTACCATCGGGTCTCTTTCCGAGCTGGCCGACGGAATCCGCGGGATGTAGCCCGTCCTTTCATTTCCTAAAGGGGAATACACTATGGTACGGCTGGAAATTTACCAGGAAGAAGAACGCCGCCACCTGCTCGATCTGCCCTGCCCCACGTTCGATTATACCCCTTTTGTCTCAGGGGTGACCCCTGGCCGGGCCCGGGTCGCGCTGATCTCGACGGCCGGCCTGCACCGCCGTTCGGACCGACCTTTTCAGCTCGGCGAGGCTGGTTATCGCGTAATACCCCGCAACACGGATCCGGCCGAACTGGTAATGAGCCACGTCTCCACCAATTTCGACCGCACCGGTTTTCAGATGGATGTCAATATGGTGCTGCCCCTGGACCGGCTGCGAGAACTCGCCGAGCGGGGCGTAATTGACTCGGTGGCCGATTTTCACTACTCCTTCATGGGGGCTACTGATCCCACGCCGATGGAGGCTGAAGCCAGAAAGCTTGCCGGGATTCTCACCCAGGATCAAGTCACCTGCGCCCTGCTGGTGCCGGTCTGACCCAACTGTACGCGCGCCGTGGGCGGGCTCTCGCATTATTTAGAAGATGAAGGCATTGCCACCACCCAGATAAGCCTGATAAAAGAACATTCAGAAAAGATGAAGCCGCCCCGGGCACTCTGGGTGCCATTTCCACTGGGCAGGCCCCTGGGTAATCCCAACGATCCGGAGTTTCAGCGTGATGTACTTACGCAGGCGCTGAACCTGCTGAATGAGCCCGCCGGGCCGGTGCTGGCCGACTACCCTGAGGAGGCCGACGGCGACCAGACCGAGCCGACCATACCGGCCTGTCCGGTCGACTTCTGTCCCCGGGACAATGGGTTGTCCTCCATTGAACTGCTTCTGCAGCAGTTCGGGTCGGAGTTCAATGCCATGCACACCTGGTTCACCATCGCCTGCGAGCAAAAAGGCAGAACCACCAGCGGGGTCAGCGACCTGAGCTTCGATGAGATACTCAGGTTGTACAGCGATTTCATCACCGGCAACCAAAAGGGTCTGGCCACATTCGAGCAGCAAGGACTGGCGGACACCCTCCGGCTGGCTGCCGAAGATCTGAAAAGCTGCTATTTCGAAGCCCTAGCCTCGCAGCCGGGCCAGCCCACCGACGCCGCCACCCTGGCCAACTGGTTCTGGAGTGCTACCTATGCCGCTGCCGTCATCAACGAGGTCAGGAAGAAGTGTCTCGAACATGACACCAAGGAAATGAACCTGGCCGGCACACTGCTGCTTATTCCGCGCAACCAGATGCATCGATTCAAGGAGTAAAAAGGTGCGGCCGCGCCTACCCCGGAAAATTACTTGCTGATATGCGAGAAGACCGGATCCCAGTGGGAGGGTGGATTAGCATTGAGCTTTCCACAACGATCAATGAATAAAGCGGCCCGAATTTCAGTGACTCCCCCCGCCTTAGTGATTTTTAAAATCAGCGGAGGTTTCTGCAGACCAGCCCGGGGAGTTGAAAGGCCAAGATTGGTAAAATATACCTCCTGATTCTCGATGAGAAGAATATTTGAGCGCCGGATGCCGTCGTCAAACTGGCCAGCCGCAACGCCCGTCGGGTAGGCAAGATTAGCGGCCAAGTCATACATATCAGCCCTGATGCCCTGGCAACTGATCAGGGACTGACCTATTATGCAACTCGCATAAAAACTGATAAGGATTACTATATTGGGGGAGACAATCATTATCAGTTAATTCCCGGTATGGCAGTTGCTGCTTTTATTCATACAGGAAC
>JAHEER010000018.1 GCA_024640625.1 Desulfobulbaceae bacterium
CCTGACTGCTGATGAGATGTTCGTAAAACTCTGTCATTTCAGTAGTAAAGCCGCCCCGTTCACGATCGACAGAGCAGCTTGATCCCTGGTCGATGAGCCCAGGGAACCCGCTGACGAATTGTCGCACCATTCCTTCCTTTTCAAGTTTTGGCAGTTGCGGCCACAAAGGAATCTCAGGTGTGTAGGTGAAAATCAGATCGACGGCCTCGGCGTGGCTGGTGAGGGGTAGGCTGCCAATCAAGACAGGGAGGCAATTGGGAGTGAACATGGTACCTTTGGATATGAGCATGAGGCCTGGCGCCCGATCCATTGTCTGACCAGGCTTCTTCTAAATTGTGGGTAACCCAGCCGTGAAATGTGCGTACAGAATGCCGGATCGTATGCATTGCCAGGGGATCATTCTATTTGAGTCGGGTATAATGTCAAGCTCGATGGCACCTCTCAGGAAACAGCATCATCCTTGAAGAATGGTATGGACGATACGAAAGTAAGCTTAGATCATCTGGAGCAGGAGCTGCTGCAACTGCTTAATAAAGGGCTGGTTCTCTGCGGGGATATACTGTTTTTTGCCGAGTCTACCTGCGGGTTGAGCCCTGGAGAAATTGAAGCAGCGCTGAAGGATCCCCGGTTCGAGGAGCGCGATGAACTGCTGGCCCTGATTTTCACCCCGGATGCGGCAATGCGTACAGCCCTCGAGCCTCTGCTTCAGGCCGAGCCTGGCCTCAGCAGGGCTCAGGTCGAAGCACTGGTGTCCAGCATGTCGCCAAAGGTCACGGCGCTCCAGCTCCTGGTACCTGGGCTGATCCGCTTCGACCTGCCGGTTGAGCGCGGCGATCTCGACTACCTTGTCTCCAAATTGTATCTCGACAGGCCTATCGACCGAAAACTGGTCGCCACGCTGAACGAATACCTGTCCCGGGAAAAGGCGCTCTCCTGCCGGGTAATACTTCGCTGTCGAAACGCAACATACTCGGTTGAAAAAAGAAACTTTCTCTGCAGTTTCATCGAAAAAGGCAGATCGCATGATGACCTTTTCATTCACCTATTCACCCTTGTAGTGAGTCTGCTGGCCGAGATTAATGACGATGGTTCGATCGAAAAGTATTTTCTCGGCCGGCGCCGGCAGCTGATAAAAACGCTCAGAGAAATCAAAGAATTCGAGCAGAAAAGAGACCACTACTCGATGGAATACCTGATGATGCAGCGCTATCCGGTTCCCCATGAGAGCGAGGAACAGATTCTTAACCAGCTGTTCATGGTAAGGACAATTACTGAGGCTATTCTTGGCCTTCCCCCCGATCCGTCTTTTCAGGCTGACTTCAGGAATCTTGGTACCTATGGCCGCCGAAATGATATCTCAAACATCATCAGAGTGCTCTCCTGACCACCTTTCTTGGCTCCCTTTCTGAACTTCCCGCACACGACTTGCCACTCATCTACTACAATGTAGTATTAGGACGCAAATTTAGTTACTTAGGGTAATTTTTCGGGTATAATGAAAGTGAAAGAGTGCATTGTGCGCCATGGTGGGATCGAGGCTCGTACACCAGGCCGCATTGCCTCGGCTTTCATTGCAGCAACTGATGGCCGAAACGAGAACAACGTGAAAGTGGGAGGTAGGGTTATGGCTTATCATGTTCGACTCAAAGAAAAAAGATATCTGCTGACCGAGAAGGACCATCTGGTCCATGTCGATGCCTGGGACAGCGAGATCAGGGATTGGCTGGCCGGCAAAGCCGGAGTGGAACTCGAGCAGGAACATCTGGATGCCATCGAGTTCATCAGAAACACCTATACGAGGCGGAAAATGCACCCCAATCCTCGGGTCATTGCAGCCGACCTGGCCCAAAAATATGGACCAGACAAAGGTACACTGAGACACTTCTACAGCTTGTTTCCCAAAGGGGTACAGCAAGCTTTCGCAATTTCGGGCGTACCGATGCAGGGATTCTGTTTCTAGGCTGATAGAGAAGACCCGCAGTTCTCAACCCAGATGCGCCCAAAGACAAAGGCGGAGTACCGGCATGTCCGGTGCTCCGCCTTTTGTATGTGGTTTAATTGTTGTGGTTATTTGGCAACCATGTTCTGGATTTCTTCGACAATCTCCGGGTTGGCCAAGGTCATGACATTGCCCACATCTCCCCTGTTGGAGATGGCTCCCAGAACCCGCCGCATAATCTTGCCTGAACGGGTCTTGGGCATATCCGGAACGATCCAGACGTTTTTACACTTGGCGATCTTGCCGATCTCAAAGACGATGGCATCGGCGACTTTCTGCTGCAATTCAGCCGATGCTTCAATTCCGGGCTTAAGTGAGACGTAAAGTTCCGGCTCCTTGCCTTTGATCTCGTGCGCCACCGGGACCACCGCCGCTTCCGCTACTTCCGGAACGGTCAGGGCCGCCGACTCGATCTCCTTGGTACCGAGACGGTGACCGGAGACGTTAATGACGTCGTCGATTCTGCCCAGGATACGGACATAGCCGTCTGCGGCAACAACAGCGGCGTCACCGGTCAGGTACGGCCAGTCGCGCCAGTCCTTGCTGTTGGGGTCCTTGTTGTACATGCTGAAATAGGTTTTGACAAACCGGTCGCGGTCGCCCCAGATCGTCATAAAGCAGCCCGGCCAGGGATTCTGGATGCAGATATTGCCAGCCTTTCCCGTGCCGGCTGGCAGTTCCTCGCCTTCTTCATCGAACACAATCGGGTGAATTCCTGGAACTCCGCGGCCGGCGCTGCCCGGCTTCATCGGCTCGAGACCCGGCACTGTCGAGCAGAGAAAACCGCCGGTCTCTGTCTGCCAGTAGGTATCGACGATGACCGCCTCGCCCCTTCCGACGGCGCTGTGGTACCAGCGCCAGACTTCCGGTTCGATGGGCTCGCCCACCGTGGTCATATGCTTGAACTTGTAATTATATTTTGCCGGTTCGTCCGGTCCTACCTTCCTGAGTGCGCGGATCGCCGTCGGTGCGGTGTGGAAGATGTTGACATCGAGGTCCTGGGCGATTCTCCAGGAGCGGCCAGCATCCGGGTAAGTCGGTACGCCTTCGTAGATCACCGATGAGGCAGCCAGGGCCAGTGGTCCATAGACGATGAAAGAATGGCCGGTGATCCAGCCAATATCTGCCATACACCAGTACACGTCTTCAGGATGAATGTCCTGGATATATTTTGACATTGCGGTGACATAGGACAGATAGCCGCCGGTACCGTGCTGGCAGCCCTTGGGCTTGCCGGTCGTCCCGCTGGTATACATCAGGAACAGCGGATCTTCGGAGAGCATCTGCTCGGGTTCCACGCGGGCGCCGTAGTATTTTTTCAATTCATCGTTGACGACCACATCACGGCCTTCAACGAGTGGTGCATCAGAGGAAAATTTTCCTGGATAACGCTGCCAGACCAATAGCATGTCCACCTTCTGGCCGCCTTCTTCGGCAAGCTGGCAGGCTTCATCGTCGACTGCTTTGTGGTTAAGCAGCTTGCCGGCCCGGTAGTAAGCGTCCATGGTGATCAGGACCCTGCTGTTGGAATCGATGACACGGTCGGCACAGGCGCTTGATGAGAATCCGCCGAACACGACTGAATGGATAACACCGATACGGGCGCAGGCCAGCATGGTGATCGGCAGTTCTGCCGACATGGGCATATGGATGGTGACCCGGTCGCCCCGCTTCAGGCCAGCGGTGTCTCTCAACAGCGCCGCCATCTCGTTGACCCGGACATAGAGTTCCTGATAGGTCACGTGTTGGACCGCTTCTTCTTCGAGCTCAGGGACAAAATGGATGGCAGTCTTGTTCTTGTACTGATCGAGATGACGGTCGATGCAGTTGTAGCTGGCGTTGAGTTTACCGCCTTTGAACCATTTCCAGCAGGGGGCATCGCTGGTGTCGAGTACTTCATCCCAATATTTGTACCAGGTCAGAAGTTCGGCGAATTCTGTGTAATAGTCGGGGAAATTGTCGAGGCTGAAACGCTCGAAGATGGAAGGGTCGGTAAGATTTGCCTGGCCAACGAATTCCGGCGGAGGATAAATATATTCTTCTTCCTGCCAGTGTACAGCAATTTGTGCTTCAGAAGTTTCGATAACCTTCTTGTCGTCACTCATAGATCAGCCTCCTGTTCGGTGATTAATAGTCTTCTTGCCTGAAAAACGATTCCTGAGTGTTACCTCCTTGCCAACAACAAAAAAATCCACCGGATAGCTGCCTCCTATCCGGCACGACTTCTACACCTAACTAACTGACACCTGGGAATAGATACTCTCCATCTGATGCCTAACACAAAACCAAAAATAAAGCAATTAATCTTATGCACGGATTCAAAAATATTGATGTGTGCTGTTCAGAGACAGAAAATGTGTGGAACAAAGCTCCTTGAGACGAAGAAATTGCTCCGGTGGGAGTAATCAGAAACCATTAATCATCTATGCTCACAAGAGAGCCGGTCAATTTATATTATTCATAATTGGCTAAACCGAGGTATAATCGATCGCTCAGTGTGCTCAGTAAGACAAAATCTAACCGGGAGCCTACCTTGACCCTGCAGAGTAAACACCACGTTCGTGCCGGTTTCTTGATTGACGGAAGGGGCGGTCCGATCAAAAAAAATCAGCTGATCGTGATCGAATCTGGACGTATTTCCGCCATCATGGATGATGCTGCTGCCGCTGCGATATCGGCTGAGCAGGTGACAGATCTCAGCCACTGCGTTGTCCTGCCTGGTTTGATTGACAGCCATGTGCACCTGTGCATGTCCGGCAGTATCGACCAAACGCTCCGGGAGAAACAGCTGGAATCCTCCTTCGAGGAAGTGATCCCGGTCATTGCCGAACACCTCCGGCACCATTTCTCCCACGGTGTACTGGCCTTGCGCGACGGTGGGGACAGAGGGGCATATGTCCTGCGCTACCTCGAGGAACTGCACGATCGCTCCTTACCGCCGGTGCAGGTATTCACCCCGGGTAGAGCCTATCACCGAAGCGGCCGCTATGGCTCCTTGATTGGTGAGTGCCCTGAAAACGGCGAGTCCCTGCTCGACGCCTATCGGCGGTTTGTCCAGCCGACTAAGCTTGTAAAGATCGTAAATTCAGGCTTGAACAGCTTGACCACTTTCGGCCTCCGTAGCGAACCACAATTTACAGCGCAGCAACTAGGCGAGCTGGTGGCCGAGGCGCAACGGGACGGTGCTCGAGTGATGGTGCATGCCAACGGAGAAGCTCCTGTGAGGGGTGCTATCGACGCGGGTTGCGATTCCATCGAGCACGGCTTTTTCATGGGCAGGGAAAATCTGGAGCTGATGGCAGAGAAAGGGGTATTCTGGGTGCCGACGGTCTATACCATGAAGGCCTGTGCCCAGCACGCTGACTCTTATCGAGCCACGATCAACAGGAAGGTGGTCGAACAAAATCTGGCTCATCAGCTGGAGCAGTTAGCCCTGGCCCGGGAACTCGGGGTCAAGGTGACCTTGGGCAGTGACAGCGGCAGTATTGGCGTTCTGCATGGGGAGTCACTGATTGAGGAGATGAAACTTTTCCTGCAGGCAGGCTTTACCATGAGCGAGACAATGTGCTGTGCCACCCATCATGGTGCCCGTCTGCTTGGCCTCGAGAACCTTGGTGCAATAGAGGCCGGAAAGCCCGCCCATTTTCTGGTTACTAGGGGGACCCCGGCCCAACTGCCCAGAAAGCTGACCTATCTCGAAACCATCTACCTTGACGGTGAGCCCAGCCAGGCTTATCGAAGGGATCCGGATTACCTGACGCTGAGAAAGTTTGAGGGAGTTGCGTTTAGCGGCAAAGTCAAGTACTAAGCCAGAGTATCTGGCTATCTATGAAAACAATAACAGCTGAGGAGAGTTCTGACATGACTCATGCATTCACGCTTGCCGACCGGGTCGCCAACCTCGGGGTGGAAACCGCCTTTGTCGTGGCTGGACAGGCGGCTGCACACGCCGCCGCGGGCAACCGGGTATATCCTTTTCACCTGGGTGATCTGAATCTGGCAACCCCGCCTCATATTACCGAGGCCGTCTGCCGAGCCGTAAAAGAGGGGAAGACGGGGTACACTGCTAATGTCGGCATCGTCGAACTTCGAGAGGCTCTGGCCGACGAATTTAACCGGACCAGAAATACCTCCTTTTGCGGAGCGAATGTGGCAGTGCAGCCGGGCGGCAAGCCGGTTATCTCCAAATTTCTGTTGACCGTCATGAACCCCGGCGATGAAGTTCTCTATCCCAATCCCGGCTTTCCCATTTATGAATCGCAGATTCAGTTCCACGGCGGGGTGGCGGTTCCCTACGGCACGGTCCCGGGCGAGTCCAACTTCACGTTTGATATCGACCAGCTTGAAAGTTCGATCACTGACAAAACTACAATTCTCATTGTCAATGACCTGCACAATCCCACCAGCGCCGAGTGCAGTGGTGAGGACCGGCGCCGGATAGCTGAGCTGGCGGTCAAACACGATTTAATGGTGTTGCTGGACGAGGCCTATTTCGATATCCATTACGACGGCCAATCGACCTCGATCATCAACGAACCTGGGATGGTAGAGCGCAGCGTCGTGCTCTACACCTTCTCCAAGAGATTTGCCATGACCGGCTGGCGGCTCGGTGCGGCGCTCGGACCCGAGGAGATCATTGCCATTATCGGAAAACTGAACGTCAACGACGAATCCTGCACCAATCAATTTGTCCAGTGGGCGGCGCTCGAGGCGCTCGGCGGCGACCAGCAGCCGGTACTCGACATACTTGAAACTCTGCAGCAGCGGCGTGATCTCTGTGTCGATCTGCTCAACGAGATCGAGGGAGTTTTCTGCTTTAGGCCGAACGCCACTTTCTACCTCTGGCCCGATGTCACTGAAGCCATGGCCAACAAGGGATTTGCCTCTTATCAGGAGTTTATCGAGGATGTTCTGAAGCGCACGGGAGTGTCGATGTGTGCCAGGTCTCATTTCGGGACGCCGCTGCCGGGTGAGTCGCGAAAGTATTTGCGGCTGGCGTATTCGGGAATAGACCTGGCGGCCATCGAAGAGGGACTGACCAAGTTCAGAGCGTATCTGGAAAGC
The DNA here is from genome assembly GCA_024640625.1 of Desulfobulbaceae bacterium. Taxonomy (GTDB): domain Bacteria; phylum Desulfobacterota; class Desulfobulbia; order Desulfobulbales; family Desulfocapsaceae; genus JABDQA01. The sequence continues at coordinate 7,064 of JAHEER010000018.1, forward strand.
TGATAAAGCTTTTCTGCCAACACTCACCTGCCATCCTGAAACGATTCGCTGTGGCCGCAGATCGGGCACAGCGAAGAGCTTGAGCGAAAAGACAATTTTTAAAAGTTCTGCACGTAATAATCGTACTTTTTGAGATAGATCTCGGAGAGGGTGATGAAGGCGGTGACGATCAGCGGGCCGTAAATGATCCCTAGGATGCCATAGACGCTGAGACCGCCGATTATTGACAGGAAGACCAGCAGGGTATGCATCTGCACCTGGTCGCCGACAAGTTTCGGTTTAAGCAGGTATTCGACCGAAAACGACAGGACCATATAAAAACAGAACAGAAAAATTGCGGCGCCGATATTGCCGCTGAAAGCCATGATCAAGGCGGCCGGAATCATAACCAGACCGATACCGAAGATTGGCAGAAAGGCGAGAATCGCCATGATAAAACCCCATAAAATAGGGGAATTGAGGCCCATGATCTGAAAAACGGCGCCGCCGAGTATGCCCTGGATAATCCCGCAGATGCCGTTTCCTTTTAACACGGCAGTGGCAATTTCCTGAAATTTCTCGATTAGCAGCCGGTCCTCGTCGTCGGGCAGCGGCGACAGGTGAATCAGATAGGTGAGCAGCTTGGGCAGATCGATCAGCAAAAAGAAGATCACCAGGATCATCATGGCAAAGAGAAAGAAAAACTGGGCGATGTTGGCGGCCCAGGCACTGGCCTGGTTATAAAGCATCAGGCCGCCGACCTTGACCACGTAGGACAGAGAGTCGGAAATTTGGGTCGGGTCAATTTCAAAGCCAACCTCGTTCAAATACTCAAGAGCCTGGGCGACAATGGGGCTTTCCTGGGTGAAGAGCTGCACTTTTAGCCAGACCCTGCTGTCCCGGCCCCACTGATAGACGGTGAGCGCCTCGTTTGACAGTGCCGTAATAAAAAATACCAGGGGCACGAAAACGATGGCGGTGATCAGCAGGCAGGTAATCAGTGAGGACGGCGTGTTCGGAAGTTTTTTATTGAGGAAAAGATAGGCCGGCCGGAACAGGGTGGAGAGGATGAACGACAGCACCAGGATCGATACAAACGGGTAGAGAACCCGACCGAGAAAGAAAATCGAGATCAGAAAGACAACCAGGAAATAGCGAACCCTCATCGGGCTTGGTCCGTCAGGTGGGTATTCATGAGTATTTTTCTGCAGTGAATTCATAGTACGAACTGTTGAATTAGGCAGTGGAATCTTGGCCGGCGCATTTATGTTTGCATTTACCGTCCGTGCTGAGTTATGGTGGTACCCTTCTGATTTGCGCACTGCCAGCGTTGCATAACTATATAATGAACTGGTGATATTGGGAAGGAAAATACGTCGAGTGTGGAGATTGTATCATGTGGAAAGATTTGGATATTTCCCTTGAGAAAGCGGTGTCAATGAAGGACATGCCCGCGGAGGAAAATCTTGGTTTTGGCAGATATTTCACCGACCACATGTTCCTCATGGAGTGGAACCGTGATCGGGGCTGGAACAACGCCAAGATATCTCCGTACACCTCGTTCTCCATGGACCCTGCATCCACCGTCCTCCACTATGGCCAGGCGATTTTCGAGGGCCTCAAGGCCTATCGGGGCAAAGACGATCAGATCTTTCTGTTCAGGCCGGAAGACAATTTCAAGCGCATGAACAAGGCGGCTGTCCGGATGAGCATGCCCCGCTTTCCGGTTGACCAGATGCTCAAGGCTCTCAAGGGGCTGGTCTATCTTGATCGCAGGTGGGTTCCGTCGGCTCAAGGTGCCTCACTCTATGTGCGCCCGACTATGATCGGCGTCGACCCTTTTTTGGGTCTGAAGCCGGCCGACAACTATTTGTTTTATATCATAATGAGCCCGGTGGGTGCTTATTATGCGGAGGGCTTCAGCCCAACCAGGATTTCTGTCTGCACCGATTACGTGCGGGCGGTCAAGGGCGGGGTTGGCGATGTCAAGACGGCCGGCAACTACGCCGCCTCGATGCTTGCTTCTGAACAGGCCGTGGAACGCGGCTGCACCCAGGTCCTCTGGCTTGATGCCTGCGAACGCAGATATGTAGAAGAAGTGGGTACTTCCAACATCTTCTTTTTTATCAACGACAAACTGATTACCCCGCCCTTATCCGGCTCGATCCTGGGCGGTATCACCCGCGATTCGGTAATCAAACTGGCTCAGAGCTGGGATATCGAAGTGGAGGAGCGGCCGGTGGCCATTGCTGAAGTGCTGGAGGCCTCGCAAAGCGGCACTCTCCAGGAGAGTTTCGCCACCGGCACCGCGGCTGTCATATCCCCCGTCGGGGAACTCCTCTACCAGGACGTCTCCTATCAGATCAACAAGGGTGAAACGGGACCGCTCGCAGTCCGCTTGTATGAAGAATTACAGGCAATTCAATACGGTCGGAAAAAGGATCCATTCGGCTGGCGGGTCACGGTTGGTTGAGGCCCCGTACCTGATCAGCTTCAAGCTCTAATTTAGGCCTTAAAACAACCATATAAAGTGCCCTGCGGGGCGGCTGCAAAAAAAGTGCGGCCGCCCCTTGATTTTTGTACGAGCACGACTATATTTTGCCGTGTTCAAAATTAGGCCGTTTTTGCGGTCAGTTAAATAGGGGCTGCCCGTGGAGGAGCAGCCAAAACATAATTCAACTTCGTACAAAGTAGTATAGGAGGAAACAATGAAAATTCGTCCGTTAAATGATCGTCTTCTTGTTCAGAGGCTTGAGGAGGAAGAAACAACTGCCGGTGGCATCATCATTCCCGACAGCGCTAAGGAAAAGCCGGCTCAGGGAAAGGTTGTGGCAGTTGGTCCTGGTAAAGCAAACGATGCAGGCGAGCGCGTTGAACTGCAGGTGAAAGAAGGTGACGTAATCCTTTTCTCCAAATATGGCGGCACCGATGTGAAGCTTGACGGAGAGGACTACCTGATCATGCGTGAAGATGACGTTCTCGGCATTGTCGAGTAAGTCGCATCTGAACCGATTTGTTTCAACCCTAATTTGCATTAACTGATAAAAGGAGAAATTCCAATGGCTGGTAAAGATATTAAATTCGGTGTCAAGGGTCGTGAGAAGATTCTCACCGGTGTCAATACCCTTGCAGACGCGGTAAAAGTTACCTTGGGTCCGAAGGGCCGCAACGTATTAATGGAGAAATCATTTGGTGCCCCGACTATCACCAAGGATGGTGTAACCGTGGCCAAAGAGATCGAGCTTCAGGACAAGTTCGAAAACATGGGCGCCCAGATGGTCAAGGAAGTTGCTTCCAAGACCTCGGATGTTGCCGGTGACGGTACCACCACGGCAACTGTCCTGGCTCAGGCAATTTACACCGAAGGGGTCAAACTGGTAGCTGCTGGCAACAATCCGATGGAACTCAAGCGCGGCATCGACAAATCCGTTGACGTCGTGGTCGAGGCCCTGCAGGGCATTTCGACTCCTACCAAGGAGCAGAAAGAAATTGCCCAGGTCGGCACCATTTCCGCCAACAGCGACGAGACCATCGGCAACATCATCGCCGAGGCGATGGACAAGGTTGGCAAAGAAGGCGTTATCACCGTCGAAGAAGCAAAATCCATGGAGACCACCCTGGATGTGGTTGAGGGTATGCAGTTCGATCGTGGGTACCTGTCTCCCTATTTCGTCACCGATCCGGATCGCATGGAAGTAGCCATGGACGATCCCTATCTGCTGCTGGTTGAGAAGAAAGTTTCTAATATGAAGGATCTGCTGCCGGTACTCGAGTCCGTCGCCAAGATGGGCAAGGGACTGTTCATCATCGCCGAAGATGTCGACGGTGAAGCGCTGGCCACCCTGGTAGTCAACAAGCTGCGTGGCACTCTGAACGTCGCCGCAGTGAAAGCACCGGGCTTTGGTGATCGCCGCAAAGCAATGCTTGAAGATATCGCCATCCTCACCGGCGGCCAGGTCGTTACCGAGGATCTCGGCATCAAGCTTGAGAACATCACCGTAAACGATCTCGGCACCGCCAAGCGTATCGTGGTTGATAAAGACAATACCACCATCATCGACGGCGCCGGAGAGAAAGAAAAGATCGCCGGCCGGGTCAAGCAGATCCGTACCCAGATCGAAGACACCACCTCCGATTACGATCGTGAGAAACTGCAGGAACGTCTGGCCAAGCTGATCGGCGGTGTGGCGGTAATCAATGTTGGTGCGGCCACCGAGATTGAGATGAAAGAGAAAAAGGCCCGTGTTGAGGACGCCTTGAACGCAACCCGTGCTGCGGTAGAGGAAGGTGTGGTTCCCGGCGGCGGCGTGGCATACATCCGCTGTCTCGATGCCCTCAATAAATTGGAGTTGGATCCCGAGCAATCGCTGGGCAAGAATATCCTGCTGCGCGCTCTCGAGGAGCCCATTCGCCAGATTGCCGAAAATGCCGGCCTGGAAGGCTCCGTGGTTGTCGAGCACGTCAAGAAGCTCAAGGGAGCACACGGCCTGAACGCGGCTACCGAAGAATACGGCGACCTGATCGAGGCAGGTGTTATCGATCCTGCCAAAGTCACCCGCACCGCGCTGCAGAATGCTGCGTCGGTTGCCGGAATGCTGCTCACCACCGAGGCCGTGATCGCCGATCTGCCAGAGGACAAGGATGCTGGCGGTATGGGCGGTATGCCTCCGGGAGGCGGCATGGGCGGTATGGGAGGAATGGGCGGCATGATGTAAGCCGATCCGGCCGACTTACGGTCTATTGATAGGCAGTATCCAAGGGGCTCAGCGATGAGCCCCTTTTTTTGTGTTCCCGGGGCTGGGAAAAAGGCCGGTTAGGCCCTGAAACCGGGACTGGCCGCCATGTTTTCTGTTGACACTGACAGATGAATACGGTATCTATTGTGTCCTTCACGACCTGGCGATGTAGCTCAGCTGGTTAGAGCATGCGGCTCATATCCGCAGCGTCCGGGGTTCAAGTCCCTGCATCGCCACCAAAATATCCCAACTGATTGTATTTGTTGCGATTAGTTGTTCAATTCTGGCGCATCAGGGGCACAATTCCTGATGCGCCATTTCTATTCCGGCTGGCGACCTTGAGATAAAAATAGGACAGTAATTATGAGACACGAATTGGACTTTGACCGCCAGGCGCGTCCATGATATCAACCGAAGACGCGGCCGAATCTGCCAGCGGTGCCTGATTCGCCAGGATGTGTGCGCCGGCACGCACTACCTGTTTAAATGACCTTACCAAGCTGCTGCAGGGCGCGGTGGAGGGAGGCTCTTTTCTCGTTCAGTTCCTGATAAAATTCAACCATGGCAGGATCTGGCTTGAACACGGTTTCAGAGCCGGGCGGCTGGATGGTCTCAAAGGCTTGTTCATAGGAGTCGTAAAGCCCGCAGGTCACCGCCGCGGAAATCCAGGCGCCCAGGGAAGTGGACTCGCGATTCTTATGCAGAACCACATCCGTTCCATAAACATCGGCCTGCAACTGGTTATAAGCGCCAAACTTGGTCATCCCTCCAGAGACACTTACTGTTGAGAAAGAGCCGAGCTTCTGCTTAAAGGCGGCGATGTTTTCACCCATGGCCATGACAATACCTTCCAGAACCGCCCGTGCCATGTCAGCCCTGGTCGTTGCAAGTTTTAGTTTATAGAAAACACCGCAATCGTCAGGGTTCCAATGGGGAGCCCCGCTTCCCTCGAAATAGGGGAGCAGTAACACGCCATTGGCGCCCGGAGGACTGGTGAGGACCTCCCGGTTACTCTTTTCTAAGGCCTCGTCAGAACTATCGCCATAGCACTGTTCGAGGTACCATCGATACACGGTTCCGGTGGTCAGCATTCCTGCTTCCAGGTTGTAACTCCCAGGTATCGCACCGATCTTGCACAAAAAACGTTTCTGCTCATCGAGGACCGGCGCCTCCGTATGGGCGATGAGGTAGGATCCCGTGCCGGTCGTGCACTTGAGCTTGCCTTCGCTGATGATGCCCAGTCCCAGCGCGGCGCACTGCTGATCGCCCCCGGCGGATATGATTTTCGTGTTTTCCGGAATCCCGGTGATCCGCTCCAGCTCGCTGGTAGTGGATGCGCACACCGACCCGGCTGGTACCAGATCACAGAGGTGTTTTTTGTCGACCGAAAAGATGTCGAGCAACTCCTCGTCCCAGTCTCTCGAGTAGATATTGAGAAGATTGGTATTACTGGCCAGCGATTCATCGGTCACAAATTCTCCACCCAGGGTGTGCAGGGCGATATCATGTACGCCAAGCATCTTGGCGGTTTGGCCATAGACATCGCTCATTTCGCGCCGCAGCCAGGTCATTTTGACGGCCGACAATACCGGCGAAATCCTCAAACCGGTGAGCTGGTAAACCCGGTCCTCATGGGAGGCCAATTCCCTGCAGATCGGCACGGTTCTCTTGTCATGCCACATGATGAAAGGAGCCAGCGGCTCGCCGCTTGAGTCCACGGGCACCACCGACGAGCGCTGCGAGGTGACGCTGAGCGCCAGTACATTCAATTTTTTTGATCTGGCAAAATCGTAGGATTCCTTGAGCAGGGAGAGGAGCTCTCTGACGAACTTGCGCCCGTCCAATTCAACCCGTTTGTCTTCAAAATATTCTGGCACCGTGAGTCTCCGACACTTGTGCAGCACCTTCCCTGCGGGGTCATGGTGGACAGCACGCATAGAAGTTGATCCGATATCAATGGTGACGATGGAATCCATGTTTGCTCCAGGAGATAAGTACAGTAGTTTACTCTTGCCTAGAAGAAGCGCAGATCAGCCCGGCGTTATTTCTGTCCGTAATAGGCCTCTTCGCCGTGTTTTCTTAGATAGTGCTTGTCAAGCAATTCTTGAGAAATACCAGCTATTTCGGAGTTAATAGTCAGCGAGGCAAAGGCCATCTGGGCAATCTCTTCCAACACGACCGTGTTATGTACTGCATTCATCGGCTCACTGCCCCAGGTAAACGGGCCATGACCGCTGACCAGAATACCCGGGACCGCCTGCGAATCGATCTTTCTCTCTTGAAAGGTCTCGACGATAACCTTACCGGTTTCGAGTTCGTAGGCTCCATTGATCTCTTTCGAGGACAGCGATCGGGTGCAGGGAATCGGACCATAAAAATAGTCGGCATGAGTGGTGCCCAGCGCCGGCAGGTCACGGCCGGCCTGGGCCCAGGCGGTGGCCATTCTCGAGTGGGTGTGCACAACCCCGCCGCAGTCGGGAAAGGACCGGTATATCTCCAGGTGGGTGGCAAGATCCGAACTTGGGTTGTAACTGCCCTCCAGCACCTTTCCTTGCAGATCGACGGTCACCAGATCATCCACGTTCATCTGCTCGTAGGGGACGCCGCTTGGCTTGATCGTCACTTCCCCTTTCTCCCTGTCTATGCCGCTCACGTTGCCCCAGGTGAATATCACCAGCCCCATTCTCTGCAGCTGCAGGTTCGCCTCGAGAATTTCTTCTTTCCTGGCCTTATCCATCGATTAATCCTCCCTCGATCATTCTCTGAAAAATCCACTCCCGGGCTTCTGTTATCTCTTTCCCGGGATCCTCGGCCTTTTCAGTCCACATCTCGAGCAGAAACGGCCCTTGATAATTGAGTTTTTTAAGCACGGCAAATGCTGCAGGAAAATCGACGCAGCCGGTGCCAAAGGGAACCTCTTTGAATGTCCCCTGGTGGGTATCCGTGACCCCAACAGTTTCCTTGAGGTGCAGGGCCACGATGTGTGGAAATCCCAGCTCCAGCTCACCGGGGACATCGTTGCCCCAGGCGCTCAGGTTGCCTATGTCGGGATAGACGGTGAACCACGGCGAGGGAAGCAGTTTCCGCACGTTCATGAACTTGACGATCGAACTCATGAAGGGATGGTCCATGATTTCCATGGCCAGCATCACCTGCTCCCGGGCGGCCATTTCCAGACTCTTTTGCATGCCTTCCAGGTACCAGCGCCGGGTGTCCTCATCCCCCTGCTCGTAGTAAACGTCGTAGCCGGCCAGCTGGATGGTGCGGACGCCGGTATCCACACAGAACAGGATCGCCTTTTCCATGATCTCGAGCGCCTGGCGCCGCACTTCCGGATCATGGCTTCCCAGGGGATAACGGCGATGCCCGCTGAGACACATGGTGGGCACCGTCAGGGGGCTGTCGAGTACGGTCTGGCAGAATTCCTTGCGTTCTGCCACGGTCCATTCAAGTCTGGCTAAGCGCTCATCGGTCTCATCAACGGAGATTTCCACGTGGGTAAAGCCCAGTTTTTCGGCCATCGACAGCCGGGTTGCCCAGTCTATGTTTTCGGGCAGGGCCTTTTCATAGATACCGAGCTTGATATCCTCGCGCTTCATAGTGTCTACCAGTATTTGTTGATGGCTTCCTTGAAGTCTCTTGCCGCCTGGGCAGGATTATCGGCCCCGTAAAGTCCCCTGCCGGCAATGAAACATTTGACCGGTATGCCCTTGAAGATCCACAGGTCGTCGGCATTGAGGCCGCCGGTAACGGAGACCTCAAAGCCCATGTCAGCCAGTCTGCGGATTTTGCCGAGGTCTTCTTCGCCCCACTGCTGGCCGGCCAGCCCGGCATCGCGGCCCCGGTGATAGATGGCTTGCGTCAGGCCGATGGCACGCCACTTTTGGGCGTGTTCGAAAGTCCAATCGCCATAGAGTTCGATCTGCAGATCACCATTGTATTTCCTGGCAACTTCGAGGGCCGCCTCCATCGTCGCATAGGGAGCATTGCAGATTACCGTCATCCAGTTGGCCCCCTGGGAAAAGACAATCTCGGCGACGGTGCCGCCGGCATCAGCCGCTTTGAGATCTGCCACAATCATCTTTTCGGGATAGAGAGCCCTGAGCATACCAACCGTTTTTGCTCCTTCTGCATAGCAGAGGATTGTTCCCATCTCGAGTACGTCAACTTCATCGACAAGTGACCTGGTGGCCGCCAATGCCGACGGTATATCAAGATGATCGAGCGCTACTTGAAGTAATGGTTTCGACATGTGATCCTCCACAATGGTATTACAGCAACGATTTAAACGGCAGATCAGGCTCGATTGCAAACGCGTCTTCGAAGCCACGGGGGTAGTGATATTCCAGTTCGTCCTTGTCGGTCGGATAGGTGAATTTTCCTCCCACCTGCCAGAGATACGGTTTGAATGTATACTTCAGCCGATCCTTTCTCATTTGCCAGAGCACTTTGATCTCCATTGGATCGGCCTGAAAATTGGTCCAGATGTCATGGTGGATTGGTATGACCACTTCGCAGTTGAGACATTCGGCCATACGAAGAATGTCCACCGAGGTCATCTTGTCGGTCATGCCGCGCGGGTTCTCGCCATAGGAGCCGAAGGCGACATCGATCTGGTGATCGTTGCCATGCTTGGCGTAGTAGTTGGAATAGTGGGAGTCGCCGCTGTGATACACATTGCCGCCGGGGGTTTTGATAAGGTAGTTAACCGCCAGCAGATCCATTTCCTGAACCGGGTTGCCTTTCAAGACCACACCTTTGGGGGCAGTCACCAATTCGGTTCTGTCAAAGGCGTCGAGAGCTACTATTTCTGTGTCGCCGACGGTAACCGTATCGCCGGGTTTAACAGTGACACAGCGCTCCGCTGGAACCCCCCAGCCGGTCCACAGCTCGACACAGGCCTGGGGGCCGATGAATTTGACTTCCGGACCGCAGTTCTGCAAGACTGCCGCAGCCACATTCTCGTCGATATGATCGCCATGATGGTGGGTGGAAAGGACGGCATCCACTTCTTTGATTGCAAAAGGGTCCAGCACGCAGGGGACATTTCTTAGATTGGGCTGCAGCTTGAGACAGCCGATCATCCGCTGATGCTGGTGCTGCTCCTTCATCAGCTTATTCTGCTGGGTCTTCTTGCCGTGCTTGGTCCAATAATCGATACAGAGATTCGTACCTCCCTGGCTTTTCAGCCAGATGCCGGTACAGCCGAGCCACCACATGGCGACGGTTCCTTCCTTAACGTCTTCTTCCTCAATCTCTTCGTTAAGCCAGGTCCCCCATTCGGGAAAGTTTTTCAATATCCATGATTCTCTGGTAATTTCATCTACTTTACTCATTGTCTATTCCTCTCTTCGAGTGTTGATTTTCTATGAAAAGGAGCTGTTCACTCAAAAACTGGTTAGCAACGCTCACTTCGTACCGTACTGACGCAGTAATTTGAAATTCACGCTGAAGCGATTCGGTAGTGCATTAATCAAATAAAAAGCTGGATTCTTATATTTCCTGACAGATGTCTTGGTCGTCATCGCCGTTCGTGATATGTTATCACATATAACACATAATAACAAGAAGCAAGCGCCAAAATATTGGCCGAAGACCTTGATGCAGCGTGAAAAAAAGTGGTCCAGTCTTAACTTCTGCGTTGCTGCTGATCATCACCTCCAAGACGCTTTACCTGCCATGATTCAAATGAATAACGCCAGGCCTGCAATCCCAAACAACAACTTGACCAGGCAAAGATTTAGACTACTCTTTTCAGCAGGAGCTATGATAATTAAAAGCCATCTCCCTGACAACGACTTGCATGGCGATAGCCGAGTTGAAATAGAGGCTGTTGCTGATGGAGTCGACCTGACAAGGTACTTACTTTTCAAAAAAATGTATTATTTGTGTAGCTATATATCTGTATTACTTATCCCCGAAACGTGAAGGAGAGACAAAATGCCTGTGGTAAACTATCAGCAGTACTGTCAGATGCTAGACAATGCCAAAGCAAACGGATTCGCCTATCCGGCCATCAATATTACTTCAAGCGAGACCATTAATGCGGCGCTGCTGGCTTTTAAGGAAGCCAACTCGGACGGCATAATCCAGGTCTCCACCGGCGGCGGCAGCTTTGCCTCCGGCCAGGGGGTAAATTCCATGGCCGTCGGTGCGGCAGCACTTGCAACATATACCCACGAGATTGCCCAGCACTACGATATCAACGTGGCCCTGCACACCGACCATTGCCACCCCCAGTACGTGGACAGCTTTATGTTGCCGCTGATCGAAGAGACCAGAAAAAGAAGAGCCCGGGGCGAGGCCAATCTCTTCAGCTCCCATATGTTTGACGGCTCGGCGCTGCCGATGGATGAGAATCTGGCCCAGTCCAAAAAACTGATGGAGCTCTGTGTTGAAAACGAGATCATTCTTGAGATAGAAATCGGCGTGGTTGGCGGTGAGGAGGACGGGCACGATACCTCAGGTGTTGCTGCCGAGAAGCTCTTCACCACGCCCGAAGACATGGTGCTCGCAACCAGGGAGGTTGGCTCCATGGGGCGCTTCCTGCTGGCCGCAACTTTCGGCAATGTGCACGGCGTCTACAAGCCCGGAAATGTAAAGCTCAAACCCTCTATCCTCAAGGATGGGCAGGAAGCCGTCGCCGCCGCACTGGGCCAGGACACCCGCCTTGACCTGGTATTTCATGGCGGTTCAGGATCTGAACTGCACGAGATCAGGGAAGCTATTGGTTACGGTGTGGTCAAAATGAACATTGATACCGATACCCAGTATGCCTATACGCGACCCATCGTCGACCATTTTTTTAAAAATTATGATGGTGTCTTGAAGATCGAAGGCGAAGTGGGCAATAAAAAAGTGTACGACCCTCGCTCATACGGTAAAAAAGCCGAGAAAAACATGGCGGATCGTATCATGCAGGCGTGTGAGGACCTGCGCTCCACCGGAACATCATTGGGCCGCAATATCTGAGTGCGAGGTGCTGCGCTGCCGCAGTTGCCTGACCGATCGAACTGGCAGCAGGGCGTTGCTTTTCAGGCAAAGTTCCACTGCTGCCGGCAGATCACTTCCGACTCGGGTTTTCTGCTGCGCTCGCTTTTCTCTGAGTCAACATGCTTGTCGCTGAGTCCTTCCAGGGAACCCGGATATCCTATCGCAATCAGGGTAATAACGATGTAATCATCTGGTATACCGAACGCTTCTTTGACCACCAGGGGATCAAAACCGGCCATCGGGTGCGCATAGAGGCCCTCGTTGGTGGCCTGCAGCATCAGGTTTGCGGCGGCAAGACCGCAGCCGAAAAGGGCATAATCTCTGTTGTCGCTGAGTTTGGCGTCAAACTCCATCTTGGTCGCCAAAACGATCATCAGCGGCGCTTTTTTTGCCCAATAATTCCCTCCTGATAATGACTCGTGCAGTCGGGCCAACTCTTCTTCTTCTGATACCACCATAAATCGCCATGGTTGGCTGTTAAAGCAACTTGGCGCATAGGTGGCCGCGGTCATAATGCGCTGCACTACCGCATCATCGATTTTTTCCGACTTCAGGGCCCGCCTGGCTCTGCGTTCATCAATCTCCTTCAGTAACTCGTTCATCATTCGCTCCTGGTGTTGTGAGGTGTGACTGCCTGGAATGTCAAAAGGCCATTGCAGACGAGGTTCGGTCAACTCTGGCAGAAGATAATCTTCCCTGTAAAAATGGCAATTGACCTGGGGCAGATGTCCCCCGATAAATGGCTATTAAAAGGCACCTCTCAGCACTAGCTTGATAGGCTCGCAGCATAACAAGCTGTTGAACAATCGTAAGAGGTGTGATATTTTATCACATATAACTGAAGGGTTGACAATAGAGCTATGGCAATAGAAAAGATAAGCAGCGTCACGCTGCGCCAGAAAGTATATGATCAATTGCGGGCCTCCATCACCGCTGCGGAATTGTTGCCGGGCCAGACAATCAGCCTGCGGGGCCTGGCAGATGAATTCGGCGTCAGCCTCCTTCCGGTCAGAGAAGCGGTGTGGCAGCTGGAGTCGGAAAAAATCCTTGTCGTCGAGAGCAATAAGCGGATCCAGGTCAACCAGTTGACCCGTGCAGAATTCGAAGAAGTGCTCAACCTCAGGTTGCTGCTTGAGTCCGAAGCGGTTGACAAGGCCTGCCAAAGGCACACGAAAAGCTCGATATCCAGGGTCAAACGTGCCTATCTGGCGATGGAAAAGCACGCCGGCATCAATCACAGAAATTACATAAAGAAGAATGACGAATTTCATCATTCCATATATTCCTGTGCCCAATCTCCTCTGCTCATGGATCTCATCCAGAGACTGCTCGCCCGGGTTAATCCCTACATTTATCTCTACGCCATAGAGGGAAGAGATCTGACTAGTGCGCTTCAATGCCACCAGGATATGCTGTCCGGGTTTGCCGCAGGAGACAGCGGCAAAACAATTGCAGCTTTACATCGAGACCTGACCGATGCCGCCCGTGTGATAGTGAACAACCTGCAATGAATGCCCCATTCCCAGTGGCAAAGCAATCGATGCGGCGGTACCGTTGTAGTTGAATTCTTCCTTGAACTGACCCCGACCTGTCCTCAGGATGAGCCTTAATAAACCTTTCATTACTGTCGCCTCTTTCCTTGCCCTGGGCTGCAATGGATTAGTTATAACTTTTATGGGGGTAAGCCTGCCATCGTTGCAAAATCACTTTGAGATCGGTCTGGAGCAGGCCGGTACGCTGATGGCATTGTTTCAAGCAGGTTTTACAGTCTTTACACTCTTCGGGGGTATTTTAGCGGATCGTTTACCACGTGAATGGATCATTAGTGCCGGCAGCCTTGCCCTCGGTGCCGGGGCGCTGTTATTATGTATTGGGCCCTCATATTATTTTAGCCTGGCAGCAGCTTTGGCGATGGGAACGGGCATTGGCTTCATTCTCAGTGGGTCAAATACCCTGCTTGTCGGTTTATATCCCTCTCATAAGGGGGCAATACTAAATATTCATCACGTATTCTTTGGCATCGGCGCAATTGTTGGTCCCGCTCTAATGGGTCTGTTGATTGTCCGAGGCAACCACTGGCAGGCAGGATATATCGGTGCGGCTTTTCTCCTCTTCCTGTTGGTACTTGTTTTTTCATTTTCCCCACATAAGGCTCCAGTACGGACCGATGGGCAGCCCCGAGGCCTTGGAAATTTTGTAAAGTTGCTCACCCAGGGGAGGTTTAAGATCATCCTGCTAGTCAACTTTCTGACCATGGGAAGTCAAATTGTGGTGATGCTCTTTGGCACCATTTTTCTGGTCGAGGCTAAACATAGCTCAGTGGCCGCGGCGAGCGCAGCACTGTCGATATTTTCGATAGGTATCGTCTTGGGCCGAATGGCATGCAGCAGGCTTACACTCATCACAGGTAGCACCACAATTGTTTTGGCGCTGCTTTGGCTGCAGAGCATCGTCCTGTTCATCACCTGGCAGGGGAACGCCTGGTTGGCTCTGGCGGCCCTCGCGGCCAGTGGCTTTACCTTTTCCGGTACCTACCCGACCTTGCTTGCCATCACCAGCAGTCTGTTTCCCAAACGTGATGGCATATCCTTGGGTGTATTGTCGACCATGGGTGGCCTGGGATCGATACTTTTATGCTGGTTAACCGGTTTTGTTGCCGGCGTGAGCGATATAAGGACTGGATTTTCGATGACCATGATTGCCTGCTTTCTGGGATTGGTCATTTTTCAGATCAACTATCCAGCTCTGTCGAGATGGGAAAAGCAACGCCAGGAAGCACAGAGCTGATCGCCTCCGCCCGGGCACGTGATTGAACTTTTTCGGCAGTGGCTGAAAAAGATAACCGGCTTTATCACAGAGACAGGTGGCGCATTGATAGTGGGCTCCTGAAGAAACAGGCAAATTCCAGGCGAGTTGTTGTCTGCCTAAATCGTACTTTTTCTATAAGAGTACCAGCAAAATATCAGTGCAGATACATTGCGCGAGTATCTCCACAGAGCGTAATTTTCAGCCCTGTTCGCTGCCGATATCTCAAGTATTATCAACTAATAACATCGCCTTTTTCGGGGGGCACATTTTTTCCTGAAAACCCCTGATAATGCTTGAACAGGGAGCATTTAAATGTTATATGTAATCACATATAACTCTACAGCACGGCAAGAACCTAACTCATTGGTGGTGGTAATTCTCATGTCGGGTCGCCTTCCTTTTCCTACTCTTTGTTACGTGTATCTGGGAATTTTAAAGTATCTTGCGGGTAAAACCACACGGGAGAGCAATTGTGTCTGAAATAATCTTGGAGAATGTGGTCAAGCGTTATGGGAATGTCGCCGTAATAGATGGTTTGAACCTCACCATGGAAGACAATGAGTTTACCGTTCTGGTCGGTCCTTCGGGGTGTGGTAAATCGACTACTTTGCGGATGATTGCCGGCTTGGAAACCGTCACCTCAGGCGAGATATATATCGGTGGCAAACCAGTTTCACACCTGGAGCCCAAGGATAGGGACATCGCCATGGTGTTTCAGGATTACGCTCTTTATCCGCACATGAATGTGGCCAAAAACATGTCATTTGCGCTGCGCCTGGCGCGACAGTCAAAAACTGAGATTGACAAGCGGGTCAAAAAGGTGGCTGAGATGCTGGGTATTGAACCGCTGCTGGCCAGAAAACCCGCCCAGCTCTCAGGCGGTCAGCGCCAGCGGGTCGCCATGGGGCGGGCCTTGGTGAGAGATTCGGGTACCTTTCTGTTCGATGAGCCGTTATCTAATCTCGATGCGAAACTTCGTGCTCAGATGCGGGCGGAATTGGCCCTGATGAGACAGCGGCTTGAAAAAAACATGGTGTACGTCACCCATGATCAGGTTGAGGCCATGACGCTGGGCGACCGGATCGTGGTTATGCACCAGGGCATTATTCAGCAGCAAGGGACGGCCGAAGAGCTCTATAAAAAGCCGGTCAACAAATTCGTTGCCGGCTTTCTCGGTTCCCCACCGATGAACTTTTTTGATGGGATCCTCGGTGAGTCAGAGGGGCAACTAATGGTGAGCGGTGACGGTTTTACCCTGCCGTTGCCTGATGAAGTTAAAGCAAGAATTCAGGCACGATCGGAAAAGGCTGTAACAGTGGGAATCCGACCTTCTGCCTTCCTGCTGTCACCTGCAAGCGGTCGCCAGGTGCAGCTCGAGCTTCCTATAATTCTCTCCGAATATATTGGCAGTCAGTCGGTCATTGTCTCGAATCTTGGCGGCCAGCAGATTCTCATCGAGGTGGGGTCAGACACCCCCCTGACAGCGAATGAAGTTCTCAGTTTTGCGATCGATCCAGAGAGCATTTACCTCTTTGATGCAGAGGCAGAGGTAGCGTTGTAATCCGGAAATTGAATAACCCAAACCATTAATTGAGGAGGAAGCTATGTTTGATCATCTGAAAAAGACATTGGTAACAGCAGCGCTTGTAGGAGTGAGTGCTGGCATTATGTCAACAACCGTGCATGCGGCAGATCCTTATGAGCCGTACAAAGGAACGACCCTGGTGGTAAACTTCCCGGCCCATCCTCATTACGATGCGGTTATGAAGGTGATTCCCAAGTTCACTGAAGAGACCGGTATCAAGGTAGAGGTCGACCAGCTGCAATATCTGGCCATGCGGCAGAAACAGTCTCTGGAACTAACCAAGCCCAGAGGCGACTATGATCTTCTGGCCTACGTCGTTTTTTCCAAGGCTGATTATGTTCCGGCTGGCCAGCTTGAACCTTTGGCTCCGTTCTTTATGAATCCGAAACTTGCCGATCCCAACTACGACCCTGAGGATCTGATTACCGGATACATGCAGAATATTGGCGTGGCCGGCGGTAAAAAAGGATACCTGCCGGGACCCACAGGAGCCCTTTATGGCGTTCCTTTTGGCTCTGAAACTTCCGTACTCGGCTATCGCAAGGACATTTTTGAAAAGCACAACCTGAAGGTCCCTGAAACCTATGACGAACTCCTGGAGCTGGTCTGCAAAATTCCGGAACTCGAGCCCGGAATGGGCGGTCTGACCTCACGTGGTGCGTCCGGCCATCAGGTATCTCACGCTTTTCTGCTCCACCTGGCGCCGCTCGGAGGCAGCGTCTATGATGATCAGTGGAACCCGATCGTCAACAACGAGGCCGGGGTTAAAGCCGGCGAGGCTCTGAAAAAGATCCTGGAGTGCGGCCCGGAGGGTGGCACTTCCTTCGGTTTTGCCGAAATGAAAAACGCCTTCCTGCAGGGCAATGCGGCCATGTTCTTGGACTCTACCGTTGTTGCCGGAGAGGTTGATGATCCCGAAAAATCAAAAATCGTCGGTAAGGTCGGCTGGGCCATGCATCCCGAGGGCGTGCGCCGCGGCTCCCAGACTGGTGGGTTCGGTATCGGCATCCCGAGTAATGCCCAGAACAAAGAGGCCGCCTTTTTACTGCTGCAATGGCTGACCTCGAAACGGGTTGACAAAATGATCGCACTGGAAGGCGGCAACCCGAGCCGTTTTTCCACCCATGAGGACCCTGACGTAAATGCAAAATATCCTCACATGAAAACTTTTGCCGAAGCGCTGAAGTATGCCGATCCGGACTGGCGACCCATCATCCCGACCTGGGGCGAGGTCAACAATGAGCTCGGCACGACCCTTTCCAAGGCACTGACGGGTGATATGAGTGTCAAAGAGGCCTTGGATATAGTTGCCGAACGGGCCCGGGCAATCCAGGAGAAGGCCGGCTACTATACCTGGCAGCAGTAAGCCAAGCCGGCTCGATTGTTAGTATGACTGCCGGGAGTCGGAGATACGGCGCCCGGCAGCAGTCTGAGAGCGATGATGTTGGCGTAAAGGAGTGTTGCAGATGAAACCGACAAGATTCTTGAACAGAGCCACACCGTACCTTTTTCTGGCCCCTGCCGGTATCATTCTGCTCTTTGCGCTTCTTTATCCCATCGGCTATCTCACGATGGCCAGTTTTTTCGACTGGCGTATGGGGACACCTTTTGCTGATGCGGTATTCTACGGTTTTAAAAACTATGCCTGGATCCTGAATGATCCCAATTTCCATGAATCCTTCATGGTGACCATCACTTTTGCCTCTACCGTGGTAGTTCTGGAAATGGTCATCGGCGTGGGTCTGGCTCTGATGCTTGAGCGGCCCATTCGCGGGATGTCTGTGTTTCGGACCATTTTCATCTTGCCGATGATGATCGCTCCGATCGTCGTCGGCCTGGTCTGGCGCTACATGTATAACCCGCAGTTCGGCATTTTCAACAAGACCCTCAAGAAATGGGGGTTTGAACCAATCCCCTGGCTGTCCTCGCCAGACTGGGCCTTACCCTCGGTTATCATTGCCGACATCTGGCAGTGGACGCCCTTTATTTTCATTCTATCCCTGGCGGCGCTTCAATCTCTGCCCCGATCTTCTCTGGAGGCGGCCCGCATCGACGGGGCATCCGAGTGGCAGCAGATTATCTATATTAAAATACCGCTGATGATGCCGGTTCTGGTTGTTGCGGCTTTGCTTCGGATGATTGATGCCTTCAAGGTGCTGGAAGTTATTTTCATCATGACCAATGGCGGCCCGGGACTATCTACGGAAATTATGTCGCTGCAGATCTACAAGACGGCCTTTGTCAGTTGGGAGCTTGGCAGGGCTGCCGCGCTTTCAAATATTTTACTTGTCATAGTTCTGGTGATAACGCTGACCATGTTTCTCTATACCAAGGCCAGAGATGCCCGGATGGCCCGGATTCAAGCAGCAGTCGAACAGTATTGAGGAGATACCGATGAAAGAATACTCCAAAACCAATACTGCGGTCTTTTACCTCATTCTCATTTGTCTGAGCTTGATGTCGCTGGGGCCCATAGTTCTGATGCTGCTTACCTCGTTAAAATTGAAAGTGGATATATTTAACGAGGTCTCGACTTTTATTTTCATGCCGACTCTGAAGAATTACAGTTCGGTTTTACATGATCCCTCCTTGATGCGCTATCTAGGTAATTCTCTATACGTCGGTTTGATTTCGACACTACTTACCCTGGTGATGGGATGTATGGCTGCCTATGCCATCGTTCGCTTCCGGTTCATGGGGAGGGATGCGGTTTCCCTGACCACCCTGCTCATGAGAATGATTCCGCCGGCGGTCTTGACGGTACCGGTGTTTGCCATCTGGACGTTTCAGTACCAGTTGGGCAATAACCTGCATGGCCTGATTCTGGTTTACGTGGCCATCAATCTTCCTTTTGTCATCTGGATCCTGCAAAGCTTCATTGAACAGGTGCCAATTCAGCTGGAGGAGGCTGCCCGGGTCGACGGGGCCAATCCCTTTCAGGTATTCTTTCTGGTCGTCCTGCCTGTTATAAAACCGGGACTGGCGGCGGCGGCAATTTTCACCTTTCGCATCGCCTGGAATGAATTCATCCTGGCACTGGTGCTGACCAATCGGGCAACGAGAACCACACCGGTCCATATTTCTCTGTTTTTGACCGAACATAATATCGATTGGGGACAGATTATGGCCATGGGCATGCTGATCGCCATACCGCCGATAATCTTCACTTTCGTTGCCTCCAAGCAGATCATTACCGGCATGACGGCGGGAGCGGTGAAAGGCTAACTGGTGCAGACCGTTTTTTCATCGCCTCCGCTGGAATAGGGTTGCCTTTCAAAAAGATAAAGGGTTTTCGGCCCCAACCGAGAACCCTTTACTATTGTGGTCGGGGGGAAGGATGAAGAACTGTGGCTCAGGAAGAAGTCTGTAGAAGGGCCATGAACCAGAAGATGATGACCCCGAAACCAAGAAGAAGTATCCCTCCCGTGATAAAAGTACCAGATATATCGACCAGGTAGCCCAAACAAAAGGGTCCCAGGAAGCCCCCGATTTCAGCCACGCAGAAAAACACGCCGGTGGCCGAACCCAGATATTTCGAGGCCACCTCGGGTGTTTCCATCAGGGTCAGGACCAGCAGCGGCATCAGGCAGGGGCCGGAGATTCCAAAGAGCAGGAGGCCGGGAACGACCGGCCAGTCGAGAACGACGACCCACACTACGGATAATCCAGCCAACAGTGCCAGAAGGCCGATCAGCCAGCCGCGATAATCAGCGTGGACGTACCTGGGAATAATCAGCACCGCGGGGATACTGGTCAGAAAGGGAAGGGCGGATGCAACCCCTGCTCTGACCGGCGACATTCCTGCATTTTCCAATATAGCGGGGAGCCAGGCAAAATAGCCATGCATGATGCCGAACGACAGAAGCCCCGAGAGTAATATCAGCCGCACTCGGCGCACGCTGAACAGCTCTGCCAGCACGCGCGGGACATTGAAACGGTCGGTGCTGGCCTCGGCATCAACCTCCCTGGCCCCCAGCCACCAGAGTCCCGCAAAAATGAAAGTCATGACCCCATACGAGGCAAAGGTCATTCTCCAGCTGTAGCCGGTCAGGGGCATGACGACACCGTTGGTTGCCGCAAGTGAGACCATTCCGCCAATCCACGGACCAGTGGTGTAGATACCGATGGCTGTGCCCCGCTCTTGCCCTTTGAACCAGGTGGCGATGGCTTTGGGGCAGCCTATGGAAATCATTGGCCCGCCAACCCCGAAGAGGGCGACAAAGAACAGGAAGGAGAAAAATCCCCCTGCGGAGGCGCGAAGCAGCGCTGATAAACCGATTACCAGAGCCCCGAAGAGAATGGACCGGCGTATGCCCCAGCGATCCATGATGATACCGGCAGCGATTGCAAAAACAATATACGTCATCTGCCACGATCCTAAAACAAACCCCATCTGAGAATAGGTCATCTGGAGATCACGGATGATAGGTGTTACCAGAGGGGAAGGAGATCTGATGACTACCCCGAAAGAAAAATACAACAGCCAGAGGAGTAGGAGGAGGAGCCAGCGGTAGGGCTGTTGGTGAGGAGGAAGACCCATCGCTACATCCTCATCAGGATGATCGGCATCCTTATCGGGCAGAATTTCCATTTCAATCAACCATATCTGAGCCGGCCCATGATCACAATCAGATTCTCAGTGAGGCCTTCGAACTCAGCCATTGAAGGAGTTCCAGCCTGTCATTCATAACTGAGATGTTGCTCGACAATCTTCCTTTGCAATACCTGTAGAAAGTGTATGAGAAGAGCGAAAAGCTGAAGTCGGGCCGGAATACATGGGAGACCGGGCGACTGCTCCTGGTTGAGCACAGCCTTTCATCCCTGGGTGTGACCGGATCGAGGAAAGTAATGAACATTTTTTATAATATCGTAATGTGAGGATACGCCTTCAACAAATCAGAGGCGGCGCCCCTGTGAGTCAGAACTTTGCCGAGGGGCTCGGCACCGACGGCTATGCTTCCGCTGCGGGGTCGGTCAGCAACTGGCGAAGGCGATACTGGTATAGAGACCGAAACAGATTAATCTCATGAACGTGGTGGACTATGTTTACTGTTATTGGCGAACGTATCAACACGACCCTGAAAAAAGTACAAGCCGCTGCTGCCGATCGTGATGCTGACTACATCAGAGATGATGTGAAAAAGCAGACTGAGGCCGGGGCGACCTATATCGATGTCAATGCGGGTGCCAGGATCGGTCACGAAGAAGAGGATATGAGATGGCTCCTCGAGGTGGTGCAGGGGGCCACCGATCT
The DNA here is from genome assembly GCA_024640625.1 of Desulfobulbaceae bacterium. Classification (GTDB taxonomy): domain Bacteria; phylum Desulfobacterota; class Desulfobulbia; order Desulfobulbales; family Desulfocapsaceae; genus JABDQA01. Next base: position 28,419 of record JAHEER010000018.1, read on the forward strand.
GCCGCTTTGCCTCGACAGTCCGGACCCGGCCATCCTCGAGATGGCGTATGGACTGGTAAATAAAAAGCCGCTGGTCAACTCCATCAGTCTCGAAAAGGATCGGTTCGAACCGATGATCGACTATCTCAAAGGCAAAGACTGCAGAATCGTCGCCCTCTGTATGGATGATTCGGGTATGCCGAAGGCGAGCGACGATATTATTTCACGGGCCCAAACGCTGGTGTCGGAACTGGAGAACATCGGTTTCGGGCGGGACGACATTTTTATTGATCCGCTCATTCAGCCGATCAGTGTCGATACTGGCAACGGTCGGATGGTGATGAGCGCCGTGCATACCATAATGACCGAGATCGAAGGTGTTCACACCACCGGCGGGCTGTCCAACATCTCTTATGGACTGCCGCAGAGAAGGATCATCAATCGCAGCTTTCTGGCGATGATGGTGGCTCACGGATTTGACTCGGCAATCATGAATCCCCTTGACCGGGAGGCCATGCAGGTGGTTCTCACATCTGATATGCTTGCCGGAAACGATGACTACTGCATGCGTTTCATCACGGCCAGCAGGTCAGGTGCCATTGGGGCTTGAAGGAGGAAGATTTAACAAAGAAATGAAAGTCTTGCGGATTATCCTCAGAGAGAATTGGTTTCCTGTTTTGCCCTGGCCATGATCAGGGATTGTTTTTTGTTTCAATAAAAAATGATCATTCAGAATAGAGTTTACTGGAGAAACTGAATGAGCTCCAGGGTGATATTCTCCGGGCCTTTCAAAAATATGATTTTTCGGTCAACCAAATCGGTGGGCCCAGATTCTATCGAGCATCCGAAGGCGGCCAGATGGGCCCAAGCCGACTCAATATCGTCAACCTCCAGACCCAAATGATCGTACCCAAAGGAAACTTTGTTCGGCTCAACTTCTGCTTCTGAACTTTTCGGCACCCTGAGATTTATTTGCAGATCATCCAGTTGCAGCACCGCGCCTGCCGCTCCTCCAAAACTGCGATCTTCTTTAAAAGCTGCTCCAATTCCCTTCGTCCAGAAAGTCTTCATGTTTTCCAGGTCAGCACAGATGATATGGAGATGGTTTGTAGTGAATTTGCTCATATTTGAGACCTTTTAGTTGAGTAATAAGGGAGTTACGATTGTGAGAATTTACTTTCGTTGACCTGACCAATTCGATAGCTATTTTATCATTTAAAACAAAAATTTAGCTATTTTTAACCACGTTGTTGAGTCATGGTTGTCGTGTATCAATCCTGATTTTCCCAGTGTAAAAAAAGGTTGACATCCAGATCCTATAGGATAATAGATTTAATCATATAGGATTTAATAAACATCCTATATGATTTGTCTAGAGAGGACTACTGATTCATGAAATCAAAAGGCAAAACAAAGAACCTTTTTGTCTATGAAAGGCTGCGAAAGGGCATTATCGAAGGGACTTTAAAACCTGGCCAAAAACTCGTGATGGCCAGCTTGGCTACGAAGTTCGGCACCAGTGAAACTCCAATCAGAGAAGCCATCAGAAGATTGGAAAGCGATGGCTATTTGACCTTTACACCCCACTCCGGGGCAGTGGTCACTGAAATTAACAGGCAGGAACTGTCTGAGATATATCTGATCCGCATCTCGCTGGAGGCACTAGCTACCAGACTCGCAGTACCTTTCATCAATCAGGATGATCTGCTCTGGTTGAAGAAGAAAAACGATGAAATGAAAGCTGTGGTTGAGAGAGATCAGTATGAAAAACTCGCCAGGCTGAACAAAGATTTTCATCTGCGTATTTACAAAGCAGCGTCTCTCCCTCGTCTTTACAAAATGATCTCTGATCTATGGGATGCATTTGAACGATGGCCGTCCATCTTTACCTACATTCCAGAACGGGCTGCCTCGGCCATCCAGGAACACGAACAAATTATCGAGGCGCTGGAGACCGCAGATGTGGATCGGGCTGACGATCTGATGAAAGAACAAAAAAAGAAAAGCCTGGAGGCGCTGCAGAAATACATGGTGAAGCACCATACAGGATCGCCGGAGATGTTGGAGGAAATCTGGCAAAAACAGGCACGAAACTGATACGCATACAATCTGCCAGGCAACGAACAGGAGGAAGAGAGATTATGGATCTAGGAATATCTGGGAAAAAAGGAATAGTGGGCGGAGCCAGTTCGGGCCTGGGAAGGGCATGCGCTCTAGCCCTGGCTCGCGAAGGTGTTGAGCTCGTCATCGTTGCCCGCACCGAAGCCAACATAAAAGCTGCAGCCGAGGAGATAAGTTCTGCTACAGGTACCAAGGTGATTCCTGTCGCCGCTGATATAAATAGCGATGAAGGGCGTGCTGCTGTGCTGAAGGCTTGCCCTGAACCAGACATAATCGTCAACAATTCGGGTGGACCGCCGACGGGTAATTTTCGCGACTGGGACCGGGCCGCATGGCTTGATGCCATCAATAACAACATGCTGGGCGCCGTTTTTATGATCAAGGAGACGGTCGACGGTATGATCGAGAGGAAATTCGGCAGGATCGTCAACATAACCTCAAGTGCGGTAAAGGCCCCGATCAGTATTCTTGGGTTGTCCAACAGCGCGAGGGCCGGTCTTACCGGTTTTGTCGCTGGAACGTCTCGAGAAGTCGCAAAACACAATGTAACAATAAATAATCTGTTACCTGGTGATTTTGAAACCGAGAGACATACGTCCAACACCAAAGCGATGGCTGAACGACAGGGACGAACGTATGAGGAAATGAAAGCAATCCGAACCGCTGCCGTTGCTGCAGGGAGGTTTGGCGACCCTGCCGAGCTGGCTGATTTTTGCGCCTACCTGTGCAGCGCCCAAGCTGGATTTATAACCGCTCAAAATCTGCTGATCGACGGCGGTAAATACCCTGGCACTTTTTAGGTGCCGATACGGTGTTGGCGTAAGAGGATGTCACAGGGAGATTCCCTGGGCTGTAAACCATGCCGTGTCAGACCATTGCGGTGACCGGCGTTCACTGAAGAGGAGGAGTGTCAGAACGGAGTATTTCATTACAGGAGGTGGGAAAGGATTGTCTGCTTCAATGTCGAAGGCGGCAACTCAATCCACCTCACCCTTAATCTCAATTCTCAGGAGGAACGGAAATGAAAGTTCGCAGTAAAAAAATTTCAGTATTGTTTACTACCCTGCTGGTTGTGCTCGGCATCAGTTTCAGCGCCCAGGCAGCCGGTAAAATCCGTATCGCGCTTGGTGATGTCGCCTCAGTTGAAACCCTCTGCTTTCTTGTCGCCCTTGATCGGGCCAAAGATCGTGGCTTGGACTACGAAATGACGGCGTTTGCCAAAGAGCAGCTGGCCATTCAGGCGGTCATGGGCGGCCAGATGGATATCGCGGTAGGTACGCCCTACGCCATTATCCAGAAAAGTAAGGTTCCTATCCGGAACTTCTTCCAGTTGAGTAAACTTGTCTTCTTCCCCGTGGCCGACAAAAAATACAAGACCTGGCAGGATCTGGACGGCGAGCCGTTTACCTTCCATGCTCGCGGTACAGGAACTGAGGCTATCGGCGACATCATTATCAAGCGTGAGGGAATTACCCTTGGGCAGCGCAGCTATGTTCCCGGCTCTGAAAACAGAATCATCGGCATGATGAATGGCCAGATCAATGCGACCATCGTCGATCTGTCCAATAAAAACATCCTGATGGCCAAAGCCGGAGATAGATTTCATGTGCTGCCGGGAATCAGCGATCCGGCAAGTGATGAAGTCCTGTTTGCCGACTTGGACTGGTTGAAGGAAAACGAGGAAAGTGTGGCAATACTCGTCGAAGAACTCCTCCGCACCTGGCAGGAGATGACCAAGGATCCGACGATCATAGAGAAGGAGCGGGCAGCGAGAAATCTGTTGTCCGATCTTCCCAAAGAGCTGTTAGCGGAAGTCGATGCCTATTATGTCGAAGCTGTCGAAGGTGGTCTTTATGATCCCATGGGCGGTGGCGTAGAGGCCGCAAAGGCTGACTTTGCCTTCTATGTGGACGCCGGACAGATGGTAGGTCCTGCAGCTGATCTGAAGGTTGAGGACTACTGGTATCTTGAACCACTTGATGCCGCCAAAGCGAAACTGGGCGTTAAGTAATCAATAGTCTCCGGTCGCCTGATTTTTTATTAACAGGCGACCGGAGAATCTTTAGCACCTTGAATTTTTATAGTAACAGGGAACATCCATGTCGTCCTTTCTCGTCCATCCATTGACCTTACGGCTCGTGTCGGTAGTCATTGCATTCGGTACCTGGGAATATCTGGGGCGTATACCAATCAGTCCAGCCTTCCCTACTTTTCTGGAAACCATGTCCGCTCTCTGGGGTATGTTAATGGACGGCTCAATGATTTCGGTCTATCCGGCAACATTTCAGCCCCTTTTAATCGGGCTTATAATTTCATCAATACTCGGTATCGCCTGTGGTGTGTTCATGGGACTTAACCATAAAGCCGAGTGGTTTGGCGCACCGGTATTTATCGTCCTGCAGTCTGCCCCGCTGGCGGCCTTGATTCCTCTGCTGACCTTTGCCTATGGCATCGGGCTGACATCAAAAATTATAACCGTCTGTATTATGTCGATGCCGGTAATCGTCTTGAATGCCTATACTGCGGTACGCCACACGCCGACGTCGATGATCGAGATGGGAGAGTCCTACCTCGGCAGCCGCCGTCAGATTATTATGAAGATTATCATTCCAGCGGCAAGCCCTGTTATCTATGCGGGACTGCGCCTGGGGGCCGCCATGGGATTTATTGGGGCGATCCTCGCGGAGTTGCTGATTACTCCCACCGGAATCGGTGATTTAATAACTTATAATCAATCCATAGCCGAATATGACAAGATGTATGCGGCTATTTTCTCAATTATGGTATTTGCCGTACTATTTATCGAAATTCTGGAACGCACTGAATATATATTTTTCAGGCCTGACAAGAGGGTAACCCAATGAGTGCTGCTGCAGAAGCTGTTTCCGACAATGCTCCCCAAATCGCCGTGGAGGTTGATCACGTCACCAAAATTTATCCAGGCGGGGTTGAAGCGTTAAACGACATGACCATTCAATTTCCAAGAGGAGAGCTTACTTCACTTCTGGGCCCTTCAGGCTGCGGAAAAACTACATTATTAAAGATCATTGCGGGTCTGCTTAAGCAAACTTCCGGAACGGTTAAGGTAAACGGTGTGGATGTGACGGGGCCTGGTAAAGAGCGAGCCTTCGTCTTTCAGGATTTTGCCTTGATGCCCTGGGCCTCGGTAATGCGCAATGCCGCCTTCGGCCTGGAACTCCAGGGTATGAGCAAATCCGAACGCGAGGCGATCGCCGAGAAGTATATCGATGTTGTCGGCTTGAAGGGGTATGAAAATCTCTATCCCCACGAACTTTCCGGTGGCATGCGCCAGCGTGTCGGACTGGCGCGTGCCCTGGCGGTAAACGCCGAGGTTCTGTTGATGGACGAGCCATTTTCGGCGGTTGATGAGCAAACCCGAAGAAAATTTCAGGAAGATATTCTGGAAGTTGTGGATGATGAACAGAAGACGTTTATTTTTGTTACCCACTCAATCGAAGAGGCCGTATACGTCTCCCAGAGTATCGCCTTGCTGCTGCCGCGGCCAAGTCGTGTCTCCGAGATCATCAGACCTGATATCCGCCGTGACATTTCCCCGGATGCCATCCGGCGCGATCCCGTCTATCTCGATATCGTCGAACGCATCTGGCAGGGTCTGCGGACCTATGTAGAATAAGGGGGAAGAGAAAAAAATGAATATTTTTGGCATCAAAATTCCGATGATGGCCTCGTTGATCCTCTGGGCAATTGTCTGGGAAATTGTTGGTCAACTGGAACTGTCGATACTTCTGCCGCCATTCAGCCATATCATTATAAGAATGTTTGAGGTTATTCCCACGGCAACATTTATGAATGCGCTATGGATAACCGCCAAGTGTTTCCTGATCGGTACTGCAATCGCAATCGTCGTTGGCATACCGATAGGAGTTTTAATGGGGCGTTCGATCGTTATTGACCGTATGCTGCTGCCCTGGGTCAATATGTTTCTCAGCGCACCATTGACGGCTCTTGTGCCGGTATTGATGACGCTTTTTGGATTCGGCACTAAAACGATTATTCTTACCACGGTACTGTTTGCCATCTGGATCATCGTCCTTGATGCCCGTGCTGGAGTGAAAAATATTACCCCGTCACTGGTGGAGATGACCAAATCCTTCCAGGCCGACTTCTGGCAAGCTTTCACCAAGGTGTATGTCTGGGCGGCGATGCCGGAAATTCTGGCGGGCATTCGCCTGGGCTGCATCCGTTCGATAAAAGGTGTCATCATAGGCCAGCTTCTGGTATCGGTTGTTGGCTTTGGCCGATTGTTCGAGCTTTATTCGGCCAACTTTTTAATGGAACATATGTGGGCCTTGCTGTTCGTGCTGTTCTTCTTCGCCTTTCTCATTGCCGAAGGGCTTGGGGTTCTGGAACGGAAATTTGAATATTATGCCGCCTCGCGTAACTAGCGTTTGATATTGAAGCAAGTGGAGATCGAGTTCATGCATGACAAGTATTTACAAGAAGATAAGTGGTGGGTAAGCCCCTATAACTTTGTCGACGAGGTAACCTCTGAGTTTGACCTGCCGGCAAAGGTGGAAATTCATGATGCAACCCTGCGTGACGGAGAGCAGACTCCCGGCGTGGTGTTTAGAAAAGATGATAAAGTGCGGATTGCTCAAAAACTTGACGAAGTCGGCGTTGAGCGAATCGAAGCTGGAATGCCCGCTGTATCTCAGGAAGATTTCGATGCCATCAAGGCCATCAGCAAATTGGGCTTGAAAGCAAAAATATTCACTTTTGCCCGCGCCCTTCCGGTTGATATCGACAAGGCAATCGACTGCGGCGCCGACGGGGTGATTATCGAAATTCCGATCGGCTACCCCAAGCTGAAATATCAATTCGGCTGGACCTGGGAGGATGTCTATAGAAAGAGTATCGATTGTATCAACTACGCCCGCGAAAAAGGCATGTATGCGGTCTATTTCCCTTACGATACGACGAGAGCCCGGGATGAAGATCTCACCAATCTTCTCACCGGGATAATGAAAGAGTCCCCACCCGACTCTATCGGTGTGGTCGATACGATGGGGTGCGCCCTGCCTGAAGCCATAAAGTTCCTGGTCAGAAAGGTTAAAGGACTTACCGGCTTGCCGGTGGAAATACACACGCACAACGATTTCGGTATGGGAGTGGCAACTGAGCTTGCCGCAGTAACCGCAGGAGCTGAGGTGGTTCATTCCTGTATCAGCGGTCTGGGAGAAAGAACAGGCAACGCGGCACTTGAAGAACTGATGGTGGGGCTTGAAATACTACTGGGCTACGAAACTAACTATAAATTTGAAGAAATTCTGTCACTCTGTTCTCTTGCCGAAGAATTGTCAGGGGTAAAGCCAGCCACCAACAAGCCGATCATCGGCAGGGGAAATTACACCAGAGAATCTGGTATCGGCGTTGATATGGTAATGAAAAAGCCTCTTGCCATGTTTGCCACCGCACCACAGTTTTTTGGTCGTCAGGGAGAGGTGGTGTTGGGTAAAAAGAGTGGTAAGGCCTCCATTACCTATCAGCTCGAGAAATTTGGCATTGCCGACGTCAGCGACGAACAGGTTGGAGAAATTCTGGCAGAAGTGAAAACCAGAGGAGCTGAGAAGAAGTCTTTGCTGACAGACGAGGAATTTAAAGAGATTGTCAGGCAAAAGACCAGCTGACATCGCTCACCCAAAACCACCTCTGGTTCAAGGTGCTTACTATCGTATATTTAAAAGGTGAAACAAATGAACAATGAGAAAATGACTGGCGTGATGACACCGATCCTGACGCCGTTTAATGACGATTTAAGTTTCGCCCCTGATTTGTACACCAGCCATGCACAATGGCTCCTTGATCAGGGCATTCATTTCTTGTCGCCATTTGGCACTACCGGGGAAGCGCTCAGTATGACCAAAGCTGAGCGAATCACCGCGGTGGATGTTCTGATTAACGACGGGATTGACCCTGCGGTGTTAATGCCTGGGACCGGTCTGTGCAATCTCGAAGATACGGTTGATCTCTGCCGCCATGCCATTGATAGAGAATGTCGTGCGGTCATGGTCCTGCCTCCATTTTTCTATAAAAATGCGAGTGATGATGGGCTTTATGCGTATTTCTCCCGCCTGGTGGAGGTGGTGAACTCACCTGAGCTGCGAATCTGCATGTATCATATCCCGCCGTTGGCCGGGATCGGCTTCACACCTGATCTTGCAGGACGTCTGGCCAGTGATTTCCCAGATATTTTCGTAGCTTATAAGGACAGCTCAGGAGATTTTGAAAATACCAAGGCGGTTATTGGTGCAGCGCCGGACATCGCGGTATTTCCAGGCTCTGAACTTTATCTGAAAGAAGGTTTGGTGCACGGGGGCATGGGGTGCATATCAGCGACCTGCAACGTCAACCCCGCAGAGATACGGCGGGTGTATGATGTGGGGATCGGTGCCCAGCGTGGTGACCTTGATGCGCTCAATGACAAAATGGTGCGATTTAGGAAAACTGTAGAGAAATATGGGCCTATTCCTGCCATGAAGGGTTTGCTTGCCGCACAGAGAGGAGACTCCAGGTGGCGAAACGTGCGGCCTCCTATTTTACCCTCAAGCCTGGCGAGTACAGAGAGTCTGCTGCAAGAGCTTGGTAGTGAGCTGCATCCTCTGTAGATGCAGGCACTCAGCTATTTCTGGGAGTATTTGCCGAATACTTCCTCTTCGGTCAGATTATCCGTGACATTTGCGAAGCTGTAGAAGGATGGCTTTTTGTCGATGAAAATCTGATGGACGAACTGGAACTGTTCTTCAGAGTCAAACAGCCCGACCGGTACGAAATAGCGCCCGTCTTCTTTGAGCAGGTAGAAGAGATGGCTGCCGCATTGTGAACAGAACCCGCGTCGTGCCCATTCGGAGGAATCATATAAGCTAATCTGTTCTTCTCCGGTAAAGGAAACATCGGTTCCGCAATCGACGGTCATTAACGGCCCGCCGCCCCAGCGACGGCACATACGGCAATGACACGTTCCCACCTGAGTGTTCAGGCTCGAGCTGATGATCCCTACTGCCCCGCACAGACATTCTCCTTTGCCTTGAGTCTGGGTATCCATAAATCTCCCCCCGAGTTTTTCTGGTATCGATTCGGCAGCTGTGTCCTGTCTTGCTCCGAGTAGCTTTTCCTGCATAACTACGTTAATCATCTGCAGTGCAAACGGGCAAGAACTGACCTGTTAAAGTTCCTCATGGTCGTGATGTTCTGCTTCAGATGGAAATGGGTGTGGGTAATCGGTCAGCATTCTTCTCGATGCCAGTGTCATGGAGAGAGGATGCCATATGCTTTACAACGGCAAACGCGAACTTGTTGCATAGTCTTCCGCCGCCGACTGGCCCAGATTAATGGCACTCCAGCCACAGAAAGGGTGTGGAAAACAGGTGTTCCCACCGGATCTCTCACCAGTGTTGCCCTGAATACGGAGCACCACGTCTATCTAATTCGCTCCAATCCGCCTCTCAGCTATACTTTCGACAGTTCAAGGTATCGTGCCGCACCGGTGGAGCTTCCGCCCTGAATTCTGGCGCTCTTGCGCCATAGCCATTATCCAGCCCCTCACACACCTTTTTCAGTACCGGGAGCCCTGATCATCAGCACCGGGATCTTCGAAGATCTCAGTATCTTGTCCGCCACGCTGCCCCGCACCCAGCGGGTAACGCCGGAGTGACCGTGGGTTGCTATTATGATGAGATCAACCTCATTATCGACGCAATAGTCAACGAGGCTTTCGGCAACCCTCCCGACAATCGATTTTATCTCACACACCAGGCCGGGCGCATCGAGACGATCGGCCACACTGCGCAGGTAATCCTCGGCCTCTTTCTTGCGCTCGGATTCCCGGCCGGCAGCTAAATTCGGATCAATCGGAGAATTGGAAACCGAGTAGACTCGCTCAGGCTCGACAATGCGCAGCAGAACGAGCTCCCGAACCGGACAGCCGTCGGCTATTGCCTCCACGTGCGGCAGCACGCACTCGGCAAGCGCTGATCCATCAAGAGGAACCATGATCTTTCTGTACATAGCCACCTCCTCCTTTCAACAAATTAGTGGTCAGCGACACATCATGCAGATGTATCGATCAGAACGACAAGCGGGTTGTATATAATTAAAAAATATGAACAATATGGAGGCGAGCAACGCCACAGGGTGGTCGTCGGTGGGTGCGGTCGGGTCCAGGACCATTAACCTGTTTAGCAGGGGTGAGAAACTGGATAGTTATCTTATTCAACAAAGGTTTACTTTTCCAGGTAATTAGGTGATGATCCGGGTTGATTTTCCGTCTCCTCTGGGCGCAAAACCCAGCGTCGAATCTGTTTTTCACAACAAAAAATGAAAGGCACCCACTACACTCCTTCACCTGCCAGCCTGCACTACGGCTGGATTATTCTGGGGGCCGGCGTCGGTGTCATGTTCGCCTGTCTCGGACTCGGCCGCTTCGCTCTTGGTATGCTTCTGCCGGCCATGGGCGAGGGACTGGATCTGGACTACGGGCAGATGGGCCTTATCAGTACCGCCAATTTCATCGGCTATATGGCCTCGGTGGTCTTTGTCGGCCGGATATCGAATAAATTCGGACCGCGGGCGACCATCAGTACCGGTCTGGGAATTGTCGGAGTCTCCATGGCCCTGATCTGGGGTGCCGATAGTTTAGCAACAATCCTGCCCCTGTATTTCCTTACCGGGACCGGCAGCGGACTGGCGAACATCCCGATGATGGGCCTCGTTGCCGGCTGGTTTGTACAGCGCTGGCGGGGGCGTGCAGCCGGTTTTATGCTGGTAGGAAACGGCCTGGGTATTATCTTCACCGGTTTCATCGTTCCCTTTTTGATCGCTGAAATGGCAGGGCAGGGGTGGCGCTTGGCCTGGCTGATTCTCGGGGGAGTCGTACTGAGTATGGCTGTCCTGGCAGCCATTACCCTCAGAAACAGTCCAGCTCAGGTTGATCAGCAGCCCATGGGAGCTGATCAGGCAAAGACGGCTGGGACTGTCTCCAGCGCTGACCGCGTTCGCTCTCCCGCTCCGCGCAGAAAAGAGCTTCATAAGCTGATTCAACTGGGGCTTGTCTACTCGTTGTTCGGCGCGACCTATGCGGTCTATGCGACATTTATCGTGACATCGCTGGTCAACGAGCGGGGATTCAGCACCCAGGCAGCGGGACAGTTCTGGTCGATAGTGGGGCTGATAAGTTTGATATCAGGGCCCTATGCAGGGTATATCTCCGACCGTCTCGGACGCTTTCCGGCCCTGGCAATCATATTCGCACAGTTCAGCGTCGCCCATCTGCTTGCCTTGAAAGGATTGCCGGAGGCCTGTCTGTATCTGTCAATCCTCGCCTTTGGTTTGTCGCTGTGGGGAATTCCAAGCGTTATGGCGGCGACGGTCGGCGATCTGGTTGGTCCGGCGAGGGCATCCGCATCATTTGGCTTTGTGACCATATTTTTTGGCGTTGGTCAGGTGACCGGTCCTGCCCTGGCAGGATTTCTGGCAGAGTCAACAGGCCTGTTCGACACGGCGTTTTTAATCTGTGCGGCACTGACTACCATTGCCGCTGTGGTTTCGATGCGGCTCAGCCGGAAGGGGTTCGGGCTGCATAATCGCAGCTAGAAACTGTTCGCCAATTTCAGCCTTTCTTCATCTTGTTCAATTCTTGACGCAGCTTGGATTCGATGTCGCTGTGCAGATTTTGTTTCTTTTTCTGCAGTTCAGCCTGAATTGCTTCGACCTTTTTATCCATGTCCTTCTTTTTGGCCATGAACTTCTCCAGATCTTTGGAGAGACTGTCCCCAGCCTCTTGTTCCCTCGGCAGATTCTCGATTTCCAGATGGTTGTCGATACCCAGCTTGATCGAGAACGGATCCTCGGAAATTGTCACTATGGAGCGTTTTTCCAGTTTTCTGCAGACGGCCAGTCCGGCCTCGACAGATAGATCAAGGGTCGTGCAGACATCTTCGATGGCGGGGGGCGACTGCTTCTTATGATGAAGAAGCCTGATGGCGGCGACGAAGAGATGAGCTTCGGTGTAGGGATCCATGGTGAACCTCAAACCGTGTGATAGTTGTTCTGGCTACCGTTGCATTTGTGCAGGAGAAAACCACAAATTTTACTGACACTGCAGACGCAACACCTATACATATCCACCTTATTCCTCCTGGATATCTTTAAGTCCAGCAAAAAAATCAAGAGACTCCTGATTTTTCAACACATCCTTGCTTTTTACCTGCTGAGCCTTGATCCACTGCAAATATTCCTTCCTGAGAGCAAATAACCGAATGTCAGGGTGAGAGCGGGGCGGACACCATCAGAACAGAGAGACCTCTTTCAGGCTTCCCGGCTGCAGCACTTCTCCCGGCTGCAGCACCACGTATCCGTCCGCATGGGCGATGGAGCTGAGCATGTGAGATCCCTGATGGCCTACCTCTTTGACGAGGGCCAGCTGATTCGGCCGGTTTTCAATATTGACCCTGACAAACAGGGTGCGCTTTCCTCTGTTGCTCAATTGTTCCGAAACAATTGCCGTCAGGGTGTTATCAAGACAGGTGGTGCCCTGCAGTTCCGCCAGGACCGGCCGGACGAAGTTCCTGAAGCACATATAGGCGGACACCGGGTTGCCCGGCAGTCCAAAGATGAGCGTCTGCTCCTTGCGCCCGACAAAAAGCGGTTTCCCCGGTTTCTGGCGAATCTGCCAGAACAGTTCTTCAAAGCCGGCCTGTAGCGCTGCTTCTCTTACGTGATCATGCCGGCCAACCGACACGCCCCCGCTGCAGACAATGAGTTTGGCTCCGGAAGCAACCCCGCCCTCGAGTGCTCCCACCGTGTATTCGAGACTGTCCTGAACATGGCGGGTGGAGGTCAGCACCCCCCCGCTTTCCCGGATTGCGGAGGCCAGCATGATCGTATTGGAATCCCTGATCTGGTGCGGTTTGATGGTTGCCTCATCATGACAGACCAGCTCCGTTCCGGTTACCAGCAGGGTGACCTCCGGCTTTGCATAGACAGGGACGGTGTGCAGACCGACTGCCGCCATGAGGGCCAACTCCCGAGACCCTAGACAGTCGCCCTTGAAGAAAAGCAATTGCCCTGCGGCGAACTCCTCCCCTTTATGTCTGACGTCCTGGCCCTGCTTTATTACAGTAAAAATCTTCACATGGTCTCCCAATTCTTCAGTATCCTCCACTCGGATAATCGTGTCCGCCCCAGTCGGCACCATGGCCCCAGTGCTGATTCTCACCGCTCCGTTGGCAGAGACCTCCCTGTTGAACGGGATGCCGGCCTGGCTTTCGCCTATGATCTTCAGTTGGACCGGAGCGTCGGCGCTGGCCTCGGCACAGTCGACCCATCTTACTGCATAGCCGTCCATGGCCGAGTTGGTGTAGCGAGGCGAGGAATCGGGTGCTTTGATGTCCTCGAACAGATAAAGGCCGAAGGCCTCCTCTATGGGGACCGTGATCCGCTCGGGCGAGGGCAGGTTATCATGGAGAATCCGTTGGGCTTCAATTACTGATATCATGGTTTTTCTGCTTTCCGTTTCCGTTGAGTTCCGCGACTGTTGCTGATCGATACAACGACTATGCCTGACCTGGTGTGGTCATGATGTAAAAGACTCCGCCTCCATCTTTATTAGAATAGTTGTTGGAGAATAACAATCAGTATAATACTAAAGGAAATCCTGAAAAATTGTATTTGCGCTGAATATCTTCGTGGCATATGTAAATCTGCTGCGTTACGCAGCTCCATGATGGGAGCGGCATATTTTCCGCCTGCGCCTTGATTTTGAAAGGAATTTCTGCTTGTCTAGGCCCACTTGAATCAAGTTGACTCCTTCATGGACAATTTCATCGCAGGCCGAGGAAATCCAGTCAACAGCGTTATGGAAAAACTGAAAGATCTGCTCATCGTCGCGGGGGGCGGCAGAAATGTCGGAAAAACCGAATTTGTCTGTCGTCTCATCGAACAAATTTCCATCCGGCACGAGATCTATGGCTTGAAAGTTTCGGCCATCCATCCGGACGAGGCCATTTTCCATGGCGATCATTCGACCCAGCAGTTCTCCACCAGCCTTTATGAAGAGACCCGTTACGATCAGGAAAAGGACACCTCCCGAATGTTGCGGGCTGGCGCCAGGAAAGTGTTCTACCTGCACGGGGACGACGAACGGATTCGAGTCGGGTTTCAGGAGTTTCAGCGTATGATACCTGCTGCCGCCCCGGTCATCTGCGAGTCCGGCAGCCTGTGGAAGTATGTCAGGCCCGGGCTGTTGGTTCTCGTTAAAGGCGCCAATGATGAAATTAAGCCCAGAGCTTTAGAGATTGCCGAACACGCCTCCTTGATCGTTGATTCCGACGGCCGATCCGGATTTACTGAGCTGACGTCGATTTCTTACTCGGAGGACCGCGGCTGGACTTGCCATTCCGGAATGTCCGTCCGGAAATAACCCCGTCTCCGACTCAGGTTCCTGCAGGTTCCATCTACCTCCCGCCCGGCCCGGTTCAATAGACGAGGTTGGGAAGAAAGAGGACGATCTGCGGGAATATCATCAGGATGATGATGCCCGCGATGACGGCAAGCAGGAAGGGCACAATACCTTTGAACACCGATTCGAGGGTGATGCCGGTCATCATATTCTGGGCGACGCCGTATACCACATAGACATTAATTCCCACCGGCGGCGTAATTACCCCCATCTCGGTGACCAGAACGATAATGATCCCAAACCAGAGGGGGTCGTATCCCAGATTGGTGATGATCGGGAAAAAGATCGGGATGGTGAGCATGATGAGCCCGAGAGAATCCATGAAACAGCCGCCCAAAAAGTAGATCAGGATAATGATGGCGATGATTAAAAAGGGGGGCAGGTCGAAGGCACCAACCCAGGCGGCCAGGTCGAAGGGTATGCGAGTCACCGCCAGAAATTTTCCGAACACCACGGCGCCGGCAACCAGGAGCAGGATCATGCAGGAGGTCTGCAGGGTCTCATTGAGCGATTTGACAAAGGCCTTCCAGCTCAGTTGCCTGCGCAGGATGGAGACCAGCAGAATGGCAAGCACGCCAACTGCCGCCGATTCGGTCGGAGTAAAAAAACCGAAAAACAGTCCGGCGGTGACAAAGGCGAAGATAAACACCGTATCGGCCAGACCGGCCAGCGATTTTATCCGCTGCAGGAGAGAGAAGCGCTCACCACGGGGACCCTTCTCCGGTTTTAACAGGCAGGTGATATATATTGAGATTATAAACAGAACGGTGAGCATCAGCGCGGGAAGTATACCCGAGACGAACAGCGCCCCGATGGACTGCTCAGTCAAGATTCCATAGATGATCAGCACCACGCTGGGGGGCATGATCATGCCCAGTCCACCGCCCGAGGCCACCGATCCGGCAGCCAGTTCATTGGAGTAGTTGAACCGTTTCATCTCAGGGATACCGACGGTTGCCATGGTGGCCGCGGTCGCGGGGCTCGAACCACAGACCGCGCCAAAGGCGGTGCAGGCGGATACCGTAGCCATGGCCAGTCCGCCCCGGGTGCTTCCCAGAAAGGTGTAAGCGGTGTTGTAGAGCCTTCTGCTGATACCGCTGTTGAAGGCCAGCTGACCCATCAGTACAAAGAGAGGAATGGTGGTCAGCTCATAGGAGGAAAAGGTGTCAAAGAAGACTCTGGGGAGCAGGTTCAGACCCGCATCGATGGAAATGAGATAGCTGAATCCTCCCAGGCCGACCAGGGTCATCACATAGGCCACCGGCATTCTGGTCACGAAAATTCCCAGCATCAAAACAATGCCGATGATGCCGACGGTTGAGGGACTCATTTCTTTTTGTCGTCTCCCTGCAGCGACAGCAGGATATCCTGGAGCATGCAGAAGGCGATTATGAACAGGCAGAAGGAGAGGACGTAGACAAACCAGTACATGGGCAGTTCGAGATTCATGGACAGGGCACCGGAATTCTGGGTGTCCAGCCCATAGCCACACATCTGCCAACCCAGTACCAGGAAGATAAAGAAGGAGACGAGGTCGGTGCACAACTTTATCCGCTTCCGGTTTTTGGAGGTCAGCATCCTGAAAAAGAATTCCACCCCTACATGGGCATTTTTTCTGTGGGCATAGGGCAGGGCGAGACCGATGGTCATGATGGCGAAGATGGAGACGATCTCTTCAGAACCGAAGATCGGCCTGTTGATCGTCGAACGCAGGATGACGTCGGTACAGGTAATTACGGCCATGCCGAGCAGACATACCGAGGCCAGTGCTCTCATCAAGCGCTGCGATTTATCCAGTATCGACCATAAGGACATCATTTTGCTTCATCTATGGAATATGAATGATTATCCGAAAAAGCGGGGTCCAGGCCGGCATTCGGGCACATGATTGACAATGCGGCCGGCCTGGATCGTTGGCAGTATTCCGGGCGGGCGCGGGCTAGTTGAGCTTGCCGCTGATAAATTCGATGATTTCTTTGCCGTCGTATCCTTTCTTGTCGAGATCGGCGGAGTATTCTTCGATGGCGGGCTGCACGGCTTTTTGCCATCTTTGGGTTTCATCCGGGGTAAGGGTAACTATCGTACCCTTTTCTCCAAAAAGATCCCTGCCCTCGGTGTCGCTGGAGTCCCAGGCCTCGCCATGCTTTACCGACCACTCTTTATTTATTTCTTTGATGGTCTCCTGCACGTCAGCAGGCAGCGACTGCCATTTGGCTTTGTTCATGGCCACGAAAAAAGTGGTGGTGTAGGCCACGGAGTTTTCATCGACCGCATACTCCAGGACTTCGGCGAGTTTCCAGCCCTTGTTTGACTCCATTGGGTGGGCACAACCGTCGACCACGCCTTTCTGCAGACTCTGATAGGCGTCGGGCATGCCCATGCTCACCGGGGTGGCGCCGAGCGCCTTGGCCAGTACGGCGCTCATTCCCGTCGAGCGGATCTTGAGACCCTTGAGATCCTCGAGGCTCTTTACTTCCTTGTCCCTGGTGTGAATAAGTCCGGGACCGTGGGCGTGCAGGTACATGATCTGGGTGGTGTCGAATTCCTTGGGTGCGAATTGCTGCAAGACCCCGTTGGCAATGGCCGTGGCTTGCACTCCGTCGGCGTACCCCAGGGGCAGGTCGACCGTTCCCAGTACGGGAAATCGGCCCCGAGAATAGGCCAGCACCGACATGCCGATATCGGCGATACCCTGTTCGACGCTATCGTAGGTCTGCGGAGCTTTGGTCAGTGTTCCGCCGGGATAGTAGTTGATTTTGACCATCCCGTTGGTGCGCTTTTCAACCTCCCTGCACCAGGCTTCGGCGAGTTTCGACTGGATGTGAAACGGTGGGAAAAAGTTGGCATAGGTCAGCTCAATGGTCTGGGCCGAAGAAGGTCCTGGCGTTCCAAGGAAACAAAGCGCTGCCACGGCGATACCGGCGATAATCGATAGAGGACGTTTGTTCATCTGATACTCCCTGTTGATTGCTGGTGGATGTGTTTTTGCTACCTTCGGGAATCTGGTAAATTTAATTTTATTGCACGAAGTCAATGACATATAGATAGAACCTTGTCAAGTGACTTTGGCCGGGAGGGCCATTTTCTTCACTTGTGTGAGCGTCAGGTGAAGGCCTATCATCGACCGTGGGCACGACCGAGTCCGACGGCTGCGCTGCTCACGGGAATGGATATTTTGCTTGAACCTGCCCAGCACCGCTGGTTAAATGAGCTTCCAGGGCGAGCGGCAGATACCGCTCTCATATGGCAACCAAATTGGCAGGGAGATGGACAACAAGCCCCCCCAAGATCAGCGGGACCAATCCCGTGCACTCGAGAGATCGGCCTTGATTGTCGCCACCCTGACTTCCTTCATGGGGCCGTTCATGATGTCGTCGGTCAATGTCGCGTTGCCTAAAATTCAGACAGAACTCCAGATGGATGCGGTGCAGCTCAGCTGGATCGCCACCGCCTACCTCCTGGCGGTGGCCGTGGGACTGGTGCCGGCCGGGAAAATCGCCGATATCCACGGACGCAAAAAAATATTCGCCCTGGGACTGGCGGTTTACACGGTGGGTTCGTTCAGCGCCGCGTTCGTCGATTCAGCTGCCATGCTGGTCGGCTTCAGGGTTGTCCAGGGGCTGGGTGCCTCGATGTTCGTCACCACCGGGATGGCGATTCTCACTTCAATTTTTCCCCCGAACCGGCGCGGCAGAGCCATCGGGCTCTATGCCTCCGCCGTCTATGTCGGTCTCTCGACCGGGCCGTTCCTGGGCGGCCTGATGACCCACTACCTGGGCTGGCGCTCCATTTTCATGCTCATGCTGCCGTTCGGGCTCTTCTCCCTGCTCATCACCTTTCACTATCTCAAAGGGGAGTGGCGTGGCGAACCGGATCAGAAGCTCGATATCGGGGGGTGTCTGCTCTATGGCTGCTCAATCCTGGCGCTGGTATATGGTGCCACGAGGCTGCCTGAACAGCTGGGTGTGGTGTTGCTGCTCGCAGGTGCTGTCCTGCTGGTTGTCTTTTTTCGCTATCAGCTCAGGGCCCGTTTCCCGGTGTTTGACGTCATCCTGTTCACCGTCAACAAACCCTTTACCTTCTCCAGCATGGCGGCGCTGCTCAACTATTCCACCACCTTCTCGGTGACCTTCCTGATGAGTCTGTACCTCCAGTATATCAAAGGGCTGGAGCCTCAGACCGCAGGCACGGTCCTGATGGTGCAACCGGTGATGATGGCGATCCTCTCACCCATCACGGGCAAACTGGCCGACCGCATCGAGCCCCGGCTGCTGGCGACGACGGGAATGACCTGTACGGTGATCGGTGTCTTACTATTCTCGCAGATAGACCAGGGGACCAGCATCTATCTGATCATTGCCAATCTTTTCTTCATGGGAACCGGGTTTGCCCTGTTCAGTTCACCCAATATGATCGCCATAATGGGAACGGTGCAGCCGAGATACTACGGGCTCGCCTCGGGGACGGTTTCAACCATGCGGCTGCTGGGGCAAATGGCAAGTATGGCGATTGCCACGGTGGTGCTTGCCCTGATTGTCGGGCGCGAGGTGATCACGCCCGACAAGTATGATCTTTTCCTGCGCAGTACCCGTATCGTCTTTACTATTTCTGCCGTATTGTGCACCACCGGTATCTACTTCTCCTGGTTCAGAGGCTCGGTGCTGCGGTCGGATAATAGCTCCTCCTAACAGACGATTGCCGGGTCTGCTGCCTCATTCTACCTCAATACATTCGGCAGGGCAGGAAGCGATTGCCTCCTCAATGCAGTCATCATTTGGGTCTGCCCCATCAATGACGAATGCCTTTTCGGTGTCTTCGTTAAAGCCAAACACCGATGGACAGAGTTCCACGCATGATTCGCAACTGATACATTCTTCCTCGTCAATAATTACCTGTGCTGCCATGATAACCTCCTGTTATGGTTGTTAAGGTGGACTGTCTATGAACAACCCACTAAATTGGTGGTGCAATGGTCACCACAATTCTCATTTTCGTCGCTGCCCGGACCCCATGGGGCTCCCTTATCTGGGAGCGGAGAATGTCGCCTTTCCGGGCCTGGATTTCAACCTCGTGTGCACCGAGAAAAAAACCATCCCCTTCAAGTACCAGAATTGACAGCTCCCCGTCAAGGTCATGGGAGTGAATCGGAAAAGTTACCCCGGCGTCGAGATTGAAGTTGATGATCTTGAAATAAGGGGAATCTTCGACCAGGAAGAAGCGCTTCATCTGGCCGGGCGTGAACTCGTTGGTTTCGTCCAGTTTTATTACCTGCATAAAGCCTCCTGCTGTGATAAGCCGCTGGTAGTGCGCCAGTGGACTCGTTGGTCGCGGTTGATCAGTCGATCGTCCCGCTTTCATGATTCCATTAAACAGGATTATCCGGACTCGTTCCTTGATATAGATCAAAAAGCGATAGATCTACAGGAAAAAATGTCACGACGGAAAATAATTTTTTAGGGAGAAAAAGATCAGAATCAGGTGAGGTTCCGGGGGAGGCGGTATCCATCAGTCCCGGTCTTTGATCGGCTTGTTCTTGCGGTAGACCATACCGCTGAAGGTGGCGATTATCCTGCCCCCCTCGTCGCTGATGGTCACTTCATAGGCACCCAGTTTCCTGGGTTTGTCGACCTCGGTGGCGACGGCATAGAGGACACCTGTCTGCACCGCCTGCAGATAGGTGATATGGGCGTTGATTGCCAGAGCCACCTGACCATGGCTGTTGGAGGCAACTGCAAAGGCCAGATCGGCAAGGGTGAACAGGGCACCGCCGTGTACCACATCAACCGAATTGAGATGCTTGTCCTCGATCTGCATGCGGGCCTTGCAGTATCCTTTTGACGTCTCCACAATCTCGATACCCGAGAGTTGGGCGTAGCGGTCACGGGCAAACACCCGACGGGCGGTTTCGGTATCCATGGGAACTGTTATCAGCAGATTATCTGAATGTTGTTTTACTGATTTATTTGGCCGATAGTCTTAAAACAGCAAAGCATAAACCCAATTGACGCCAGACAGCAGCGGTGTTCTCGGGGGTTCACACTACACCAACAACTTTTTCCTTCGCAATTATAAAAATGTTCATTATTTTCAGGTTTTTACAATGTGTTAAATGAGAGTGCCAAGCATTTCGATGGAAAGAATACCCTCGTACCCCTTTACCTCAGGTCCGGCGACGATGCTTCCCCGCTCTCCACGCTCATCTCCCAGGCAGGTGACCACCAGTTTAGCCTTGTCGAACTCTTCGTCTTTGGTATAGAGGCTGGTGGTGACCAGCACACCGATACCTGCTGAATCACCCGCCAGCATACCGTTTCTCGAGTCCTCAACGACGATGCACCTGGAGGGATCTTTGCCGGTTTTTTCAAGGGCCAGCAGGTAAATATCCGGAGCGGGTTTTTTTCTTGCAACGATATCACCGGCCAGGATATGGCTGAACTGGATATCGGGCAACGAGTGGGAGGCAACGGCCTCGGCGGCCTTCTTGTTGGCGGTCGTACAGATGCAGATTGGCACAGCACGGTCGCTGGCCTCTTGCATAAGGCGATGAATCCCCGGCCTGAGCTGCAAACTGCCGCTTTCGATGAGATCCACGAAAATTTCCGTTTTTCGCTTGTGCAGCTTGATAATCAATTCATCAACTGCCGATGGATCCACGTCTCTGCCGAACCCTCTGGTCTGGAGGTGATGTCTCATCCGTTCCTTTCCTCCGGAAATCTTGAGCAGTTCACCATAATAATCCACTTCCCAGCGAACGGGGAACCCGAACTCTTTGAAGGCGGCGTTAAAAGCAACGCGGTGTCCGTCTTTCTCGGTGTCGATGATGACTCCATCCATATCGAAAAAAAGTGCCTCTGGCAGTTTCATGATAGGTTCCTCTCAATTAATTTCATCTATCTTGTAGCAAGAGCGCTTCATTTAGGTTAGCAGAACTTAGCCACGGTTTCAAAGGCCAGCCTGGCCGCGCCCGTCAGGGTGGTCTCGCCCAGCATCTGCACATCGTAACCTATTAATTTCTCCTGTTTGAAAGCGGTGTAGCTGTCTGTGGCTCCACCTCCCACATGCTTGATAGTGGTGCTCAATATAACGTGGTTTTTCCAGACGTCGAGTTCCTCGAACTGGAAGGAGACAATACCGTCCAACAGGGCCAGAAGCATCTCTTCCCTGGTCGAGTCAAGTGTCAAATTAGCAAAAGAACCGGTCGCCTCTCCGACCTGATGCCTGTTGCCTGAAAGAAAGGGGAGGAAGGAAGCCCTGAGGGGTGGCCGATTTTCCAGGACTTCCTGCAGATAACTGGAGTAGAACGCGTCTTTTGTGAGCTCTCTGCAGAAATTTTGCCTGAACCACTCCAGGGATCCCCCCCCAGCTCCCACAGTCCGCATTGCCAGCCATTTACCAGGGTAGGCATGGGTCCTGAGCAGGTGCCGCTCTGACACCAGCGGTTTCTCGAGACACAGAACAAGGATATCAACCGTGCCCGAGGTGTTTAACAGATCGCCTTCGGCGGTGACCTCGGCCCCCACACAGGCACAGGTGGTATCGTTGGCCCCGGTGACCACCGGCACACCAGAGGCGATGCCCAGCTCGGCTGCTGTTGAACCGAGAAGTTCACCGGCGATGGTGTTGGAATGCTGAATGGTCGGCAACTTTTCAGGGTCGATACCCAGTGGTCCGTAAAGGCGCTCGTCCCAATCTGAATATCCCACTGTATCATAGAGCCCGGTGAAGGAAGCATTGGAGGGATCGATGAGAAAATTCCCGGTGAGCCGACTCAGCACCAGGGTTGCCACATGGCCGAAACAGAGATCTTTTCGGCGGTACATCTCTGGGGCATGGTTCTTTAACCACAGCAGACTGGTCAGACTGATGCCACCGGGAACCGGCAGGTTCCCGGAAATATTGAGAAAAGCTTCCCGGCCCACGGTTTCAAGAGCCCATTGGGCCTCTTTGCCGCTTCTCCTGTCAAGGTGCAGAATAACCGGATGCAAGGGCCGGCCTGACCCGTCAAGCGGTACCAAGGACGGGCACAGTGTGGAGAATACCACCGCTCCGACCCGGTCGCGCTGTGTGAGTCCATGACAGGCTTGAACGAGGGCAGACCATATTCTCTCGCCATCCATTTCTGCGTGACATCCATGGCTGACCCGAATCGAGAGGGGTACCTGCTGCCGCTCGAGAATAGTGAGCCGATCGTCGAGAATACCCGCTTTCAGAGACTGGGTCCCGATATCAATCGCCAGGATTGCATCCATGTCGTTTCTGTGCTGACGGAGATTTCTATTTAGTCAGCCTACATATAGGAGCTGAGATCAGTTGCCTCAATCGCCTGCCTGATCGAGTCCTTGTCCGAGTCGCTCAGAGGCAGAAGCGGCAGACGTGGATCACCGCCATGAAATCCAGCCACCTCGCTTGCATACTTTACACCGGCTACGCCGTAGCTGCCAGATACGGCAGCGTTGAGCCTGCCGAGGACCAGGTGGAGTTCCCGCGCCCCTGCCAAATCATCGGTCAGGCAGCGTTCGTACAAGGTGGCACAGACATCCGGAAAAACGTTGGCAAGCGAGACGATGCCGCCGGTAGCGCCCATCATCATGGCAGGAAACAGGGTGTTGGCCGTACCTGAAAAGACATCGAAATCGAGCTCGGCGGTGGCTTGGAGATAACTGCCGATCATGCCCGGCGAGGTGTCTTTGACGCCAACGATATTGCCGTGAGAGGCGATGGCTTTGAGCGTTGAGGTGGAAATGGTCATGCCGGTGAAGCCCGGTGCGTTGTAGCAGGCTATCGGAATCGGAGAGCCATCGGCAACGTCCAGGTAATACCTGGTCATCGCCTCGTCGGTCAATTTCTTTTTGAAATAGCAGGGGGTCAGGACCGAGGCGTAGTCAGCGCCCAGATCCGCCACTTTTTTGCATTGCTCGATGGTAAGTTTGGTCGATTCAGCATTGGCGCCGGCCAGCACTTTTTGCCGGGGAGCCTTGTTGGCCACAATTGTGCCCAGCACCTTGTCTTTTTCCTGATCGGACAGACTGACGCACTCTCCATTGCTGCCGATGGCAAGATAGCCGGTGAGCTTGGAGGCTGCATATTTTTGGACATTAGTTGCCAGCTGATCATAGGCAACTTCTTCGTTTTTAAACGGGGTTCCAATCGGTGCATAGACCCCTTCAAGCACTGGTGACATGATTTACTCCGGGTTTTTTTTAGTGGTTTTATTCATAGCATTATGCCAGGTGCTGCCACCTTTGGGCCGCAAGCACCTCGGGATTGGCTACATTGAGGGGCTTTTTACCGGCCAGAACCTCGAGCGTCCGGTCGGCGGCTTCGGTTGCCATCCTGGTCACGCATTCATTGGTCAAGGCAGCTGAATGGGGGGTGAGCAGCACCTTGTCGAGTTTTAGAAGCGGGCTCTCGGGGTCCGGCGGTTCCTGGGACTGCACATCGAGGCCGGCACCGCCAATGACGTTATTCCGCAATGCCTCAACCAGCGCTTCCTCGTCTATCACCGGGCCCCGAGAGGTGTTTATCACGATTGCCCCGCTTTTCATCAGCTCGAATTCCGCTGTCGAGAGCGCATGCCGGGTCTGCTCGGTGAGCGGCACATGCACCGATATGACATCGGACTCCCTGCAGAGCTGTTCTTTATCGACAAAATGTGCCAGTTCCGCATACTGAGCCTTTACCTCGTCGGCAAGATAGGGGTCACAGGCCAGTACTTTCATATTGAATACCGCCTGGCAGGCCGTTGCCACCAGGACGCCGATCCGGCCAAAACCAAGCAGCCCTATAGTCTTGGTGTTGAGGTCGCGGGACAGGTTCTGGTATCTGATCGAATAGTTATCGTTGCGCACGGCCCGGTCGAGAAGCGGCAGCTGTTTGGCCAGAGAGAGCATCATGGCCAGCACATGCTCGCAGACGCTGATGCTGTTCACGCCGAGATTCGAAGTAACAATGACCTCGTTGTCTGTTGCCGCTTTGACATCAACGTTGTCGAAGCCCCCGCCGGTGCGGGATATGATCTTGAGATCAGCCGCGGCCTCGATGAGTTTTCTGGTCATGGTAATCCCGGTCCTGAGAATCACCGCGTGAGCATTTTTCATCAGGGGCAGGACAGTTTCGGGTTTCGGGTCCGGGGCGGTGACGACAGTGTGTCCGGCCTCTTCCAGCCGCTCAACAGCTTCACTCTCAATGGTTTGTGGAAGTATGATATTCATCGGATTTGCTGATAAGCTTCGAGTGATCAACCACGGTGAAATGTCAAGTACTTAAAACTTATTAACGAATCTGATGCAAAACTCACCCTTTTTCGAAAAAGCAGCGGAATTTGCCCACGATCGATGAACAGAATCGGATCTTAAGGAGCAGAAATCAAACTATCATGTGGGAATTGGGCAGCAATTCCTGCAGCCCAGCTAATTAACAAGCAGGACCTAACGAAAAGACCCTGCCGGTCAAACTTACCCGGCAGGGTCGAGGGGGAGGAGGGAGAAAAGATTAGTTTTAGTACCACTGGCCTCTGGGGCCGGGGCCGGGCTGCATGTTGTTCATATAGCCGCCGCCTTTACCCCTCATGCCG
>JAHEER010000074.1 GCA_024640625.1 Desulfobulbaceae bacterium
CTCGGCGGTTCTGCTGCTGCAAGGCATAGCCGAGACCATCCGTTGCCTTATTTGTCTGAAGAACGGTGCCTGGCCAACGCGCCTGCACGACGTCGAAGAGATGGAGACGGTACTGGCAGAACAGCATCAGCGTGAGTTGGCTGCTCAGCAGCAAACTGAAGCTGCCGGTCAAGAGGTCGCTGGACACGAGGAGGGCCCGAAATGACAGATCCACAAGTTGCGATGGTAATGATGGGGTCTTTCGTGGCCTCGATTTTGCTAGGGTTTCCAATATGTTTTACGCTGGTGGCAATGGGGGTTGGGTTTGGCTACTATGCGTATGCTCCGCCGAATTGGTTTGAGCATCCCCTGCAGAACCAGATTTTTGATCTGCTCGTCAATCAGACCTATTCGGTTATGATCAATGACGTGCTTGTGGCGGTACCGCTCTTTCTCTTTATGGGCTACATTGTCGAACGGGCTAATATCGTTGAGCGGCTCTTTTTCAGCCTCAACATCGCTGCCCGTTTCGTGCCCGGTGCCATGGCTGTTGCCGCCCTGATGACCTGCGCCATCTTCGCCACTGCGGTGGGCATTGTCGGGGCGGTGGTGACCCTGATGGGGCTGCTGGCCTTTCCGGCCCTGCTCAAGGCCGGTTACGACGAAAAACTCTCAGCTGGTGTGGTCTGTGCAGGAGGGTGCCTCGGCATACTCATACCACCCTCCATCATGCTCATTGTCTACGGCGCTATTTCCGGCGTCTCGGTGGTACGTCTTTATGCCGGCGCATTGCTCCCTGGCTTTTTACTGGCCGGGCTCTATATCATGTATGTTATCATCAGGGCGAAACTGAACCCGAAGCTGGCCCCTAAACCGCCAAAGGAGCAGACCGACATTCCGAATAAGGAATTGTTCATGATGCTCCTCACCTCGGTCTTTCCGCTGACGGTCCTTATCCTGGCGGTGCTTGGGTCGATCCTGTTCGGTCTGGCCACCCCGTCCGAGGCGGCCTCTGTGGGAGCCTTCGGCAGTATTATTCTGGCTGCCAGCTACAGAGAGCTGACCTGGAAGCGACTGAGGGATTCGGTCTATCTGACCACCAGAACCTCGGCCATGGTCTGCTGGCTGTTTGTCGGCTCGTGGACCTTTTCCTCGGTATTTTCCTATTTAGGCGGACATCATGTTATTGAGGAATTCGTGATCGGACTTAACTTGCCGCCGGTTGCGTTTCTGGTACTGGCGCAGTTCATTATCTTCTTGCTTGGCTGGCCTCTGGAATGGAGCGAGATCATCATTATTTTCGTGCCGATCTTTCTTCCCCTGCTTGATGCCTTTAACATTGATCCGCTGTTTTTTGGGATCCTTGTGGCCTATAACCTGCAGACCTCGTTTCTGACTCCTCCAATGGCGATGTCTTGCTACTATCTGAAGGGCATTGCCCCGCCTCATATACAGCTGACCACCATTTTCAAGGGATCCATGCCCTTCCTGTTCATGGTTCTGCTGGCCATGGTAATCCTCTATAATTTCCCATTTATTACCACCTGGCTGCCGGGATTGGTTTACGGGGTTCATTAAAGGATTTTTAGCGAGAGCGGTTATGGATCTGGCATTAAAGGGAGCAGCCGAGGCAGCACAACTCATTCGTGACGGATTGATTAGTTCGAAAGATCTGATCAGCGCCTGTCTGGAGCAGATTGAGCGTCTGGAGGACAAGATCGGCGCCTGGGCGTTCATTGACCCCGAACTCGCTCTTGCACAGGCTCAGCTGGCCGACTCGGCATTGCAGCTAGGACAGCCGCTCGGCTCCCTACATGGGGTGCCGGTTGGGGTCAAGGATATCTTCGATACCAAGGACATGCCAACCGAAGACGGGACTGTCCTGCACCGAGGCCGTCAACCACAGCAGGATGCCACTGTTGTTGCCAAATTGCGCGAGGCCGGCGCGATAATCATGGGCAAAACGGTCACCACTGAGCTGGCCGTATTTCATCCGGGCAAAACCAGAAATCCACACGATCTTGAGCGTACGCCCGGCGGTTCTTCAAGCGGCTCGGCGGCTGCCGTGGCGGCCGGAATGGTCCCTCTGGCAGTCGGCACCCAGACCAACGGTTCGATGATCAGACCGGCATCGTTTTGCGGGGTGTACGGATATAAACCGACTTTTGGCAATATTTCCAGGCATCTGGTACTGCCCCAGTCGCGGCCGCTGGACCAGGTCGGGGTGTTTGGCCGCTCCATCGAAGACGTGGCGCTGATTGCCGAAACACTTATTGGCTATGATACCAGCGACCCTGATTCGATTATGCAGGCCAGGCCGGGACTCTTCAAGATCCAGGCCGAGAAACCGCCGGTCGAGCCCCGGCTTGCCTTTGTCAAAACCCCCGTCTGGCAGGAGGCTGATCCATTTACCCGTTCAGCATTTGAGGAGCTGGTGGATGAGCTGGGTGAATCGGCTGCCGAAATCCACCTTCCGGACATGTTCAACGGAGCCCACGAGCATCATCGCCAGATTATGGAGGCCGATCTGGCCCGCAGTTTTGCCACCGAGTACAGGGACGGGGCTGACCAGCTCAGCGAGATCCTCAAGCAGATGATCGAGCGGGGGCGGAAGGTGCTGGCGCTGGATTATAATAACGCGGTTGCGGCCAGAGATATTTATTACAGCGCCTTTGAGCAAGTCTTCGAATGGCACGATGCCATTATCACTCCGGCGACGGTGGGGGAAGCTCCCGTCGGGCTCGAGACCACCGGCAGTCCGATGTTCTGTACGATCTGGACACTCTGCGGTATGCCGGCGATCACCCTGCCCCTTCTGCAGGGAGAGCAAGGCATGCCATTGGGCGTCCAGCTTGTTGGCAGCCGGGGTGATGACGCGCGTCTTTTAAGAACCGCGCGCTGGCTTGTGGAAACGGTGGCGTCAGCCTGAGCTGGTGCCATTGCAGCACTGCAACACAGAAACCTACAAGTAAGGAGCGACAGACCCAATGAGTAATGCAATCACTGGTGGAATAGCCGTTCTCATGGCACTGGTGTACCTGTTGTATTATGCCATCAGATTGAAATCGCCGATTCTCTGGATCATCATCGTCATCAACCTTTGCGCCCTTCTTTATGATTACTATAACGGAATCACGCAAGGCGAGGATATGATATAGCAGGGGAGACGCTCCCGGGTGGTGTAAGTGTCGGAAGATGGTGTTACATAAACGGCGGGCCTTTTAATGGACGGAGAAGGTAAGATGAAACCAGTTATCCTTGTTACCAGAAAACTGCCCGAGGCGGTGGAAGATCGTCTGCGGCGAGATTACCAACCCATTCTCAATCCGACGGATACCCTCTACTCAAGTGCCGACATCATCAACATGGCTGCGGAGGCCGACGCCATTTTGCCCTGCCATACCGAAAAATTCAGCGCCGAAGTAATCGAGCGGCTGCCCGCCAGGATCAAAGCCATCGCCAACTTTTCAGTGGGTTACGACCACGTCGACGTCGAGGCGGCCAAGAAGCGCGGGCTCATCGTCACCAACACCCCCGACGTACTCTCCGATGCCACCGCCGAATTGACCATGATGCTTATGCTGGGAGCCGCCAGAAGGGCGAGCGAGGGAGAGAAACTGGTGAGGACCAGGGAGTGGAAGGACTGGAGTCCGAGTTTCATGGTGGGCATTCAGGTCACCGGCAAGCGGCTTGGCATCGTCGGCTTCGGCCGGGTGGGACAGGTGGTTGCCCAGCGGGCCCGGGCCTTCGACATGACCATTCATTACCACAACAGACGCCGGGTCGATCCGCAGCTTGAGGGGGGCGCCACCTATCATGAATCCGTCGAGGCGCTGATGCCCCATTGTGATTTCCTGGCCCTGCATTGCGTGGCTTCCCCGGAAACCGCCGGCCTGCTCAATAAGGAGCGCATCGCAATGCTGCCGGATGGCGCCGTGGTCGTCAATGCCAGCAGAGGGACGGTGATCGACGACGAGGCCTTAATCGAAGCACTCAAATCAGGCAAACTCTATGCGGCCGGACTCGATGTTTTCAACAACGAGCCGGACATTAATCCAGCCTACCGGGAGCTCGACAACGTCTTTTTAATGCCGCATATCGGCAGCGCCACCAGAGAGACCCGGGACGCGATGGGGTTCAGGGCGCTGGACAACCTCGATGCCATTTTCAGCGGCAGGGAGCCCGGTGATCGGGTAGCCTAGTTTTCCACCTCGACCGCCCATCTTTCCAGTGGGGGGATTTCCTTTATAATGCCCTGTTCTTTGAGAAACTCGGCGAAGCGCAGATAGCGTGTTCTATCCAGCGCCCGGGGGCGGAGCGCGAAGCGAGGCAGGGTGTCGCGCCAGGCCCGGCGGTTCAGTTCATCATCGAGATCGCTGCGTTCGCCTAAGATAAACAGTTTCCAGCTCTCTTCAGGATGATTGACCAGGTACTGGACACCCGCTTCCAGCCCATCGATGAATTTGCCTATGGCAGGGTTGGTAAGCGAGTCCCTGCCGGCGACCATAATCAGTTCGTCATAGGCGGGGATGCCGAATTCCTCGACGAAAAAGGCGTGGCCCGGCCTGTTCTCGATATCCATCTGGTTCAACTCGAAATTCCTGAACGCCCCAATCACCGCGTCCGCTGCGCCGGTGAATAACGAAGGCGACAGGGAGAAGTTGACATTTATCAAGCGCACCTCGTCGAGGGTAAGCCCCTCCCTCTCGAGCATCACCTTGAGCAGCACCGTTTCAAAGCCGCCCACCGAGTAGCCGATAGTCTTGCCCTGGAGATCGCCGATGTTCTTTATATCACCATCCGCCAGCACCACCAGGCTGTTGAGCGGAGTGGCGACCAGGGTGGCGACGCGCACCAGGGGAAGCCCCTGGTCAACCTGCATCTGATGCTGATGCTGATAGGAGACGGCCAGGTCCGCTTTGCCGGCAGCCACAAGTTTGGGCGGATCATTAGGGTTGGACGGGGCAATGAACTCCACCTCCAGGCCTCGGTCCCGGAAGTAGCCCCTTTCCTGGGCGACGAAAAGCGGTGCGTGATCGGGGTTGATGAACCAGTCGAGCAGCACCGTCAGTTTGTCGGCGCTGTAAGCGACATTGGTCAGCAGCAGCCACAAGGCGGCAGCAAGAGAGTAACGGAAGAGATGTTTCATGGTCAGATTCCTTTTGAGGGTTCCCAGTAAATGATTTTGTCCAGCAGATAATCCACGGAAAAATAAATGAGCAGTGCGGTGACTGACAGTACTGCCAGCGCGGCAAACATGACGTCCACCTGCATTCTGGCGTTGGCATGCAGCATGTAGAAACCAAGGCCCGAACTGGAGCCCACCCATTCACCGACTATTGCCCCGATTGGAGCGACCGCGGCCGCGACCCGCAGCCCCGAACCAAAGGCCGGCAGGGCGGAGGGGATAACGATGTACCTGAGGGTGGCGAAAGGGCCGGCTCCCATGATTCGGGCAAGCTCCAGGAGGTCCGGGCTGGTTCTGCGCATACCCTGGTAGAAGGAGGCGGCCACGGGGAAAAAGATGATCAGCACCGCCATGGCGATTTTTGAAGCCATGCCATAGCCAAACCAGAGCACCAGAATGGGCGCCAGGGCAAAGACCGGTATCGCCTGACTGATTACCAGTACCGGCTGCATCCAGCGTTTGAGCAGCGGCGAGATGATCATCGTCAGGGCACAGGATACGCCGAGCAGGGTGCCGATCAACAGACCGGCAATAATCTCGAAAGTTGTCGTTTTCAGATGTTTGAGCAGAAGCGGGCCATGGTCTATCAAAGCTTGAGCGACCGGCAGCGGACCCGGCAGGATATAGGGTGGGACCTGAGTAGCGAGGACCAGCAGCTGCCACAGGCCGATCAGGCCGGCTGCCAGGACTATGAGGCGCAGCGCAGCCATCAGTGGTGATCCTCCAGAAGCAGCTCCAGGAGGCGGCCGTAATGCTCGATTACTTCGCTGCTGTCCGGGCTGCGGGGCGGTCGGGTATGAACATCGATGGTCGTTTTTACCTGAGCCGGAGAGCCGCCCAGAATGATAATCCGATGGGCCATTCGCAGGGCCTCGGCCGCGTCATGGGTGACCAGAACGGTAGTGGTTCCCCTGGTCAGTTCGGCCGACAGATCTTGAAGTCTGATTCTGGTCAGCGCATCGAGGGCGGAAAACGGTTCATCCATCAGCAGCACCGACCGCCCCTCCATCAGCGTTCGCAGCAGGGCGGCGCGTTGGCGCATGCCGCCTGAGAGCGCCTGGGGAAGGGTCTGTTCGAATCCGGCCAGACGTCCCCTGGCGATCAACTCCACTGCCCGTCGGCGGTGAGACTCACTTAATTCACCGCGCAGTCTGGCACCAAGCATGACATTGTCGATCAGGCTCATCCAGGGAAGGAGCAGATCGTCCTGCCCCATCCAGGCGACCGTCGATGCTTCAGATGGGCTGAACTGAACCGTTCCCTGGCTGTTGAACCCCGTAGCACCCGAGATAAAACGAAGCAGGGTGGACTTGCCGCAGCCGCTCGGTCCGAGAATGCAGCTGGTCTTGCCGGCTGCGATGTCGAGGCTGAGGGTATCAAACAGCGGCGCATCGCTGCCGAATCGCAGGGTAAGGTCTCTAATCTGTATGGTCGGGGCGCTCACGTTTAGTTTTGGGGTCGGCTGCCCGGGTTTCTATTTTTTCTCTAACGAAGCCCGCTCTACGATGGTTTTCAGCTTCTTCGAGGCTTCAGCCGGATCGTCTGCAGAGACAATGGCGGACACCACTGCCACTCCGTCGGCACCAGCTGCGATAACGGATGCAGCGTTCTCCTGATTGATGCCGCCAATGCCGACCAGGGGAATAGCGACCAGCTCACGGATCTTCCTTACCCCTTCGAGACCAAGCGGCAGCGCGGTATCGGTTTTTGTGGGGGTGGCGAAGACGGGGGAAATCCCGATATAATCGGCGCCTTGCTGCGCGGCCTTGAGTGCATCCTCTGTGGATTCAGCCGAGATACCAATGATCAATTCCTGGCCGGCGATCTTCCTGGCCATGGCAATGGGCATGTCGCTCTGGCCGAGGTGAACCCCGTCGGCCTCGACGGCCAGGGCCACATCCAGCCGGTCGTTGATAATCAAAGGTATGTGGCGGGCTCTGAGCAGCGGCCGCAGGGCCAGCGCCTCGTCGATGAATTCCCTGGTCCCGCAGCTCTTCTCACGAAGCTGTACGCAGGTTACCCCTCCAGCTGCGGCTGTTGCAACTATCTCGGCGGTGGATCTGCCTTTTGACAGTGACCGATCGGTGACCAGATAGAGGGAATAGTCGATCATTGGTGCTCAGCCCCCGATGATTTTGCAGCCGGCGACGATATCGTCGGGACCGATCTGGTAGAGGGCGTCGACAAGAGCTGTCATGAAAGAACCGGGCCCCCGGGCAGTCTCTCCTGCCCGCTCGCCGGCGAGACCGAAAAAGGCAAGACCTGTGGCAGCAGCGCTAAGCGGATCCAGATCGACGGCTGCAAAGGCGCCGATTATCGCGGTCGCCGAACAACCCGTTCCCGTGACCATCGGCATCAGGGGGTGACCATTTTCGACTCTGAGGATTCTCGTACCGTCGGTAATGAAATCGACGGGGCCGGTAATCGCCAGTGTCGCTCCAAGTTCCGTGGCCAGGACCATGGCGCTGCTCTCTGCTTCATCCACCGAGTGGAGTGAATCCACTCCTTTGCTCTTCGATTCTTCATTCTGCAGGGAGAGAATTTCCGAAGCATTACCTCTGATGATCGAGACATTGGTTTCGGCGGCGATGGTCTGGGCAGTCTCGGTGCGCAACCTGGTAGCCCCGGAACCCACCGGGTCGAGAACGATGGGTGTGTCCAGCTTACTTGCCTTTTTTGCGGCCGTGAGCATCGAACTGATCCAGCTGTCGGAAAGCGTACCGATATTTATCACCAGCGCACCGGCAAAACTGACCATTTCTTCCACTTCGTTTTCGGCGTGGGCCATGACCGGCGAGGCCCCGGCAGCCAGGAGCACGTTGGCCGTAAAATTCATGACCACATAGTTGGTGATATTATGAATAAGAGGCTTGTTCTGACGAATTTTTTCGATATTTTCGGCACATCTCACCGCTAAATCTGACATGGCGTCACCTTTCTGTTGAAGATTAATACACCACAGGGGATGGCATGCGGAAAAACCCGGGGGATAACCAGAGAGAACAGACTGAAAAGAAAAGCGTGAACTGCAATTCCCTACGCTGGCATTAACCAGATCAGGTTCTATGGGTATCATCTCAGGCCCGTAGGCCACCCCTGCGAAAATAAAGCTACACTGCACAGTGCCATAAGCCCATCCATCCTTCGACTCATAACCCAGTGTATATCAATGGTTTATAAGTGGTTAATCAGGGCCTGTCAAGTACGGTCAAGGGGCAAGGCGCAGGTTTTAAAACAACAATAGGAGATATTTTGATGCAGCCTTTTTGCTTTTTTTCAAAATGGTGTTTATCCCTTTCGTGAACGGTTTGATTATCGTTTCGATAATCATAATTTATAATAATATTAATATAATGGAGTGAATTATGCTGGCCAGCGACAAGATAGCAAAGGCCTTCGAGGCCATCTGCGAAGAAGTGGATAAAATCAAAAAGGACGATCTCTCAAACAAAACCAGGAAGCGCCTCAAAACCATCGTTTCCATCGCCAAACATCAGAGTGACATCAGGGGCGCCAAAAAGGGCAGCTGCAAGGCCCATAAAAGCTGTAAGGCCGATAACAAGAAGTGCGGTTAATCAAGCAAGACAGGTAGCATCCTGCGAGGCGGGGGAGCTGCGGCGCCAGAACTATCTGCCCCCTGCGCTGCCGAGTTTTTATAAAAACTTGCTACTGCTCGTAAAGCTCGATTATTTCCTCTTCTGCCAGGGCGTCAGCAATCCATTCCTGCAGGGAGGTCAGGGACAGCATTGACTGCATGTATTCCTCTTCGACCGTGCCCACCTTGATGAGGTAACTTTTAAAGCGGAGCACCACCGGGGCGTACATGACGTCGGCGATCGAGAAATCACCGAAAAGGAACTTACCGCCCTCCGAGTGGGACTGCCTGCAGGTCCTCCAGATCTCGCTTACTCTGGCGATTTCCTTGTCGAGTTCGGGAGTGCTGGCGTCAATGGATCGAGTGCGCCTGATATTCATCGGCAGACTGTTTCTGATCTGAAAAAAGCCTGCATGCATCTCGCTGCTGATACATCTGGCCAGTGCCCTGGCCTCTTCATCCTCCGGCCAGCAGTGATGCTCGGGGTGACGTTCGGCGATATACTCGCAGATAGCCAGCGAATCCCATACCCGCAGGTCTCCGGAGACCAGGGTGGGCACGAGTCCGCTCGGCGAATAGTCCTTGATCTTTTCTCTGAAGGTTTCCGAATAGAGCGGCAGCCGCACCTCCTCGAAGTGTATGTCGAACTGTCTCAGAAGCAGCCAGCCTCTCAGGGACCAGGATGAATAGTTTTTATTACCGATAACAAGTGTGTACATGGTGTGCTCCAGGGTGATCGATGGTCGGGTGGAACCGCTTTCTGCAAATGGCGCGAGAGGTAACGATAACCATTCTAGTGAAATCACCTGGCCTAATCAATCGTATTGTTGTACAACCGGTAGTGCAAAAGGAGAATGACATGAGTCTCGAGTTGTATATCGGGTTTCTGCTGGCTTCGAGCCTGATCCTGATTATTCCTGGGCCGACAATCATTCTGGTCGTCAGCCAGGCCATTACCCACGGCAAGAGATCCATCCTGCCGCTGTCAGCAGGTGTGGTGGCTGGGGACTTCACTGCCATGACCCTGTCGCTGCTTGGGTTGGGAAGCTTGCTGAGCGTATCGGCAGAGCTCTTCAACATGCTGAAATGGATCGGGGCGCTCTATCTGATCTACCTGGGAATCAAGCTTTGGACTTCAAAGCCCGAAGGTGTTGAGATTTGTACGGAACTAACAGGAAGTACGGGGCGCTCCCTGTTTCGGTCGTCGTTCATAGTGACCGCCCTGAATCCGAAGAGCATTACCTTCTTTATCGCTTTTTTCCCGCAATTCGTGAGCAGCTCAGGAGCCATTGGCCAGCTCTTTCTGCTGGGGTCGACCTTTCTCACCCTGGCGGCATTCAACGCCTTGATGTATGGGCTGTTCGCCGGCCAGTTCAATGACCTCCTGCAGAAGCGGCCTGCTCGACGGTGGCTCAATAGGGGCGGTGGTTCGGCCCTGATAGGTGCGGGTATCGTCACAGCCGGTCTGAAACAGGGCTGAGCGGAGCAGCGGGGCAGACCTATGGGCACCTACCAATGGGACAGCAGGGATTATGAACTTCATTCCCGGGTCCAGCAGGGCTGGGCCCGGGAGTTGCTAGGTAAACTGTCCCTCAGAGGGACGGAAAGGCTGCTCGATATAGGTTGTGGCGACGGCAAAGTGACCGCTGAAATCGCCGGTCTGCTCGGCGAAGGCAGGGTAATCGGTATCGACAGCTCGGAATCGATGATAGCTCTGGCGACTGCACGGTATCCGCCTGCAGATCATAACAACCTGAGCTTCAGGCTCATGGATGCGGTCACTATGCATTTCGACGGCCTCTTTGATGTGGTATTTTCCAATGCCGCCCTGCACTGGGTGAAGGATCACCGACCCGTAGTGAGATCGATCTCTTCGTGCCTCGAACCCGGCGGCAGGATCTTGCTGCAGATGGGAGGGCAGGGCAATGCCAGGGCCGTTGTCGGCGTCCTAGATAGATTGTTGGGGCTGCCCAAATATGAACGCTATTTTGCAGGCTTTGAGTTTCCTTATGGTTTCCATGGGATTGAATACTACCAGGATCTGCTGGCTGAGTCAGGATTTGTAAACTGCCGCGTGGAACTGATCGACAAGGATATGGTGCACGACGGCGTTGAAGGGCTCAAGGGCTGGATACGAACTACCTGGCTGCCCTATACCGGGCGGCTCGACAACT
Organism: Desulfobulbaceae bacterium; assembly: GCA_024640625.1. Taxonomy (GTDB): domain Bacteria; phylum Desulfobacterota; class Desulfobulbia; order Desulfobulbales; family Desulfocapsaceae; genus JABDQA01. The sequence continues at coordinate 10,937 of JAHEER010000074.1, forward strand.
TGACCAGAGATGAGTTCATAGAAGAGCTGGCCGAAAGATATTTGGAACAGGTGCCGCTGGATGCGCAGGGCAGGGCACATGTGGCCATGGTACGCCTCGAGGTCGAGGCCCGCAAGCCGCAGTGAATAAGAGGAGCAAGAGAACAGGCAGATGAAGGACGTACATATCGCCATCACCAACGACGACGGCATCCACTCTCCGGGGCTCAGGGCCGCAGTGGAGGCGGTTGCCGATCTCGGCAGGATCACCATTATTGCTCCCACCGATCAGCAGACGGCCACCGGACGGGGGTTGACCGGCAACAAGCAGTCCCGGCTACAGAGATTGGAGTATCCCGGCGGCACCTCTTCTCTGGAGGCCTATCACTGTCCCTGCTCTCCGGCCCAGGTGGTGCGCCATGCGATGTTCACCCTGTTTCGCAGTGAGAAACCCGATATCCTGATATCCGGGATTAATTACGGTGAGAACCTCGGCAATATGATCAGTTGCTCAGGCACCGTCGGCGCAGCCCTGGAGGCCTCGAGTCACGGTGTCCCCGGGCTGGCCGTGTCCAAACAGACCGATATCGCTTCCCACCACAACTACACTTCCCAGGATTGGCGGGGTGCAGCCCACTTTCTGAGAAAGTTCACCGCGCTGGTTCTGGACAAGGGACTGCCCGCAGATGTCGACCTGCTCAAGATAGATGTTCCCGATGGGGCGGATGAACAGACCGGATGGCTGATGACCAGGCTTTCCCGTTCTTCCTATTACACCAAGCATCTCGACAATACTTCGATTGATATGAGGGTGTGTGACTTCAAGACGCGGATCGTGGTGGCCGAGGAAGAGCTTGAAAGCGACTCGGACATCTATGCCCTGGCTGTGGAAAAACAGGTTGCGGTGACTCCGCTGAGCCTCGATTTTACTTCCCGGGTAGATCTGTCCACCTTGCGCGACTCTCTTGCCTCCTAGGACGGGATGTCCGGTATGGTTTCCCTGCACCTAAGGACACCGCTGCTGGAATCGACGCCGCTGTCTCGGGTTGCCGGCTCGGAGGTCTGGCTGAAAATGGAGGCCATGCAGCCCTGCGGTTCTTTCAAGCTCCGCGGCATTGGCCGGGCCTGCAGCCACCACGTCGCCCGGGGAGTGCAGGGACTGGTGAGCTCGTCGGGCGGCAACGCCGGCATCGCGGTGGCCTACTGCGGGAGGAAACTGGGACTTCCGGTGACGGTGGTGGTGCCGTTGTCGACGCCTGAACGGGCCCAAGAGATGATTCGCGGCGAGCAGGCGGAAGTGATTGTCAGCGGCGAGTCCTGGCAGGAGGCCCATGGCCATGCGCAAAGTCTCTGTGGACCGGATCGGGTGCTGATCCATCCGTTCGATGACCCGCTGCTTTGGGAGGGGCACGCGACGCTCATTGATGAGGCGGCGCGGAGCGGACTGCGTCCGGATGCGGTGCTGCTTTCAGTGGGTGGCGGCGGGTTGCTCTGCGGAGTGCTGGAGGGGCTGCATAACAACGGGATGGCGGATGTACCCGTACTGGCTATGGAGACTCGCGGTGCGGCGTCGCTGGGCGTCTCCCTGGCGGCTGGCCGCCACCTTGAACTGGAGCGCATAGCCACCGTGGCCACCTCGCTTGGCGCCAAGAAGGTGGCAGCCCGGGCATGGGAGTGGTGCGGCCGCCATAATGTTACAAGTTCCAGCGTCTCTGATCTGGAGGCGGTGGAAAGCTGCCTGCGTTTCGCCGCCGATCACCGGGTCCTGGTCGAGCCGGCCTGCGGTGCCTCGCTTGCGGCCGTGTATGGACGACACCCGTTTTTGCGCGACAAGAAAAGGATCCTGCTGGTGGTTTGCGGCGGTGTCGGCGTGAGCTTCGAGCAGCTTCTGGAGTGGAAGCAAAATCTCGACAGAGAAGGACCATAATTTCAAAGACGAGTCAAAAGATGGCAAAGCAACCCGCAAATTGTGCCCGCTGCCCCTTTAAGATCGCAGATCGGTTATGCCGGGAGGCGCAGGGCAAATCCCCCGATTTCTGCCCCACCGCCAACCTGCAGGAGCTGGTTGGGCAAAGTCTCGACGAATACAGGACCCATGACGACCTGCACGAGTTCGCCAGGCAGGCTTCTATTCAGGAGTCCAGCGGCTATGGAAACCATGATCAGGGCTATGAAAACGTCAGGCCGATCAAGTCCAGAATCGAAGAAATTATCGAATTTGCCGAGCGCATGGATTACAAGAAGCTGGGCATGGCTTTCTGCATCGGTTTGCGAAAAGAGGCCCAGGCCATTGAAAAACTGATCGGCGCCCGGGGATTCGAAATGGTCACGGTGGTCTGCAAAGTGGGCAGAAGCTCCAAGCAGATCATTGGACTAGACCGGTCCGAGCAAATCGACCCTGCCAAAGACGAAGCCATGTGCAACCCAGTGCTGCAGGCTATGGTCCTGAACCGGGAAAAGACCGATTTCAACATCCTGCTGGGCCTCTGTGTCGGCCACGATTCTCTTTTCTTCAAATATTCAGAGGCGCTCTGTACGGTCCTTGCGGTAAAAGACAGGCTTCTGGGGCACAACCCCTTGGCCGCGGTCTACAACCTCGATAGTTACTACAGGGCGCTTAAATAATCAGTTTTCCTGCAGCGCCCGCTGAATGGTGCGGTGGATGATCGACCCGATTTTTCTGAAGCCGGCCGGGGACGGGTGTATCTCATTGCGCCACTGGTTGGCGGAGAGGGTACCCTGGGTGGCGGCAATGAACAGTTTACCCGGGTACTTCGACTCTACCCGGGCCAGACGCTCAGCGAAACGTTCGAGCATAAATCTGATTACCGCCTGCTGTTCGGCTGTATTGGTAAACTGTTTTTCCATCAGGAAGGGGTAGATCCAGGCTTCGCCGATGGGAAACAGGTCGAACAGTTCGTAGCCCTCCGGCGAAGGGACACAGAAATCGTAGTTGTGGCTCACCACTTTGACCTCGGGATTCAGAGAATAGTAAAGCACCCGTTCCAGCAGCTCAACATAGACCGATTCGATCAGGTCGAGCTTGTTGTCGAGCCGCTCGATCTCGATGCAGTCCTGCCATTGTGCGCAGCTCTGCCTGGGTTTGAGAAAGAGGTCGAAATCATACCTGCCGACGATATCGTTGCCGCCCCCGGAAAAGAGGATGATGTCGAATTCATTGGTGCCGAGCCGCTTGGTGAAGCCGAACTTCTGTTCACCGGTCATCATCGAGGCGACCTCGTCGCCGATGCTGGCCGTCGAATAGATTGCATAGTAGCTTCGTTCGGCCAGAATCTGGACGATGTTGGAGGGCGCGCCAAAGGCTATGTAACGGCGGGGGTAGGCAAACCAGGAGTCGCCCTCGGCAAGGATTCTGGTCGCTCCGGGGTTGTCCCGTACCAACCGGTTATAGCCTCTGGAATCGGTGGTATAAGGCATCTGGTACTCCTTGCAGTGATCACCACTGCCGGTTCAGCAGACGTCTTGTTTTATTCCGGGGTTAAAGCTGTTTCACCCAGGATGCCGTCGCTCAAGGTCAGGCAGCGGTCCATCTGATCGGCCAGCAGCCTATTGTGGGTGACCATGAGCACTGCGAGCGAGCGGTCCCTGCTGATCGATTTGAGCAGATTGAAGACCATTCCCCCTGCTCTACTGTCGAGGTTGCCGGTCGGCTCGTCGGCCAGCAGCAGTTCCGGTTCCATGATCAGCGCTCGGGCCAGCGCGGTGCGCTGCTGCTCGCCGCCGGACAGTTCGTGCACCCGGTGCTGTTGGCGATGATCGAGCTCAACAGCAGCCAGCAGCCGTCGGGCAGGTTCTTCGGTCTCTGTTATCGATTTGCCCGAGATCAGGGCCGGCATCATGACATTCTCCAGGGCGCTGAATTCGGGCAGCAGATGATGAAATTGAAAGATAAAGCCCAGCGATCTGTTGCGAAAGGCCGCCAGCTCCTTATCGCCCTTCTGGTCGAGACGGCTCCCCTTGAACAGCAACTGGCCGCCAGTGGCCGGAGCCAAGGTGCCGAGAATCTGCAGCAGGGTTGTTTTGCCCGAGCCGGAGGCACCGATGATGGCCGTCATTTCTCCGGGCTGTACCATAAGGTTGATGCCTTTGAGTACCTCGACCTCCTTGAGCCCGTTGGCGTAGGTTTTGCGCAGTTCGGTCGCCTGCAGCAGCGGGAGGGTCATGAGAGCACCTCCGCCGGCTTCACCCGCGACGCTTTCCAGGAAGGATAGATGGTGGCCGACAGGCTGATGATGATCGAACAGCAGGCGATGATGACCACATCGGCGGGCAATACCTTAATGGGCAGGGTGGTCATCGGATAGACGTTGGAGGGCAGCTCGATGAACTGATACCTGGAGAGCAGCTCACAAAGCCCGAGTCCGCCTAATACGCCAAGCACCGTGCCGGTCAGAGAAATGACCAGTCCCTGGAGAAAGAAGATCTTCATGATCGAGCCCGAGGTTGCGCCCATCGATTTGAGGATGGCGATATCCCGGCCTTTTTCCATTACCAGCATGATCAGGGCGCTGATAATGTTGAGCGC
>JAHEER010000188.1 GCA_024640625.1 Desulfobulbaceae bacterium
TAAAGACCCAGCCGCCGGCAAGTAAAAAGAACAGAGCAAAAACCCAAAAATAGATAGTATAGGCGCCATGATGCCAGAATGGCACGAAATAGATAAACGAATCTCGGTAGCCCTGGATTATATAGTACACCGGATTGAGTTTCAGAATCAGCTGGATCTTTGGTGACATAATGGAGATATCCCAAAAGATAGCCGATCCCCAGAAGCCCACCTGCACAATAACCGGCACCAGTTGCCCAACATCGCGTGCATACACATTCAATGAAGACAGGAGCCAGCCCAGACCGCTGGCCAAAATCAGCAGACAGAACAGATAATAGAAGGCCTGCAGATAGTAAATGCTTACTGGCATCTGATTAAAAAGAATCAAAACGATAACAAGGGATATAAAAGCCCAGTGACCCACCATGTTCGATAAGATTTTAACCACGACCAGGATCTGGGATGGAAACACGGTCTTTTTTATAAGATGGCCGTACTGGATGATAACCGAGGTTGTTGTGGTAAGTATCGAGGCAAATAAAAACCACGGTGCCATACCACAGGTGAGCCAGACCACAAACGGCACATCGTTCATCGGTTTGGCCCTAAAGCCCACACTGAACACAAACCAGAACACAACAATCATCACGGCGGGATGGATAAAGCTCCAGACAATTCCGAGAAACGAGCCCACGTACGTGCTCGCCACTTCGCGCTTGGCTAGTGCCAGAAGCATCTGTCGATATTGAAAAATGTCCCTGGCTAATTTTACGACCCCTGCACCGATCATGTATTACAGTCAAGCTCCCAGGAGTTCTGAAAAATATTTAATCGTCGGCTTCAGCCCCGCTGCCAATTTGATTCCAGGTTCCCAATCGAACTTTTCTTTAGCCAGGGTTATATCTGGCTGTCGCTGTTTGGGGTCGTCACCCGGCAGTGGCTCGAAGAGGATATCCGAGCTCGAACCGGTTAGCTCAATGACCTTGTTGGCAAGTTCAAGGATGGTGAATTCACCGGGATTGCCCAAATTGACCGGGCCGGTAAAATCATCGTCAGTATCCATAAATTTTACAAATCCTTCGATCAAATCATCGACATAGCAGAAGGAGCGGCTCTGGCTGCCGTCGCCGTAGACGGTGAGGGGTTCGCCCTGCAGCGCCTGGACGATGAAATTGGACACCACCCGGCCGTCGTTGGGGTGCATCCTTGGCCCGTAGGTGTTGAAAATACGGGCGATCTTGATTTTTAGATTATGCTGCCGGTGATAATCAAAGAAGAGGGTCTCGGCACAGCGCTTGCCCTCGTCATAGCAGGCCCGGATACCGTTGGGATTGACATGGCCCCAGTAGGTTTCAGGCTGCGGATGAATTTGCGGGTCGCCGTACACCTCGCTGGTGGAGGCCTGGAAAATTTTTGCCTTGATCCTTTTGGCAAGCCCAAGCATGTTGATGGCGCCGTGGACCGACGTCTTGGTGGTTTGCACCGGATCGAACTGGTAGTGGATCGGCGAGGCCGGACAGGCCAGGTTGTAAATCTCGTCCACCTCCAGATAGAGCGGAAAAGTCACGTCATGACGGATTTGTTCGAACAGCGGATTGTCTAACAGGTGGAGGATGTTCTGTTTGCTGCCGGTGAAAAAATTGTCGATGCAGAGCACTTCGTGCCCTTGATCGAGCAGTTTCTCGCATAGGTGAGAACCAAGAAAGCCGGCACCGCCGGTTACGGCTATCCGTTTGGTTGAGGTCATCGCTGTTTCTCCTTGAGAGGCCTTTCATATTAATATATGCGAAACAGCGAAGCATATACCAATAGCGATCAAAACGCAATCAGCCTCTTATTTACACCAGGTGAATATCAAAGGGGCCTGTTCAAGAAGATATCCGGCCAACAGTCGTTGCCGGTGTGGTGGGTAATTCGGACAACCTGGTTTAATGACTGACCAATCACCCATAAAAATATCTCGTAATCTGCAGTGTCGTGCTCGTGTCCCTCGGCACTCGCCCCATATACCAGGACATCGGACGTATTGGCCACAACAGGAAAATACTCATGGCTGTATGGCAGCGGAGCATCGAACCAGACCTTAGACTCTAGCGTCTCAGGATTAAGTTTGTGAACGGCATTGCCCATCCTTTTACCATCATCAATCTTGAAAAGAAAACGGTCCCCCGGTGCCCAACTCAATTGACATCCCTTGCCAACCTTATTGACTTTGCCACCTTGCCCCACCACCGCGGTGGCTCGCATGGTATTTCTGAAAGTCACTGCCAGTTGTCCTTTTGAACCCACATGGGGCGTCTGCAGTTCGGTTTTGGGTGGTACCTGAACACTGACGCCAGATTGATAAATAATTGTTTCCTTGTTGGTCTTGAGATTCAATTGAACAACTTGGTTACCATTTCTTTGAAAATTGACTTTTTTACCGTTACTTGACCAAGTTGGTACATTGCCATTTTTTGCCAGCAATCGTTCTTTTCCTGATCGTAGGTCTAGCATCCAGACATCCCATGCGTAGACATTTCTCTGGGACACCCACGGTTCATGCGACCTGGCAAACACCACTCTGCTGCCGTCCGGGGATATGCGCGGAAAGTACTCAGTATGCGGGTGGGTGGTGAGACGTCGAGTGCGTCCATCGGGAAACGAACGCAGATAAATATCATGGTTGCCGGAGCGGTTCGAACTCCAGACCAGAAACCCATCCATCCGCTTCAGAGTATCATTATGGGCGGATGAAACGGAAGCGACAGGCTCACCCTGTCCTGGCGGCACCAGCGACCCACGTTTTTTAACTACACGAATTTCATAAACAACAAAGAGGCTGGTTATCACCAACAGCGTTACGCCGGCCGCCGCTGTTTTCCATGACACCCTCCCGGCCGAGCTTGTCTCGAGCACTCCTCCTCCTGTCTTCATGATGAAAAGCACCAGTCCGATTCCGCCAAGCAGGTAGTCGATTATCTGGCTGAGCACGTGCATGGCGAGCATTACCATGAGTGATGTCGCTGCACTGGCACCCAACACCGTCAAGGCCAGTGTTCCCCCAGCTTCATAGGTGCCAAATCCCATGAACGCAGGGACTGGCAGACTGGCGCCAGCCTCGGCGCTGATCAGAGCGGGAAGGACGCGGGCGAGAGCAGTGCTGATCTCTGGAAACTGGTCCGCTACGCCCACAAAGAGCCAGTAAAGGCCGAAATATTTAGCCGCCCTGACTCCCAGCGACAAGCCCAGCAGTCGTCCTGTAATACCTGCTTTGGCGCTCTCCTTCAGGGCGTCTTCAATTCTGCCAAGGAGATCGGAGCCCTTACTGAGTAGCCCACGCTGCAGCCAGCCCACCCTGCTAATGAGTTTGTTGGCTAATGAAATTGCCGGGTAAAGGAGAAAAAGAAGAAACATTACCAGCAATCCAAGTACTAATACTACCCCTATCATCCAGCTTTGAAAATCACCACCTGCCACCTGCATCAACATTAGCACGATCAGAAGCACCCCCAGGGCAATCAGATCAAATACGAAGGCAATGGCCAGCGATGACACACAGGACTCCCCGCTCACCCGGCAGCCCCGGTTGAGCATGGCGATGTAACTCAGTTCGCCGAGCCTCGCCGGCAGCATATCGACGAACATGTTGCGGCTCAGGGTCACCAAATAGACATGAAACAGGGTTGGCACAGATTTTTCAGAGGCTTGCAGCAGCATTCGGTAGCGCAATGATTGCAGATACGTACGCACCAGCGAGGCGCCAAGGTAGAGGAGCAGGTAAGCCGCAGGAAAGGCGAGCAGTGCGCTGATCAAACTTGACCAGAGGGCAGGTTCGGCTGAAGCGAGGGTAAAGTGGATCAGGATACCCAGCAGGCCGATGGAGACGCCGATCGATATGAGTAGTCTGGAGAGCATTGATGTTGGTAACCCTTGCAGTTGACCGTTCAGTGGCATAAACTATAACTCAATCTGGTAAAATATATTATTTAATCTTTTGGGCCTCCCCCTCAAGCAGATAATGTCAGAACATCTCAAAACTACATTGCTTGCAGCACTCATTGCCGGCGCCACATTGCTCAGCTCCTGCACCTCCCTGATTACCTCGGTGGCAATCAAGCCGGCGGTTTCCAACCTGCAGAAACAGTCAGATATCGACCTGGTATGCGAGGGAGCCTCCTCCTATCTGTTGATGATCGACTCGCTGATCGAATCAGATCCCGACAGCAGGGAACTTCTGAAGATCGGGACCCAGTCCTACAGCGGCAGTATCGCTGCGCTTCAGGCCTGCAACACTGCACGGGAACGGC
>JAHEER010000189.1:0-863 GCA_024640625.1 Desulfobulbaceae bacterium
GTGCTGAGTGCGTAGTGCCACCCGCCGACTGATTGCGCCCGGGTCCGTGTACCTTGACGCCGAAGACTGGCCATTGCCACCGCGGTCCGAGTGCTGAATCCCTGGTCCTTGCCGCCGGCCATCTGCCAGCTGCCACTTCGGTCCACGGTCCGAGGCCCACGGACTACGGCCCGAGTCCTGGCAGCAAGTCCTGGCTGCTTCCCACGGCGATCCAAAAAAACCTTCCATGGGGCCCAGTCGCCGTTTCGACGAAATCAGAATTCAGTGCCCAGGATTTTGGACCGAGAGCGAGGGGCCGCCTTCAGTTCCTCTGGGCAAAGGGAAAAGGAGACGGAAACAAAGCAAATTTTTTATGAAAATTTTGCCAGCAGTTTTGCAGGTAAAAACTGCTTTTATGGAATGTACTCACGAAACCATGCTCCTGCAGCTAGCTAGAGGAGGGGGGCTCTGTGCAACCTCGAGCTAAGGTCTTGGTGCGTAGGTCTGTGTGCGAGTCGCAAGCGATAGAAACAGGGAACAGGGCATTGGGTTCTTGGTGCTGCGTGCGTCGTGCGGAGTGTTCGGGGCTTGGGATTCGGGATTAAGGACTAAGGACTAAGCTCTCGGTTCTCGGGACGGGGTATGGTAGGGCAGTGATTACCTGTCAATCAGGATGATTCTATTTGGTCATTCTGTAGGGCAGCTATCGGGGGCGAAACAGACCTTCCCACAGACAGGGAATTACGTTACAACAGAGTTCTTGTTAGGCAGCTACCGGCCAACAACGGTCATTCCCGGCTTTTAATTGTACTTCCGCTTTGCCGCAACTTCGGACGTTCCCGTCTTGCAATCAGTACTCACACTTTCGGCCAGAACCGTGTATT
>JAHEER010000189.1:873-4269 GCA_024640625.1 Desulfobulbaceae bacterium
TCGGAATCGATGCTTGACTCTAGCCATTGTTATTTTGTCCGTATTTTTACCGCATTATTAAAATATAATTCAGTATAAACACAGCAACGATATGTAACCAAACGCTAACATAGACAGGGTTTATGAAGGACGTTCTGAACATCACCAGATCACCTGAATGTCCGGATTGGCGGAACCAGTCATCCGACCAAACTGCTCAGATATTTTTCTGGGAAGGTCCGGAATCCGGCTGGAGCATGCCGTTCCCAAGTCGCCCTTCTATGACAGGAATGCCGCAACTTCGGACGTTCCCGTCTTGCAATCAGTACTCACACTTTCTGCCAGAACCGTGTATTTCCCAGCTTTTCCGTAGAGGTCTCAGATGCAACAACTACTGACCTTCCTACTAAATATACTGGTATATATCGTTTTTCGATCCGAAGGCTGCGGATCTCTCATAATACGAATGTGTCGGCAAGTTGAATTTGCTATTTTCAAACTGTTATTGACTACCGATAAATAAATGCCTTGGTGCCATTAATCATTATGGAATTTTTGTATATGTTCACGAATAGTGGATATTAAAATATCTGTGTCAATGGGCTTATGCAGCAGGCTGAAACCGCTCTGATTGGCAGAGGAAATCCGTTCTGGATCTGTGTCGCCAGTCAGTAGGATTCCGGGTATTTTTCTTCCGCACGCCTTGCCCACTTCTATGATCGCATCGCTCCCATTCTCTCCATCACTCAACCTGTAATCGGCAATAATGAGGTCAGGTCGCTTTGGGTGAGTTTGAAGTATTTGTAATGCCTGGCGTTCCGACAGGGCAGATATTACATGGTAGCCATAAACTTCCAGCAGGGTTTTAAGTGAATTGAGTATGTCTTGCTCATCATCAATCACCAGAATGCATTCCTGCTGGCCGGTTATTACTTGCTGAGAGTCGTCTTTCTCATCAGTGGCCTGAATTTTACTTATCATTGGCAGTTCAATAGAAAAACAGGATCCCCTGCCCGGCAATGAGTTGACAGTCAGCCGATGACCGAGGAGGTCTGCCATACCTTTCGCAATCGCCAGTCCCAACCCAAGACCTAAGCGTCTGTTGCGGGCAACGTTGCCGACTTGGTGGAAGTCCTCGAATATCTCGCCAAGCTGGTCGGCAGAAATTCCGATACCGGTATCATATACCTCTACGCGGAACATGTTCCCGTATCGTCTGCAGCCAATAAGAACCTTGCCTTGCTCGGTATAGTGCACAGCATTACTGACCAGGTTACGCAAAATACGGCCCAGGAGTACCGGGTCACTCTCGGTTTGCAATGTACTTTTGCAAATCCTTAACAAAATTTCTTTTTCATGCGCAAGTTCATGAAACTCATTGTTCAATGCATCAAGAATCTCAGAGATGGCAAATTGATTAACTGCGGGGACAATGACCCCTGCATCCAGCCGTGACACATCCAGTAGCGAGTTCAGCATGTCACGTATAACCTGAATCCCTTTAGACATGTTATCAACGATAGCACCGACATCCGGATCCTTGACCTTGAGCTCGAGCGCGCCTGCGTATAGCGAAAGCGCCTGCAATGGCTGGCGAAGGTCATGGCTTGCCGCCGCCAGGAATCTGGATTTTGCAATGTTCGATCGTTCTGCTGTTTCCTTGGCCTCTTGCAGATCAAGAGTACGCCTGGCTACCTCATTCTTGAGTACCGTATTGTGGTGACGCACATTGCTGACCATTTTATCGAATCGATACCCCAGAATATCCAGTTCGTCCCCTGACGGATTGGATCCCCAGAGTGTGGATTTTGTGTCTGGATGCATACCAATATCTGTCAACACAGATTCCATGCGTTGTGTCAGTTCATTGATACGCTGAAGCACTGTCTTGCGCAGTATAAGCGACATTATCACCAGCAAAACAATAAAAGCGACGAGCGTATGTGACAGAATTTCCCATTGGCGGGCCGCTATGATATTTTTATTTTCAGCTTGCGAAAGCCTTAGCTTGACTTCTCCAAAGTAAGACTGAATCTTAGCTTGGTGAGCCTGGAATTCTACTGGTGAAATAAACAGCACACCTGACTCGTTACTTCCCTTGATATATGAGGCAACAGTCTTACCATTGTGTGTAACTTCAATTGACAACACATTATCTTCACGCTGGGCAAAAGACTTCAGAACGGTTTCCAGTACCGGATAGTCTTCGAGCAGGAGCAGGTCGACGCTGAAATCGGATACAACTCTTGCGAGAGCATTGCCATGCTTGGCTAGGAGTTTCTCAAGGATTTCTTTTTCGTCAATAATGGAAAACCATCCAAACACAAACATCAATAGTGTCAGTGCCAGCAAGATGATAGAGGTAATTTTGGTTCGCAGATTCAAGGTGCATTCCGGAAGTCGAGTGACAGCGCCATCTCCTTGCTGACCTGCCTGTAATCATCAATGGGTGGGTAGGAAAAACTCGACACTCCCAGCACATTCAGTTCAGGTAGTTGCTCAAGTAAATTAAACACCTCCCTGAGTTGATTAACCAGGTCATTATTTAGCCCCTGACGGGCGACCCAGAGTTTTCCCGGGACGCTAAAGCGCATTATTGTCCTTACTTTATTTACCAGCCCGGTACTTTCAAACACCGAACTGCGCAAGGTTCCTGCATCATAATTACCGGCAGCAACTGCAAAGGCCACCTTGTCGTGACGCCCCAGGTAGTTAAAGCCTGCAAGATCATTTGCGGTAATTCCGTCTCTGACAAGGATAGCTTGAGGATAATAGCGTCCTTCTGTTGAGTGTTCATTAGCAAAGGCCAGTGTTTTGCCGTGCAAATCTTGCAGCGTGTGGATTGGCGCATCCTTTCTGGCAATGAATACGCCTTCAGCTCTATTTGAACCACTGTTTTCCTGGGCGAGAACTGATAATTCAGATTGCCTTTCTTCTACCATGACATAACTGGCTGCCCCCAACCGCGCGATATCAATAGCGCCACTGGAAAGATTGTCTATGCCTTCTGTATAGGTACGAAAAATACGAACATTAAAGCTTACGTGCACACCCTCTGCCTCCAGTCCTGCCTTAATTGCATCGAGAATTGGCCTGATTGTGCTGGCAATGTCGCTCGGCCGTTGTGATGCGTACGTACCGAATGTCAGTTGAAGTTCATCAAACTGCCGTGTGAGACGCATAGCTTCGCGGATCATATCGTAGTCGCTGTCGTTGGCAGGTAGCAGACCATCACGATTTAGCGGCTTTAGAAGCTCCGGGTCCTCGAGTGCCAGCAGGACAGCTTGCAGCGCTTCGTAAATTGCTGCGTCGAGCCCTTCCCTTGCAACCCAGGGCTTGGTGACACAGGCGAAACTAAGGATGGAACGCAGGTTTTTCTCGTCTTTGTATTTGTTGAAGGTGTTCTCGTTCATCGCG
>JAHEER010000075.1 GCA_024640625.1 Desulfobulbaceae bacterium
GCAAGCCGTTGTAGAGGTCGTTGAGTCCGGCAAAGGGCACATGGGCCAGGGCCAGCCTGGGTACCGTGCAGAAAATTGCCAGGAAAAAAGAAACAGAGAGAAACCGTCTCATATAATTCCGGAAAGAAAGCCTCCGGTAATTCCCCCGCCTTCATGGGCGTAGGCCACACAAGAAATAGCTAAAAGAGCACAGGTCATTGCCGCTATCCTACCCATTTTCATTTTGCGCCTCCCTCAAATCGATTAATAAAAAAACAATTTACCTAAAAGATTTTGACTGGTTAAGAGAGCTGAGTTCACTATAGACAAGAGTTGAATCCGACGCAATACCACAATCGTCTGGTGAGAATCTTTGTAAAACCGCCCTGGCTATTCTACAACCTCACCCAGACATCAATTCACGGCTGGGTCATAGGATATTCTTTCATTTTGATAATGGATATGCACCCATTCGAGGTTATCGATGGTCAGCTTTATAAAAACACCGGATCAGCACCGGATCATAAGCAATACCAATATGATTTCTTTTTAATTTCAGGTATCATATAAGATTAATGCGGTCATCTTGTGCTTACCAGGGGGATGGTCTACTTGCTGGTGCCTAATATGCCTAATCGTTTACTATGCAGCTAGTTGGCAGGACAGGTTGAATATGTCTTTAACGAGCAGATATAAAATACTGTTGTTACCTGTGGCGATCCTCTGCATTGCCCTTCTCGGTATTCCTCTGTTGAGTTTGCGTCAGGATTATGACCTGGAAAACATGATAAGGACCAATCAAGAAGAGGCCCTCGTCCTGAGCGCACAATCAGTTTCATCTGTGCTTAAGGATAAAGCGGAGCTTTTCTATCCGGAAGTTGAAGAAGCCCCGCCAGCGCAGGAGGAACTAGCAACCCCCAAAATCATACAGTTGACCACTCCCATCCGTCTCAATGGTGATCTCAGAGATTGGCAGCCTGGAGCAGAGAGTTCGAAAATATTTGCCGAAGATCACCTGCTGGTGTGGAACCCAGATTATCGGCCTGAAAGCCTGAGCTTCCGTCACCTGGCGGGATCCCAGAGCGGATATCTCTATGCCTTCTTCGACGTATACGACGATAAGGTGGTGTATCGGAACAGAAATTCGTTGAGACTGGACCGTGCGGATCACCTCAAGATCATCATCGACAAGGATGATGAGCAGCAAAATTATGTAGTTTCAACCTTTGAACCCGGTTGGGTAATTGGGTTTCATATTCCGGAAGATCCCCAGAAGATAGCTGCCCATGAAAGGCGCATTCATGGCTATTGGCGGAGAACGGAAAGGGGCTACAGAATGGAAATTCGCATTCAGAGTGAACTGCTCGGCGACAGAATCGTTTTTGCAGTTGCCGATGTTGATGATCAGCAGACTGGAGACACAGAAAACATAATCGGCACAGGCAGGATCGAAGAAGAGATAGAAGAGGAAAAAGCGATTGCCCAAGAAGATGTCATAAAAGATATTCTGAAAGCACAGCAGTTACCCCTTACAAGAGTGAGTATCCTGGATAAAGAAAAACAGGTTGTGGCTGAGTTGGGAGAACTGCACTGGGAATCGAACGACATCGGTACCGGCGGTAATGGAGGCTCTCAACCAGTTTCCTTACCGAAAGAAATCCCCCCGGATAAGTTTACCGAGGTCTTTGAGGGACAGAACAGATTAGTCAGGTATTACGAAGATGATGGTCCAGGAGAGGTGATTGCAGCGCTCCAACCAATATACGACGGGGAAGAGGTGATCGCGGCGACTGTCACAGAACAGGCGATACGTTTACTGCCATCTTCGAGTACCCAATTTTTCAGAGATATAATGATACCCCTTATCCTGGCTTTCACCCTGAGTGTCCTGGGATTGTTTTTCTACTCGAGACGAATCTCCTCGATAAGCTGATTTTTCAGCCCGTCATAGAATTCAATTGTGCAGGATGGGGAGGATGTTTGGTAGTTAGGACACAATGCTTGGAGCATGAGCTTGCCAACGGACTCCTTCTTCAATAAAATTAATTTGTGAGAGAGGAAAGGAGGAATCATGCTCACCCAAGTTCATCTTCTTTTGACCTACCAGTGCACCTTCGAGTGTGATCACTGTTTCTTGTATTCAAGTCCCTTTTCAGAGGGCACCATGACGCTGAGGACAATTCAACAGGTACTCGAGGAAGCAAGAAAAACCGGCAGCGTGAGGTGGATATACTTTGAGGGAGGTGAGCCATTTCTCTATTATGCTTTATTGCTTGAAGGGGTTAAAATTGCCCGCCTGGCAGGATTCCGGGTTGGCATAGTTACCAACGCATACTGGGCAACGTCTGAGGAAGATGCAGAAATTTGGTTAAAGCCGTTTCAGAATATTGGGCTTGATTACCTCAGTATCAGTGATGATTCGTTCCACTATGGCGAGGCGGAAAACAACTCCGCTAAATGGGCCTTGAGCGCAGCTCAAAAACTCGGCATGCAGACATCTTCAATCTGCATAAGTGAGCCCTACGTTGATGAACAGCCCGGGCAGGGGCAGGGTAAGGGAACCCCTGTAATCGGAGGGGGTGCCATGTTCAAAGGAAGAGCTGTGGAAAAATTGACTGGGGGCTTACCCCGGAGACCTTGGCACGAATTGAACCAGTGCCCGCACGAAGAATTGCAATCACCTTCTCGGGTGCATGTTGACCCATACGGCCATGTTCAGGCGTGCCAGGGTATATCTCTTGGCAACATGTTTGAAAAGCCGCTTTCAGTGCTTCTAGAGAGGTATAATGTCGATTCGCATCCAATATGTGCTCTTCTTGCAAGAGGTGGCCCCGCAGCTCTCGCAGAGAAATACCGTGTTGAACCCGAGAACGATTACATTGATGAATGTCATTTCTGCTACTTGGTTCGTCGTGCCCTCATAGACAGATTTCCGAAGTTCCTCGCTCCGAGGCAAGTTTACGGGCTTCAAGCAAATAACTGACTTGCGATACAGAGTGGATGTCAGGAGCATTCTCTTTCTCTGAGCACACTAATTGTATCTCTGGTTTGGTTCATATTTTTTGGGCTCTCCACCGGGCCATGCATCTGTGGAAGTTGGTGCTGAACGGCTTTTCTATTAACTAAGATTGGTCCCAATTGGGTCCCCAAAATGCAAACAGGCACTTACGGTGTAACCCGTAAGTGCCTGTTTAATCTGGTCGGGATGAGAGGATTTGAACCTCCGGCCCCCTGAACCCCATTCAGGTGCGCTACCAGACTGCGCTACATCCCGATATTTCGTAGAAGGTCTTTCTACCACGCACGATGGGCGGTGTCAATCACCAGAGAAGCTTGTATCGTGCCTCGATGCTATTTATCCCCGCCGAGCAGATTCCTGATTTCCAGCAGTTCTTCTTTGATGGCGCCGAGCCGGTGAGAGAGTATCTTCGATTTGTCTTCTTCTCTCTGTATCGCTCCCAGATCATCTGCTTCACTTATCAGTTTTTTAGCCCCGGCAATGGTGTAGCCCTGCTGATGCAGCAGGTTTTTGATCGTCAGGATCAGTTCCACATCCTTGCGCCGATAAAGGCGCTGCTTGGAGCCAGCTCGCTTTGGCTTGATCGTGGCGAACTCGCTTTCCCAGTATCTAAGAACGTGGGGCGCGACGTCCGCCAGTTTACTGACTTCGCCGATCTTGAAGTAGAGTTTGTCCGGAAGCTGGCTGGGCATCTCGACGGGTATCTCGCTCCGGCAGACGACCGGTGGTCTTTACGAACCGTTGATTTTTGCCCGCAATTTTTTACTCGGTCTGAAACTGACGATCTGCCGTTGTTGAATGGTGATGGTTTCTCCAGTCCTGGGGTTCCGCCCTTTTCTCGGATTTTTGTCACGGATGGAGAATGTTCCGAAGTGTACTAGCTTAACTGAGGTTCCGTCAAGCATTGACGATTTCAGCGAGTCAAAAAAACTGTCGACGATGTCGGAGCAGGTGCTCAGTGGATAGCCGAGCTTTTCTGATACAGCCTCGGCCAGCTCCTTGCGGGTTACATTATTCTTTTTCATGCGTTATTCCTCACGAAGAGACCCGCCGTAGGTATCGGTGAGACGTTTCACCACCTTGGAGTGGGCCTTTTCGACGTTCTTCTCGGTAAGGGTTCTGGTGGCCGAACGATAGGTAATGCTCAGCGCCACACTTTTCCTTCCGGCCTCGATTTTGTCACCTTGATATACGTCAAACAGCTCACAATGTTCAACAAGTTTTTCGCCGCTGCCCAAAACAGTTTGAACCAGGTTGCCGGCGGGGATCGAGGTCGGCACCAGCAGAGCAATGTCGCGTTTCACCGATGGGTAGACAGGCAATGCAGAGAAGGTCTTGGCCACCGGTTCAATGGAGGCAAGCGTGGAAAAATCAAGATCGAAATAGTAGACGTCGCGCTTGATGCCCAGGTTAAGCAGGATATCGTTTTTCAGTTTGCCAAGCGTGCCGATCACACCGTTTCCTGTCACCAGGTTGATACCGAAACCCTCTTCGCAGAAAGGCTCGGTTGTGTCTTCAGCAGCGGAACTGAACTGAATTTGCTGGTTAGCATCATGGCCGTTCAACCGCATTTCAGAAAGCAAGGTTTCGACCGCGCCCCTGGCGTCACTGATATCGGTCTCCTCGGCTTTGAAATAAAGCGGCGGATGCGGTCCGTTGCGATTACCCGTCATTACTCCGGCGATACGCAGCGGTTCCTCGGGCAGCGGCAGGTCGCCGGCTGGCAGAAAAATCTTTCCTATTTCATAGAGATAACAAGAAGTTTGTTGATAGTTCAAATTCCTCCTGACATTTTCGAGTAGACCGGGAAGCAGGCTGGTGCGCATCACGTCTTGCTCCTCGGTCAGCGGATTGAGAAGATGCACATGGCTGCGCCGGGCATCGGATCCATCAAGTTGCAGGGCGTCATCGTAGGCGCTCGAAACGAAGCTGTAATTGATGGCCTCGCTGAACCCGGCCTCGGTCATGATTTTGCTCGCCTGGTTTCTTTTGAGTCGCTCTTCGTCCTGCTCCGGGAAGCTCAGGTCGACACCCGGCAGGGTGATCGGTATGTTGTTGTAACCGTAAAGTCTGGCAATCTCCTCGATGAGATCAGCTTCCCTTTCAAGATCGACCCGGAAGCTGGGTATTTGAACCCTGAGGGTGTTGTCATCTTCCTTTGAACTGGGAATTTCGATGGAATTGAGCAGTTCGGCAAGTTTATCCGCACTCAGGTCCACCCCCAGTAGGGCCGCTGATTTTGAGGACCGCAGGGGCAGAACGACGGGCTGATGGGCAACCTTGACGTCGATGCCCCCCTCTTCGGCGGTACCGCCGGCAATCTCACCCATCAGGGTCACAGCCCGCTCCATCGCATCGATGGTCCCCTCGGGGTCGACACCGCGTTCAAAGCGGTAGGACGCATCGGTGGAAAGGTTCAGTTTTCTGGCCGTCTTCCTGATCGACACATCGTTGAAACAGGCGCTTTCGAGAAGCACGTTGACGGTTTTTTCAGTCACCTCGCTATACAGTCCGCCCATAACTCCACCGATTGCCACCGGCTCTTTGCCGTCGCAGATCAGGAGTATATCCTCGTCCAGACTGCGCTCTACGTTGTCGAGGGTGGTAAAGGTCTTTTCAGCGGGGCGCGGCGTCCGCACCACGATCTTCCTGTCCGTCAGGGTATCAAAGTCGAAGGCATGCAGCGGCTGTCCGTATTCGAGCATTACGAAGTTGGTGATATCGACCACGTTGTTGATCGGTCTCAGGCCAACCGACAGAAGCCGTTTTCTCAGCCACCACGGACTTGGTCCAATGCTAACGTCTTTGATCAGACGGGCCGCGTAACGGGGACATAGTTCCGGGTTTTCAACCTCTACCGCAAAAGAACTGCTGGTTGGGGCCAGTTGAGTATTTTTATAGGGCACCGTAATTTTTTTACGAAGGATGCCCGCCGTTTCCCTGGCCACACCGATCACCGAGGCGCAATCGGGGCGGTTTGGGGTCAGATCGACTTCGATCTGAGTGTCCTTCAGGCCTGTTGCCTCAATAAACAGCAGACCTGGTTCGATCTCAGCGGGCAGTTCCATGATGCCCTGGTGATCCTCACTGAGTCCCAGCTCTCTTTCCGAACAGAGCATGCCCTGCGATTCGATGCCCCTGACCTTGGATTTTTTGATTGTGAAATCACCTGGCAGGGTGGTGCCCGGCAGGGCAACAACCACGCCGAGTCCTTCGCGCACATTGGGAGCACCGCAAACGATTTGCAGGGTCTGCTGGCCGAGTGAAACCTGGCAGAGGGTCAGCGTGTCGGCATTGGGGTGCGCTTCGACGGTAAGCACCCTGCCGGTCTTGAGTTCGCTGAGATTCTCGTACAGATCGGTGACGCTGTCAACTTCGAGACCGACCATGGTCAAATCATCTGCAAGCTGTTCCGTGGTCAACTCACCGAGATCGACGTAATTCTGTAACCAGTCACGTGTAAACTTCATAATAAACTCTTAAGAGGTTTAGAACTGAGAGAGAAAACGAAGATCGTTTTCGTAGTAAAGCCTGATGTCGTCAATGCCGTACTTGAGCATGGCGATGCGTTCGACCCCGAGGCCAAATGCGAAACCGCTGAATACCTCTGGATCGTAGTCCACCATTTTGAACACTTCTGGATCGATCATGCCGGCACCGAGAATCTCGATCCAGCCCGTTTTTTTACAGACCCGGCAGCCATCGCCGCCGCAGATGACGCAGGCAATGTCAACCTCGGCGCTGGGCTCGGTGAACGGGAAAAAGCTGGGTCGAAAGCGGATAGCCAGATCTTTTTCGAAAATTTTCTGCAAGGAGACGGTGAGCACACCTTTGAGATCGGCAAAAGAGATATTGCGGTCGACCAGAAACCCTTCAACCTGTTGGAACATTGGTGTGTGGGTGATATCGGAGTCGCAGCGGTACACCTTGCCCGGCGCGATGACCCGGATCGGCGGCTTCTGCTGTTCCATTATCCTGGCCTGCATCGGCGAGGTGTGGGTCCTGAGCAGGACCGAGTCACCGATATAAAAGGTGTCGTGCATATCGCGGGCGGGGTGGTGCTCGGGGATGTTAAGGGCCTCGAAGTTGTAGTGATCGAGTTCGATGTCCGGGCCTTCGGCTATGGAAAATCCCATCGAGGCGAATATTTCACAGATCTCTTCCATGCATTGGCTGACCGGATGCAGACTGCCCTTCACTCTGCGCCGGCCGGGTAGACTGAGGTCAGGTTTTTCGGCATCATCGTGCTGCCGGGCCAGGGCCGCGCTTTTCTCGGTGAAAATTTTTTCCAGGTCGCCGCGCACCGAATTAGCCAGTTTACCCAACCGCGGCCGATCTTCTTTGGCGGCCTGGCCGAGCAGTTTCATCAGCCCGCTGAGCTGGCCGTTGCGCCCCAGATATTTGATCCGGAAATCTTCGAGCTGCCCGGAACTCTGGATTTGCACGAGCTCGGCGGCGGCCTCGCTGCGTAGCTTTTCTAGCTCTTGTTCCATGATGTCATGAAGGTGGAGGTCAATAAAACAATATGCCGGTTACGATTAGTGCAAATCGCAACCGGCATCGAAAGCAGAACAGAAGGGTCGTGGCTACGCGTTTGCTTCGGCTGCGATTTTGACCACTTCTGAAAAAGCGTTGGGATCGAGGATTGCCATGTTGGCGAGAACCTTGCGATCAAGCTCAACACCGGCCTTGTTCAGACCACCCATGAGTTTGCTGTAACTGGTGCCGTTTATTTTGGCAGCAGCGCTGATGCGGGTAATCCACAGCCGTCTGAAATCTCTTTTCTTGGTGCGTCTGTCCCGATAGGCATAGACCAGCGCCCGATCGACCGCTTCGGTGGCGGTACGGTAAAGCTTGTGACGGCCACCGCGGTAGCCTTTCGCCAGTTTCAGAACCCGGTTTCTTCTTCTGCGGGCTTTAAAGCCCCTTGTTACTCGTGGCATTGCTAACTCCTTTTAACACTGCATAGTCGGAATCTCAGATCTTCTCGCACTGGAATACGCTACTACATGTAGGGCAGAATCTTCTTGATCGCCTTGGCGTTGGTACTGTCCACCAGGCCCGACTGCCTGAGATTGCGCTTTCTTTTGGTCGATTTCTTGGTCAGAATATGGCTGCTGTAGGCCTTGTTGCGTTTAATTTTACCGGTACTGGTCGTTTTAAAACGTTTGGCAGCACCTCTGTTTGTCTTCATTTTGGGCATGATACCTACT
This sequence comes from Desulfobulbaceae bacterium, assembly GCA_024640625.1. Taxonomy (GTDB): domain Bacteria; phylum Desulfobacterota; class Desulfobulbia; order Desulfobulbales; family Desulfocapsaceae; genus JABDQA01. The sequence continues at coordinate 8,212 of JAHEER010000075.1, forward strand.
CCTTTACTAGCAAAATAAAACCGTGACTCGCTGCCGGACCGTGGGGGTGGGGGGCGGTCCGTGCGTGTCTCCGGTGGGAAACACCTATTGTTTTTGTATTTTGGGGCCGACGAACATGACCATCTGACGTCCTTCCATGGTCGGCGGCTGCAAAATCGTCGCATCCTCTTCGAGGGTTTCGGCGATCCTGTTCATCGCTTCCAGGCCGATTGTCTGGGAATAGACAATTTCACGTCCCCGGAAACGCATGGTAATCTTCACTTTATTTTTCTGGCCAAGAAATTTCCGAATATGTTTGATCTTGAAATTCAGGTCATGTTCTTCGGTCTTGGGACGGAACTTGACCTCCTTGGTCTCGATCGTTGTCTGTTTCTTCTTGGCTTCCTGAAGCTTTTTCTTCTGTTCGTAGCGGTACTTGTCGTAATTCATGATCCGGCATACCGGCGGTTTGGCTGTCGCCGAAACCTCGACCAGATCCAGACCATCGTCGTAGGCCCGCTCCCGGGCTTCATCAGCACTCATGATACCAAGTTGCGCTCCATCCGCACCAATCAGTCTGACCTGATCATGCCGGATGGCATCATTAATGACTACTTTTTCCTCTCGCTGTCCCGGGGTGGGTTTTCCTCTTCTTTTAATATCGGGCCTCCTCTAATTTACGGACATCTGTGCCGACCGTTTTTACGCCGGCCTCATCCGGCGTGACCATCGGCTCCTCCCAGTCGGTAATTCAAATACCTCTTCCCTGGCGACTTTCCTCTTCAATTTTTGCTGCGAATTCATCTATGCTCATGGGCGGCAGGTTCTTGCCGTCTCTCAGGCGCACCGTGACGGTGGTGTCGGACTTTTCCTTCTCGCCGACTATCAGCATGTAGGGGATTTTTGCCATTTGCGCTTCTCGGATTTTATAATTCAATTTTTCGTTGCGCAAATCTTTTTCTACTCTGACTCCGGCCTTTCTCAACTGTTTGTATACCTTTTCGCTGTAGGCAGCCTGATCGTCGGTGATGTTCAGAATCCGGGCCTGGACCGGTGCGAACCAGATGGGGAAGGCGCCGGCATAGTGTTCGATCAGGACCCCGACAAACCGCTCAAGGGAGCCCATCAGGGCACGATGGATCATAATGGGCTGATGATCACGATTATCAGCTCCCGTGTAGGTCATGTCGAACCTGTCAGGCAGGTTGAAATCCACCTGGATGGTGGAGCACTGCCAGGAACGGCCGAGCTGGTCCTTGATCTTGATGTCGATTTTGGGGCCGTAGAACACACCTTCGCCGGGATCGAGCTCGAACCCGAGGCCTTTCTTCTCCAGGGCCTGCTTCAGGGCGGCCGTGGATTTTTCCCAGATTTCCTCAGAGCCCACCGATTTTTCCGGCCGGGTGCTCAGGTAGACATCGTAATCCTCGAACCCGAACCGCTTTAAAATCAATAGGTTAAGGTCAAGAATATTGAAAATTTCTTCTTCGAGCTGATCTTCCCGACAGAAAATATGGGCATCGTCCTGGGTGAAGCCACGCACTCTCAATAACCCATGCAGGGCGCCGGCCCGCTCATAGCGATATACGGTGCCAAGTTCGGCCCAGCGGATCGGGAATTCCCGGTAACTTCTCTTGTTACTCTTGTAAACGCCGATGTGAAACGGGCAGTTCATCGGCTTGAGCTGGTATTTGACCTCGTCGATTTCCATCGAAGCATACATGTTTTCGGAATAGAAATCGAGATGACCCGAGGTGTTCCACAGGTCCTGACGGGCGATATGCGGCGTGTAGAGCAGTTCGTAGTCGTGCCGGTAATGTTCGTCCTTCCAGTAGTCCTCGATCAGTCTCCTGAGCAGCGAACCTTTGGGCTGCCAGAGAATCAGACCGGGGCCGATCTGGTCGTTGATGGTAAACAACTGCAGATCCTTGCCGAGCCTGCGATGGTCGCGCTTTTTGGCTTCTTCAAGGTCGTTGAGGTGTTTCTTCAGTGCTTTTTTATCAAAAAAGACGGTACCGTATATGCGCTGCAGTACGTCGTTATTCTCGTCGCCGCGCCAGTAAGCGCCTGCAACCCGCAGCAGTTTGAAGTCTCTGACCCAGGAAGTATCTGGAATATGGGGGCCGCGGCAGAGGTCGACGAAGCTGCCCTGCTGGTAGATCGACACCGTGTCATCCTCGATTTCTTCGAGCAGTTCGACCTTGTATTTTTCCCCCTGCTCACGAAACATCTCGATCGCCTCCACCCGGGGGATATATCGGTGCGAGAAGGGCAAAGCCTGGCCGGCTATCTGGGCCATTTTTTTCTCGATCAACTCGAAGTCTTCGGGGCTGAACGGGGCGTCGCGCAGAAAATCGTAATAAAAGCCATTCTCGATGGCTGGGCCGATGGCGATCTTGACGTCGTTGCCAAACAATTCCCTGACCGCCTGGGCCATGATATGGGAGGTCGAATGGCGCAGGATTTCAAGGCCTTCAGGACTGTCCTTTTTGATCGGCACGATGACGGTGTCCTCGACCAGTTCGGTATGCAGATCGACAGCCTGGGTATTGGCGTACACCGCTATGGTCTGTTTGCGCTGTTTGCCGGACATCAAGGATTTGAGCGCCTCGGCCACGGTAACGGCTTCGGGGAAGCGCTCTTCCTGGTCATCTATTTTGATTGCGATTTCTGCCATTTCTTCGCTGTTTTATATAGAAAAACAAAGGCTAAAGAGCAAACGGTCCGCAACCCCGTTCTTCCTTTAGCCTTTGTATCTGGTAGGCGCGGGCGGGATCGAACCGCCGACATCTACCACGTCAAGGTAGCGCTCTCCCACTGAGCTACGCGCCTGAAATTACCTGAATCGAGCCAGTCAAAAGACAGATAATTCGTTTATCTCAGGAATGCCGACAATAATAGTTACGATCTGACAATCCATCAAGTACAGAACCTGCATCACTTAACAGTATTGGGGGTAATAGTCAAGATTAATTGCGGTGATCGTTGCAGATTGTGGGAATCAAAGCGCCTCTGAACGGCTTTCGATGGCCCTGGCCAGGGTGTGCTGATCCGCGTACTTGATGTCCATGCCCATGGGGATGCCGCAGGCCAGCCTGGTCAGCCGTACGGAAAATCGGCCCAGCGCATCGATCAGATAGGATGCAGTGGCCTCGCCGGGCACTGTTGAGGAGGTGGCAATCAGCACCTCCTGTATGCTGCCTGCGTCCAGCCTGGCGATGAGTTCCTTGACCTTCAATTCCGTTGGCCCGATGCCGTCGACGGGTGAGAGAACGCCGTGGAGGATGTGGTAATGGCCCCGGTAATGATCGGTTTTTTCGATGGCCAGCAGATCAGCTGGCTGTTCAACCACGCAGACCAGCGAGCTGTCCCGGCGCGGGTCGCCGCAGACGCTGCAGGGGTCGGTTTCGGAAAAAGCCATGCATTGGGAGCAGAGTCTGATGGAGCCGTGCAGTTCGCTGAGAGCCGCTGCCATTTCACGGGCCTCCGAAGCTGGTTTGCGAAGGATGGTCAGGGCCAGTCTGGTGGCCGTTTTAGCGCCGATTCCCGGCAGTGACGAGAAGCTTCGGACCACACGCTCGAGGGCCGGGGGGATAACCTGAATTTCACCCATGCCGACTAAAACATATTGGTGAGGCCGGGAATCTGGACTCCGCCGGCCAGGCCGGCCATTTCCGATTTAGCCAGGTCCCGGGCCTTGCGCAGGGCGTCGTTGACCGCACCGCTGACCAGATCCTGCAGCAGTTCTTTTTCGGCTGCATCGATTACCTCGTCCTCGATTGAAATGGAAATGATTTCTCCTTTTCCGGTGGCCTGAACCGTCACCATGCCGCCGCCGGCGCTGCCAGTCACGGTTTTGGAGGCAAGCTCTTCCTGGACACGGTTCATTTTCTCCTGCATCTCACGAGCCTGCTGCATGATAGAAGTAAAATCCATGGGGTGTTCCTGGGGTCTGTTTGTTGAGGTATGTGTTATTTGTTGGGTTCGGATATGCGAATATCGCCGACCCGGCCATTGAAAATTTCCTCAGCCATGCGCACCACCTGATGATTGGCAAGTTGCTGGCGCCGCCGTTTAGGCTCCTCGGAATTCTGCACACCGCGGCCGTTGCTGTTGTCGGGACTGATGATCCGGATACTGAGGTCCTGCTGAAAGAAATCGAGCACGTACTCGGTTAAAATCTGTCTGTTTTCCTTCGAGCGCAGAACGAAACAGTCGCTGGGATCGTCGAATTCGAGCAGCAGCTCCTTGTTTTCCTCTTTAATCGACACTGTCTGCTGAAGACTCTGCGCCATCCACTCTTTTTCTCCCTTTAAAAAGGCAATGAAATCCAACCAATCCTTTCTGACGTCGCGCCGCGGATGATGCTGTGTCTCGATGTTGTCATCCTTATCCTCGGAGTGACCAGCGGGTTCCAGAGTAAAGGTAGGCTTCGGTGGAGGTGACTCTGGCTGAGTCTGGTCAGCAGGCGTGGCCGCGGTTTTTTTTTCCTTTGCTGTTTCAGCCTCCGATTCCACCTGAGCGGGTTCGGATGGCGGGGAGGAGGCGGTCTTCTGTTCCAGGGGCTGCTCAGGCAACGTGCCGAGCGCCGTGTCGAGCTTGCTCAGCAGGGTCTCGACACCGATCACGTCACCAGTAGCGATAATCGACAGAAAGGAGGTCTCGAGGGTAAGCCGCGGCTGAAAGGAGTAGCGAAGATCATCGGCGGTCTGCATGAGCAGGTTGAGTTTCTGGTGAATCGATTCCACCGGATGAGCCTGGGCCAGCGCGCGCAGTATATCGGTGTCGTCGTCGCTCTGCTGCATGAGCTGCTCACAGTTGCCGATTTTGATCAATAACAAAATCCTGAAACATTCCAGCAGGTCGGTGATGAACCGTTTGACATCCATGCCGAAATCAAACGCCTCGGCCAGCATAGTCAATGCTTTTGCACGATCGCCGGCAAGCAGTGCCCCGGCGATACCCAGCACCACCTCGCGTCTGACCAGCCCAAGCACTTCGACCACAGCGGTATCATCGACGGGGGAATCAGCATAGGAGAGAACCTGGTCCAGCAGACTGAGACCGTCGCGGACAGAGCCGTCGGCTTCCCGAACTATCAGGGAGAGGGCAGTTTTTCCAATTTCGACTTCTTCTTTCTCGGCCAGTTGCCGGAAGTGTCTGCTCAATTCTTCGGAGCTCACCCGGCGCAGTTCAAACCGCTGACAGCGCGACAGAATGGTTACCGGAATTTTGTGCAACTCGGTGGTGGCAAACATAAAATAGACGTGGGCGGGAGGCTCTTCCAGAGTTTTCAATAGAGCGTTGAAGGCCTCGTTGGTCAGCATGTGCACTTCGTCGATAATGACGATTTTGTAGCGCGCCGAGGTCGGCATGAACTTGATCTTGTCCCTCAGCTCCCTGACTTCCTGGATGCCTCGGTTGGAGGCACCGTCTATTTCCAGGAGGTCCAGGGCCGAACCGGCGCTTATCTCGCTGCAGGAGCGGCACTTGTTGCAGGGCACTGCGGTGGGCCCTTCGAGGCAGTTCAACGACTTGGCCATCAGCCGGGCCAGGGTAGTCTTGCCCACTCCCCGAACGCCCGAGAATAGAATGGCATGGGCCACGCGACCACGCTTCAGACTGTTCTGGAGGGTCTTGACCACAGGCTTCTGGCCGACGACCTGCTCAAATGTCTGGGGACGATATTTTCTCGCAAATACCAGGTAGGACATGGGATACCAGTCTGAAATTAATGCCCGGCCTGAAACGACCCTTTTGTTCAATCTCTGCGTTGTGTTCGAAATTTTAGCCTCGGAAGTAGCTACATGCCGTCGGCAAAAATTTCTCGCACGCCTCGATCTTGAAGGACAACAGCTCGTTTCTGGATGGACACAACTAAACGCAGCCGGCGAGAGCTGAAAAAATGATAGCCGGGCACCCTGTATCACACGAAGGGGGTCACTACCGTTGCTTCCTCCCGGACCTGGCGGGGTTCGTGATCCTTCGTTGCACAGGACCCGGCTATCAAGCCGAAATCAATTAGTATCCTGAAATCATTGCAATAATTTGTATTATCGTATGATCAATGCAAACTCAGGCCGGATTTATACATGCTTTTCCTGAAAGCGTCAAGTAAATCCCTTTTGATCTGTTCAGGATAGTGTCTGCAAAAAATATAAGGGATTGCACCAGAGGGGTCAATGGACAATACCGGATTCAATTTGGTGGACTGGCTGATTTACGGTTTCAAGAGCGGGACCAGGCGAGTCATATTTCAACCAGAGGGCATCTCGCTCATCGTGCTTATTGAACTATTACCCCGACGTCGTGCATTAGTGAGAGGGCCGCCCATTCCTGGGTGGGTAGTCTGACGCCACCCTCCTCGACACCGAATTTATTCTTCAGAGAGGAGTCCAGCTCAGGATCGACATCGAAGATGCCGAAGCCTTTCATTACCCACCCCTCAAAGAGTCTGTTTTCCACCGGGCCGAAGGAGACAAGTTCAAGGTCTTCATGCCGTGGGTCGGACGTGATACGAAAGAAAGTGCGGTTCAGGTCCTTGAAGTTTCCTTCCAGGACCTGCAGAAAATGTGTTCGGGTGGCAATGAGCGCTCCGGTTATCTTGAATTTACGATTGAGGTCGGTGCTGGTCTCCAGGATTTCTTTGAGCGTTTCCTCAGTGACCTCGACCAAAATGCTCCTGCTTTTGTAAATGAGCCTGTACATGATGCGCCTCTTTATACCAATTAATAAAACCACCTAGATGTAAAAGTTTGCCATTTACCATAGGTACTGAGCAGTGAACTGGAAAGCCCAGTCCATGGAATTGACCAGCAAAAAAAGGGCTCAGGCTAGATTCCCAGATCCTCCACAATAGGTGCAACGCTTTTCTCCAGCTCGCGATTGATCATACGCAATACACTAAAACTATTAATTAATATGGTCGGCAGAAAACGGTGGATGGATAAAGATCATCAGATCAAAAAATAGTGAAAACTATTATT
>JAHEER010000076.1 GCA_024640625.1 Desulfobulbaceae bacterium
TCGAGTACGATCTCCCCCTTCTCGATTTTCTGGGCGATTTTTCTCAACAGAGTGGCGGCCTCACCACTGCTCATTTTTTCCTCATTCTTGAACAACACAACTTCTTTACCCACCGCATTCCTCCTTTTTTAGATCAGACTTCCCCGGTATGTTCCAACGCTTCCAGAAGCACAGACCAGGCCTGCATCTTCTGAGACAGCGACAGCGTCGCCAGCGCCGGACTGGTTGACGGGAGCCGGTGAAGCACAAATTTTCTCTTTGCAAGCGGCTTGGTTGTCAAAACGCGCTTCCTGAATTCAGCTTCTGCCACTGCACCATTAAAAAATATGGTATGGATCAATCTGTTATTTTCAAAGAAATCATCGAACTCATTTATAATCATGGAATCTTTCCGAATCGACGAATCAAGGCTGCCGTCCCTGCTGCAGCTCGTCAACACATCCCAGAGTGCTACCCGGTTTCTGTTCAGAAATCCCACACGCTTCTCGTACTCAAGCGTGGGAGCAAATCCTAACAACTCACCCATGATGGGCCAGAACCCGTTATATGGATGAGCGTAATACTCGTTTTTCTGCAACGAGGCCTGCCCCGGGAACGAGCCGAGCACCAGCACCAGATCCGCACCGGTGCAGACTGGCGGAAAGCCCACTTTGGTCCGGGTGGCTGACGCTCTAAGTATATTGTTGCTGGTCATCTGAGTGTGCGTTGACCTGCCTGCTATTTTGGTGGGGTGCGCTCTGGTACCTTCAAATTGCGGCTGGTTTGCTTATACTTGTCAAAAAGGGGCGTTCTTCATCCTTGATACGCCAAATATTAACCATTGACCCCAATTGTTGTCATGAAAAATAAAACCAGGATAGAACGAGACTCTATGGGCGAAGTCGTCCTGTCAGAAGCGGCACTTTATGGACCACAGACCCAGCGGGCGCTGAATAATTTCACCATCTCCGACCAGAAAATGGACGGTCGCTTCATCCGTGCTCTGCTCCTGGTCAAGCAAGCCGCTGCTGAAGCAAACCGTCATCTGGGACTTCTCCCCACGGCAAAGGCCGAGGCCGTCATCAGGTCCGCCGAGAGACTTGCGGGCGAAGAAATGATGTGCCATTTCCCCGTCCCCATGCTGCAGACCGGCTCCGGCACCAGCACCAATATGAACGCCAATGAAGTAATTGCACGACTAGCGCTCTTGGAAGGCATCGAGCTGTCTGCAAATGACGAAGTCAATATGGGGCAGAGTTCCAACGATGTGATTCCTTCAGCCCTGCACATCGCTTCGGCCATCCAGATCAGTACTGAAGTTATACCCGCACTGGTTAGATTAAGCGAAATAATCGAGAGCGTCGCGGCCACTCATCGCCATGTGGTGAAAACGGGCAGAACCCATCTGATGGACGCCCTGCCCATCAGATTCGAGCATGAACTCAAGGCCTGGAGTTCGCAGATTAACGACAATATCGACAGGCTCACCACTTCTCTCGACCGCCTGAAAAAGATACCGCTGGGAGGAACCGCCGTCGGCAGCGGGGTCAACTGCGCCCCGGGATTTGTTGAACAGGCTGTGCAGGCCTTGAACGTCCGCAGCGCAGTGAAATTCGAGTCGATGGACTCCGCCTACAAGGGGTTGAGCAGCATTGACACAGTGCTGGAGACTTCCGGCCAGCTCAAAACCTGCGCCGTAAGCCTGATGAAAATCGCCAATGACCTGAGGTGGATGAATTCCGGTCCGCACAGCGGACTGGCCGAGATCCGGCTGCAAGCGCTGCAGCCCGGCTCATCGATCATGGTCGATAAAGTCAACCCGGTGATTCCTGAAGCGGTGTGCATGGCGGCTGCCCGGGTCATCGGCAACGATCTGTCGATAACCATCGCGGCTCAGTCCGGCAACTTTCAGCTCAACACCATGCTGCCGTTGGCCGCCAACGATCTGCTCAACAGCGGGGAACTGATCGCCAACGCGTCTGTGGTACTGGGAGAAAAGGCCGTCGGCCCAATGGAGGTACTGGAAGACCACATGGAGGAGCCGCTGTCGAAGACCCCTGTGCTGGTCACCTCCCTCACCCCGCACATCGGCTATATGAAAGCAGCGGCCATCGCCAAGAAGGCGCGGGAACAGAACCGTCCAATACTTGAAGTGGCCCTTAAGGAAACGGATCTGGACCCGGAGTTTCTTACCAGATTGTTGGATCCCCGCTATCTGGCCGATGGGGGAAGGGGCTGAGCCGACGCCGGTTGTCTTAGTTGCGGGCCGGCCGATACTGCCTGATAACCCGGTAATAATAGCGGTGCACGAACTGACCGTTCTTGGTCACATCAATCGAGTGGATGTTATTCATCAGCAGAAAACGGTTCTGAAAATAGGGATGTTCAACCCGTATCCTGCTGGAGGCGATGGCGATGATGTCTTGGCCGTAATGTTCCTCGGGCACAGCCCAGCGCTCGTACATGAGCGCTTGCCAGCCGAACAGGTGCCAGCCCAGAGTTCCCTCGATCGCTGCCTGCTGCTGCTCCGGGTCGCCCCGATGAAGTTTGGCTCTGTAAAAGGCCAGCCCGCTGCTGATCTGGTAGGGATCCATGCCGACAACCAGCGGCCTGTTGCCGGTGTACTCCTCAACTATGTCGGCCACCGACTCCACTTCTTCGGCCAGGTCGTCCCAGCCCAGCAAAAAAATATCCGCCTTAAAAGGCACCGACGGAAGCCCCAGGGTCGCATAGTGCAGGAAGGCGCAGTAGCCGATCACCAGCAGAGGAGCGCTCAGCTTCCAGAGCCAGTGCAGAAAGCAGAGAATGGTCGATTTAAGCTCACGGCACGACAGGGCGACGGTGCATCCCAGAAAGGGCAGCAGAGCCAGCCAGATGGGGCTGGTCCAATTCAGTTTTACCTCTTTGGAGAAACTGAAAATGAAAAATACCAGCAGCGGCGAGAGGATCAACAACAGCAGCAGCAGGAAGCTGCGCTGCACCCTTGTGTTGGTGTCCCCGTCCCGAATCTGGGCATTGGCCCTAAAAAAAACATTCCCGCGCAAAAGGAAATAGAGCAGGCCGAGCAGACCGGCCGGGGTCAGGAGCATGACCATATACCCTATCAGCCGATCAGTGGAGAATAAATCGGTGCCGCTGACCCGCTGCTCACCCTGGAACAGAAATGAAATCCAGTCGTTCTGGTAGTTCCAGATCAGCACCGGTGAAAAGAGCAGCACTCCAATCAGCACCGCTGCGTAGGGTTCCGGACGCAGAAACCAGGCCCTGGCCCGCTTGTCGAACAGCAAAAAGCAGACGATTCCCGGCCCCAGCAGCACAATCGTGTATTTGGACAGGAGACCGACTCCCAAACTTAGACCAACTCCCACCCACGCCTTAGGCGCTCCCCTGATGATACTGCGATACAAGTAATAGATAAAGGCGGCCCAGGCGGCGTGGAGGGTGCTGTCCGGCGTTATCACATAGCCCGTGCCAAAATAGAGCGGCAACAGGGAAACCAGCAGTACGCTTCCCCAGGCCGCTGTCCGGTTGAAAATATCAGCTGTCAGTCGATAGGCGAAATAAGCGGTGACGAACCAGCTCAGATACGCTCCGATACGGACCCCAAATTCCATGGTACCAAACAGTGCGGTCCCCAGCCAGATTAACAATGCTGCCATGGGAGGGTGATCCAGATAACTGAGGTCGGGATGCTGGGCATAGTTCCAGTAGTAGGCTTCCTGCTCCATGAGTTCGGGCAGCCCGAGATAGAGCAGCTTAAGCGCCGCCAGGGCGCCCACACTGCCAATGATGATAAACTTGGCCTGTGCCTTGGAGGGCAGGCCTCTGACTCCTGAAAACAGATACAACACTCCAAGCAGGGTGAAACTGGCGGCACCTGCCAGCGCTCCGGGAATGAAGGCAAGAAGGTGGGCAGAGCTGAAGAGTCCACTGGCCAGGTGGAAAACACCGGCCTGCATGCTGAGAGAAAATACCAGGACAAGGAGGAAGCCTGGCGCCAGATCAAGATTGAGGCGACGGCCGCGCTCTTTGTTGCTCCACAGCACCGCCATGAGCACAAAGAGGAACATTCCGGCAGCGGCCATGGAGCCCAGATGGGCCGCAAGAGAACTCAAGCCGTAACGCTGCAAGGCCCAGAAAAGAAGAACGTTGAGGATGGTTCCGGCCCCGACCAGAGTAGTTATGACCAATCCGGAAAAGAGGTCGCAGGCGATCCCGCTGAGCTGCACCACCTGTTTGAGGTATTCGAAGATGATTTGCTTATTCATTTTCGAAAAGCCCTCGAAACGATCGTTAAAAACTATCGGCACTTCGTGCACCCGCAGCTCATCGCCCCCCACGGCCAAGACCTCGAGACCAATCTTGAACCCGGGTACATCGGGCCGCGTGTGTCTCAGACGATCGGTGGTGGTGGCGAAAAAGCCGGCCAGGGGGTCATTTACGTCAGTGAACAACCGGGCCGGCAGGGTCGCAAGTTTTGAGGCAAGCCGACGCGATCTGGGCCATTCCGGGGTGGCTCCTCCCTCAACGTAGCGACTGCCGATTACCATATCGCCCACCCCGCCGAGCAGCGGTTTCACCAATTCGGGAATTTTTTCAGGAGGATGGCTGAGGTCGGCGTCCATCACCAGTGCCGTATCAAAGGCGGCAACCGAAGCGCCGGCAACTACCGCACCGGCAAGTCCTTTACCATGATCGCGCTCAACCAGGCGGACAGGCGCACTGGTGCACCATTTTCTGATCTTCTGCCGGGTCGCATCGGTGGAGCTGTCGTCGACGAAAATAATTTCGTGGTCGACCGACTTGAGATACTCCACCGCGAAAATACGCTGCAGGAGAAGGTCGATATTATCTGCTTCGTTCCTGGTCGGAACGATAATGGAGACACCAGGCATAGTAAACCTTTGCACCCGGCAGCCGGGCACAGTCTTGATCTGGATCAGGCGAATGGGCGTCCGGAAAGCATGGATCAGACTGGTTCGCGGTAGTTATCAATAGCCGTAAGCCAATCGAACAAGAGCTGCACCTCGAAGCTTACCGTGTCAGATTCGACAAGGGATCAATACCAAAAAGGCATACAAGAATCAAGCGTCGCAATGGATTCATTCGATAATTTGCTTGTCTATTTTGTCCGCAGAAATTAAAGTGGGATTCTGCTTTATACCACATAGTCGCTATGATTTTACCTCGTGGCACAACGTTCTGATTGTATGCGCTGGCCAATAATCGGCTTTACTGTTGGCGCTCCTATCGGAGCTGGGAATAAATGAACTCGGACTGTAGTAATTATTAATTCAACCGGAGGAGGTAGTAATTAATGAAGAAATGTCTGATTCTGACGGTGTTGCTTGTGCTCGGCTGGGCTGTATCGAACGCCGCAGCGGCAGAAGCGACCTGTGAATCCTGCCACGAGGAAAACAACCCAGGGCTCTACCTGCAATGGAAAAATTCAGCGCATGGGGAGAACGAGGTCGGCTGCCTCGATTGTCACGAAGCAGATGCTGGCGATGTTGATGCTTACGAGCATAACGGCGCCACCATCGCTACCCTGGTAACCCCAAACGACTGCGGCAACTGCCACGAGCAGCAAGCCCAGGAAACCATGGATTCCTATCACGCCCATGCCGGTGAGATCCTGGAATCGAGCGATGCCTATCTCGCCCATGCGGCGGGTGGACATCCCATCGTTATTGTCGGCTGTGAATCCTGCCACGGCGCCAAGGTGAAAATCGACGAGAACGCCGCCAACAAACTGTCGCCTGAAACCTGGCCGAACAGCGGTATCGGACGCCTCAACCCGGATGGCTCGAAAGGGGCCTGCAACGCCTGTCATTCGCGCCATTCTTTCTCCAAGTATCAGGCCCGGCAGCCGGAAAACTGCGGCAAATGCCACCTCGGTCCAGACCACCCGCAAAAAGAGATCTTTGAAGAATCCAAGCACGGTATCGCCTATTACGGCTACAAAGACCGGCTGAATCTCGACAAGGATGAGTGGGTCGTCGGCAAGGATTATTTCGAAGCACCCACCTGCTCCACCTGCCATATGTCGGCAACCGCCAAACAGGCGGTCACCCACGACGTGGGCGACCGCATCTCCTGGACCCTGCGGCCACCTATCTCGAAATACAAGGATGACGCAGGAGTGAAAAGGAAGGCGATGGAGGATGTCTGTCTTAACTGCCACCAGCAGGGCTTCGTGGACGGGCACTATTTCCAGTATGATGCGCTGGTAAAGCTCTACAACGAGAAATTCGCCAAACCGGCGACCGAGATCATCAAGATGGTCAAAGCCAAGGGCTTGCTGGAAAACAAGGCCGCTTTCTCCAACGATCTCGAATGGGAATATTGGGAACTCTGGCATCATGAGGGCCGCCGCGCCCGCATGGGTGCAGCGATGATGGGTCCCGACTATGCCTGGTGGCACGGAATTTACGATGTGGCTCACAATTTTTACTTCAAGTTCATTCCCGAAGCACGCCACGTGGGTGATCAAGAAGTGAATGATTACATCGACGAGCTGTTTGCCAACGACCCGATGCACACCTGGTTCAATACCAACACGGCGGACATCAAGTCAGCAATCAAATCCGGGGAATTCCAGAAGATCTATTCGGAACTGTTTGCGCAGGACCTCGAATAGCCGTCAGCAGCAACGGCAGGGGGAGCGCACCTTCATGCTTCCCCTGCTCCGGTCCTGCAAGCTAAACCTTAAGTCCCTGCTCGTCTACCAGACCACAGATGTGCTCTGAAAACCCGGCACCAGCTTCAGAGTGCTGCGTCGTGCTGCCCCATCCGTACTTCGTCGAAATTGAACCCTATCACGGTTTTTTCATATTTTTGCCTGGGGTTGTCATACGCTGCCGTGCCCATTCGGCCCATTCCCAACGCTGCAACCGTGGAAACATGAACCATTTCGGCCAGGCCAATGGTGAGGAAAAAGCCAACCAGAAACGAATCCCTGAACCCCAGCATTGCTTTAGCCAATTCGTCCGTCTTGGATCCTCCAGCCAGCATCATGCCACGCACCAGCGGCTCGGAAAATCCGTGGAAAGCGCAAATCTACCGGTGTAGAATCGGTTTTTCAACTCCCCGGACTTGATATTTAGGGAAATGATACAGATAGTTGGAGTTACTTTAGATTTCTGAAAACATTACCTTAAACCAAGGAATTACCATGTGTGCCTACTATAAAGACCCGGATCCCCAGGAAACCAGAGAATGGCTTGATGCACTCGATGGCGTGATCACGCACGAAGGAGGAGAAAAGGCCGATTTCCTTCTGCGGGTCCTGACCGACCGGGCCCGTACCCAGGGCGTGGCAACCTCGCCGGGTATTCTGACCCCTTACTGCAACACCATTCCGCCGGAGCAGGAGGATAAGATTCCCGGAGATTCATTTATTGCCAGAAATGTAGCCGCCTACGTGCGCTGGAATGCGATGGCGATGGTCGCCCGCGCCAATAAAGGTGGACTCGGTCTTGGCGGCCATATTGCCACCTACACTTCGGTATCGGCCATCTACGAGGTTGGTTTCAACTGGTTCTTCAGGGGACCAGACGCCCCGGATGGTCCGGACATGGTTTTTTTTCAGGGTCACAGCTCACCGGGGATTTATGCCAGAGCCTTCGTCGAAGGGCGGCTGACTGAGGAGCAGCTCAGCAAATTCCGTCGCGAAGTCGACGGCAGGGGACTATCCTCCTACCCCCACCCGTGGCTGATGTCCGATTTCTGGGAGTTCCCCACCGTCTCCATGGGGTTGGGTCCAATGATGGCCATTTATCAGGCCCGGTTCATGAAATACATGGACAGCCGGGAGTTGAAAAAAGCCGGCGACCGAAAGGTCTGGTTTTTCATGGGTGACGGTGAATCGGACGAACCTGAATCGATGGGCGCACTTACCCTTGCCGCCCGGGAGCGGCTCGACAATCTGATTTTCGTGGTCAATTGCAACCTGCAGCGACTCGACGGACCAGTCCGGGGAAACGGCAAGATCATTCAGGAGCTTGAAGGCAGGTTCAGGGGTGCGGGATGGAACGTCATCAAAGTTCTTTGGGGCAGCGAGTGGGACAAGATACTGGCTCGCGATAAAGATGGGCTGCTGATCAAAAAATTCGGCGAGATGGTCGACGGCGACTTTCAAACCATCCGGGCCCGGGGTCCCGAATATCTGCGCCAGAAAGTATTTGGCGACGCCCCTGAACTGCTGGCACTGGTAGAGGACATTCCCGACCAGGAACTCTGGCAGATGACCCGGGGCGGACATGATCCCCGCAAGGTTTACGCCGCCTTCTCCCAGGCCTCACGCTTCAAAGGCAAACCCACGGTGATTCTTATCAAGACCATCAAAGGTTTCGGCATGGGGCAGGCAGGTGAGTCGGTTATGGTTGCCCACAACGTCAAGAAGATGGATGTCGAGTCCCTCAAATTCTTCAGGGACCGATTCCATGTACCGCTTGAAGACGACGCCCTGGAAGCACTGCCCTTCATCAAGCCGCCGAAAGGCAGTCCGGAACAGAAGTTTATTGAGGAGCGCCGCCGGGCTCTTGGCGGACCGGTGCCGTTCAGGAACCAGGAGCAGACCGCGCTGGAGATTCCCCCTCTGGAAGCTTTCAAGGCGTTGCTCGAGTCATCGGGTAAACGAGAAATTTCAACCACCATGGCCTTCGTCAGAATGCTGAGCTCCCTGGTGAAGGATAAAAATATCGGCACCCGGATCGTTCCTATCATACCCGACGAGGCCCGAACCTTCGGGATGGAAGGACTGTTCAGGCAGCTCGGCATCTATGCCCCCACCGGTCAGCTTTACGAACCCCAGGACTCGGAAACCATCGCCTGGTATCGTGAAGACCCCAAGGGGCAAATTCTCGAGGAAGGGATCACCGAGGCCGGCTCGATCTCCTCCTGGCTCGCGGCTGGAACGGCCCATGTCAACTACGGCACACCGATGATCCCCTTCTACACCTTCTACTCAATTTTTGGTTTCCAGCGCATCGGCGACCAGCTCTGGGCGGCCGGGGATAGCAAGGCTAAAGGTTTTCTGATGGGTGCCACCTCGGGGAGAACCACTCTGAACGGTGAAGGACTGCAGCACCAGGACGGTCACAGCCTGCTGTTTGCTTCGGCCTACCCATCCTGCCGGGCCTATGATCCGACCTTTGCCTATGAGGTGGCAGTGCTGGTGCAGAACGGCCTTGATCTGATGTATGGCCAGTGTGAAGATGTCTTCTACTACATTACGCTTCTCAACGAGAATTACAGCCAGCCGTCCCTGCCCGAAGGAGTCGAAGAAGGCATCCACCGGGGTATGTACCTCTTTTCGGGTTCGGAGTCTAGGGATGCCGATATCCAGCTCATGGGCAGCGGTTCGATCCTGCGCGAAGTAATCGCCGCTGCCGAATTGCTGAAGGAGGAATATGACATAGGCGCCAATGTCTGGAGTGTGCTGGGGATCAATCAGCTCTATCGGGACGGGATGCTGGTTTCCGAATGGAACAGGCTGCATCCGGATCAGCCAAAGAAACGGAGCTATGTCCAGACCCTTTTGCAAGACGCCCAGGGGCCCGTGGTCATCAGCACCGATAATGTCTGCGCCTATGCCGAGCAGATCAGAAGCCAGATAGATCTTCCCCTGACCATACTTGGCACCGACGGGTACGGCCGCAGCGACACCAGGGAAGTGCTCAGACATTTCTTCAGGGTCGATCGCTATCATATTGTCGTGTCCGCGCTGAAAGCGCTGGCCGACGAGGAAAAAATATCGTTAAATAAAGTTGCCGAAGCCATCGATAAGTTTGGCATCGATCCAGATTCACCCCATCCCCTCAATTGCTGACAGGAGATCGCTCTATGGCAATCGAACAGATCACCGTACCCGATTTTGGCGATGTACAGGAAATCACCGTTGTCGATGTCTACGTAAAGCCCGGCGACAAGGTCGAGGTGGAAGACCCGCTGGTCGCATTGGAGAGTGAAAAGGCGGTCATGGATATCCCCAGCCCGTTTGCAGGCACGATTACCGAGGTGAAGCTGCAGGAAGGCGACACCGTCGGCAACGATGACATAATCGTTTTGCTGGAAACTTCAGGTGATGAGGCGGAACCGGCAGCAGAAGAACCGCAGGCGGTTCCGGAGCCGACCGCAGCCGAGGAACCGGCGCCGGCAGAACCGGTTGAAGAGCAGCCGGCCCCCGAAAAAGAGGAGCAGGAAGCCGCGGCGCCAGAAAAGCCGGAGGGCGATTTGCACGCCTCCCCGTCGGTCCGCAGCTACGCCAGAGAACTCGGCGTCGATCTTGGGTTGATCAGCGCCACCGGCCCCAAAGGACGAATCCTCAAGGAGGACGTGCAGAACTTTGTCAAGCAGAGGGTAAGCGACGGTGGCGGCGGACCGCCGGCGACCGGAGGCTTACCCCTGGCTGATGCACCACTTGAGGATTTTTCGAAATTTGGCCCGGTCGAAGAGCAGCAGCTGGGGAGAATTCAAAAAATTTCAGGACCGCATCTGCATCGGAGCTGGATCTCCATTCCCCACGTCACCCACTTCGACGAAGCCGATATCACCGAGCTTGAAAAGTTCAGGAAACAGATGAACCAGGAAGCCCAGCAGGACGATCTGAAATTCAGCCCGCTGGTCTTTGTCATCAAAGCGGTGGTGGCCACCCTCAAGGAGTATCCTCTGTTTAACAGTTCCCTCGACACCGCCAACGGAAAAATCGTCCTCAAGCACTATTACCATGTCGGCATCGCCGTTGATACCCCCAACGGTCTGGTGGTGCCGGTGGTTAAGGATACCGACCGTAAGGGCATCAAGGAGATTGCCGCTGAACTATCCAATCTGAGCGGAGCTGCCCGGGATGGCAAACTTTCAATTGGTGATCTCCAGGGCGCCACCTTCACCATATCCAGCCTGGGGGGCATTGGCGGAACCGGTTTCACGCCCATCGTTAACGCCCCGCAGGTGGCTATTCTCGGTCTCTCGAGGAGTTATATGAAACCGGTCTGGAATGGCCAGGAATTCGAACCAAGGTTGACCTTGCCCTTTTCTCTGTCGTATGACCACCGTGTCATCGACGGCGCCGAAGCAGCCCGCTTCTGTCGATCGCTGGGCAGCAATATAGAGGATCTGCGACGGGCGCTCCTCTAATTTATGGATAGCTATCATGAGTGATGAAAAACGATACGATGTGGTTGTGATAGGCGGAGGTCCCGGCGGCTACACGGCGGCCTTCCGCGCCGCAGACCTTGGCCTTTCGGTGTGTCTGGTCGAAGCGCGAAACCGACTTGGTGGCGTCTGCCTCAACGTCGGCTGTATTCCGTCGAAGACCCTGCTTCATGCAGCGGCGGTGATAGAGGAGGCAGCAGAGGCGGAGGAGTTCGGCATCACCTTTGCTCAGCCGGATGTTGACCTGGACCAGTTAAACGCCAAGAAAGCGTCGATAATCGAACAGCTTACCGGCGGCCTCGACAAACTCTGCAGCGCTCGAAAGGTGACGCGTCTCGAGGGAACGGGGGCTTTTGTCGACCAAAACTCTCTGGCGATTACCAACAACGGTGAGGAGACCGCCGTCACCTTTGCGCATGCAATAATCGCCACCGGATCACGACCATTTTCCCTGCCCTTTGCTCCCGAGGACAAAAGAATCTGGGATTCAACCGATGCACTTGCTCTGGAATCGATCCCCAAAAAGCTGTTGATCATCGGCGGCGGCATAATCGGACTGGAGATGGCCCAGGTGTATCATGCCCTGGGATCCCAGATTACCATCATCGAAATGGAGAGCCAGATTATTCCTCCGGCCGACAAGGATCTGGTACAGCCGCTGTTTCTGAAACTGAAAAAATTGTTCACCATTCACACTGACACCAAGGTAACCTCAATAGAGGCCACCAAGCAGACGATCCAGGTTAGCTTTGAGGGTAAAAAAGAAAGCGGCAGCGAAGAATTTGACGCGGTACTGGTGGCTGTCGGCCGTCGTCCGAACAGTGAGTCCCTGGGCCTTGAAAACCTGGGCATTGCCGTCGATGAGCGAGGTTTTATCACGGTCGATGAACAGCAGCGCACCTCAGCCGACCACATATTTGCCATCGGCGACGTGGTCGGGGAACCCATGCTGGCCCACAAAGCCACGCATCAGGCGAAAGTGGCGGCAGAAGTGATTGCCGGGCACAAGTCGGCCTTCACCCCGCTTACCATACCTTCGGTGGCCTATACCTACCCAGAGGTGGCCTGGATGGGAATCACCGAAAAAGAAGCCAAAGCCTCAGGAATAGAGTTGGAAAAAGGCAAATTCGCCTGGGGGGCAAGCGGCCGGGCGCTGACTTCAGGGACCACAAGCGGGGCCAGCAAAGTGCTGTTTGACAAGCGCACGGGGCGAATCGCCGGTGCCGGAATCTGCGGAGCCAACGCCGGAGAACTCATTCATGAGGCGGTTCTGGCCCTGGAAATGGGCGCCGACGCCGAGGATATTGCCAAGACCATCCACGCCCATCCGACCCTGGCAGAAACTTTTGCCTTCGCCGCTGAAATAGTTGACGGGTCGATTACCGACGCCATGCCGGCCAAAAAGAAATAGCAAGACTCAGTGGCTTAAGTCACCATTATCCATAGAATACTCTCACTTTGCCGGAGATGGGCATGGTTGTATCGGTGCCCACTTTAAAGGCAGGAATTTTTTTTGCCTCCACGCTATTGACTGTGTATCGTCATCTGTCTAGGGACAAGCCGGATGGAGGGGGTGGGTTAGCTCCCTTTTCGATTTTCCTATGTTGTGATTTTTTCGTCTTTAATTCTTGACAATAATAATATACGAGAATATTGTTCTGCACGCCAATCATTTAAAAGAACAATATAGGCTCGTAATGGACCAAACTAATTTAAAGATATTGCGGATACTGCAGAAAAAAGCCCGTATCCCCAATGTCGAAGTTTCCCGCCTGATCAATCTGGCCCCCTCCGCCGTCCTGGAGCGGATCAGGAAGATGGAGAAACAGGGGATTATAGACGGTTACGAGGTGCGCCTTAACCCCGAACGGTTCGGCTATTCGCTGGTTTCATTCATCCAGCTCCGCTTGAGGCCTGAAGCCAATCGTCAGCAGGTAGCCGACCTCCTCACCGCCAGGCCGGAAATTTTGGAGGTCCATTTCATCACCGGCGAGGATTGTTTTCTAATCAAGACCAGGACTTCCGGCACCGATCACCTCAATGCCCTGCTGCAGGAATTGGCGGCCTCCATCACCGGCCTCAGAGACACCAAAACTTTCGTGGTTCTTTCTACCCATAAAGAAACAGCACAAATCCCTCTTGACTGATCACAAGGAGTTCCCATGCCCCTCTCAGATTCTTTTAAAGCACGACTCTATCCACTGCTGCCCGAATTAAAAGACCATTTCGGGACCCCATTTCACATCTATGATGAAGCCGGTATAAAAAAAACCGGCGATGACTTGAACAAAGCTTTTTCCGGGATGCGCAGCTTCAAAGAATATTATGCTGTCAAGGCACTGCCCAACCCATCAATCCTGAAGATTATGACTGAGCTCGATTTCGGTTTCGACTGCAGTTCCATAACCGAACTGATCCTCAGCAGGCAGGTTGGCGCCGGTCCAGAGGATTTGATGTTTACTTCGAACAACACAAGTGCTGAAGAATTCGCTGTCGCCTCGGCCGAGGGAGGCTCAATTCTGAACCTTGACGACATCAATCTGATCGACAAGGTGGCGGCCATGCCGGAAACGATCTGCTTCAGATATAACCCGGGGGCCGAACGGGACGGCAACCACATCATTGGAACCCCGCTCGAGGCCAAATATGGGGTGGCCAAAAATCAGATTGTCGACGCCTATGCCAAAGCCCGGGCACGGGGAGCAAAGAAGTTCGGTTTGCACACCATGCTGGCTTCCAACGAATTGGACTATACCTATATGGTCGCCACCACCGAAATGCTTCTCGAAATGGCCGAACAGCTGCACAACAAACTCTCGATAACTTTTGATTTTATTAACATCGGCGGCGGCCTCGGTATCCCCTACAGGCCGGATGACGAGCCGCTGAACCTCACAGCCATGGCGGATGAAATTACTTCATTGTTTAGAGAATTTGCCCAGAAGCACGGCTATATGCCAGCCCTGACGATGGAAAGCGGCCGCTACATCACCGGTCCGCACGGTGCACTGGTGGTCTCGGCCATCAATCGCAAGGATATCTACCGCACCTATATCGGGGTTGACGCCTGCATGTCGGCCCTGATGCGCCCTGCCCTCTATGGCGCCTACCATCATATCGAGGTACTGGGCAAGAATGGCAGCAACGGCGTGGAAACGGTCGATGTGGTGGGCTCTTTATGCGAAAACAACGACAAATTCGCCATCCAGCGGGAACTGCCGGTGATCGAGGACGATGATGTGCTGATAATTCACGATACCGGTGCCCACGGACATGCGATGGGGTTCAACTACAACGGCAAGTTACGTCCCCAGGAACTGCTGTTGAGAGAGGACGGCAGCGTCGAGCTGATCAGGCGGGCCGAGACCAACGCGGACTACTTCGCCACCCTGAACTACGAACCCAAGGTGTTCAGGGCTTAGCGCTCAGCGCTCGGGCAGAGTGAAACGAGTGTGCCCTGCCCGGGGCGGGCGGCACACTATTATTCCACTGCGGCTTTTTCCTGGGCAAGCAACTCGGGCGTCAAGGTCCAGAAAGGAGTGCCGTCGCTGGTAAGCCGTACTTTGAAAGCGTATTCGTTGTCCTTGCGGATCTTGGCCGCCAGAAACACCGATTCATCGCCTATATCGGCCCACACGCCCTTCACCTTGACCCAGTCACCACGGCGCAGGCCTGTCTCTCGGCTCGAGGCGTAGGATTCGGGACAGACATGGACGATCACCTGGTCGCCGCCGCCTTCATCCAGGATAAAAGCGGTGCCGGGCGCCATGCCCTTCATCGGTGTTACGGTGATGAACTTGAGGATGTCCCCCTTGATCGAATCACGTTCTTTCGAGTCGTAGAGTTTGTTATATTCGGAATCTGCCTCCCAACCGGTGATATCACCCGCCGCTGTCACCAGCGCGGGAAGAAGAAGCAGAAAACCGCCCAGAGCGATGAAGACCTTACGTCGAAAAGATTGCAGCATCATAATT